>JAIETI010000083.1 GCA_019745365.1 Gemmatimonadaceae bacterium | reverse complement strand
TTCGCGATGCACTCGCCGACGGTCACCGCCGTGCGGCGCGCTACCGCACGCAGACGACGGCGGAGCGCTTTCATGTCTACGATCGCGCCGGGGACCCCTGCGATCGCTGCGAGGCGCCGATCCGCGCGCTCCCGCAGGGTGGGCGGACGACGTACTGGTGTGCGGGGTGCCAGCGGCGCTGAGCACGGATCCGTGCGCGGACGCGTGCCTGAGCGCCGAGGCTCACGGCCTCTCGCTTACACGCTTCGAGCCCGCCGCGTTGCGGCGGTCTCTCGCTACGCGAGGGACCGTTCGCTTCGGCGCTCTGGCACGCGCCCGGTCGGGCGTTGGATCGTCGCGGAGGTCTACCCGACGAGTCGATCGTACTCCGCGTGCGTCCCGATCCACCACCAGAGGAAGCCATCATCGACCTCGATCGCCAGGGCGCGGTAGCGCGCGCCAACCCGGGCGGACCGATACCGTCCGATCTGCTTGAAATGCAGGGAGGGGTGGGCCGGATCTGACTTCAGCAGATCGAATTGCTTGTCAGCGACTGCTCGCACCGCCGCCGGGAGCGCGCGGTAGCAACTCCAGAACTCCTCGGTCGCGTGATGCGTCAAAGGACGCGAGACCGTCCCGCTTGATGGGATGCCAGCGCGCGCTTAGCGAGTGCGTCCAGCGCTCCTGTCGTCACGTCTCGTTCGATCTGTCGATCCCACTCCGCCGCGTCCCACTCCGCGAACCAAGCCCGGAAGCTCGCACGTTCCTCTGGTGAGAGGTCGGCTACCGCTCGCTCCAACTGCTCGACTTTGGTCATACGCGGATTCTAGCGCGGAAGAGCCGCGCCAGCCAGCGCCAGCCATTGGGAGCTCCGCCCCGCGACCACGAACCGCGACCCAGCTCAGTCGCCCGCTTCGAGCACCGCGCCCTTGAGGTACCCCGTCTCCGGGATCGTCACCACCTCGGGGTGGTCGAGCGGCTGCGCCGTGAGCGCGCGCAGGAGGATCCGTCGCCCGCTGTCTGCGGCCGCGTGCTGCACCACCTCGAGGAACTGCGTTTTCGAGAGGTGATACGAGCAGCTCGCCGCGAAGAGCACCCCACCAGGCGCGAGCAGCCGCATTCCCTTCAAGAAGAGCTCCTTGTAGCCGCGCACGGCGCCGTCGAGCGACGCCTTGTTCTTGGCGAACGCCGGCGGGTCGATCACGATCGTGTCGTACTGCGCCTTGGCCTCCACGCGCTTCTTGAGCGCGTCGAAGGCGTCGTCGTGCACCATGCTGATGTTGGTGAGTCCATTGAGCGCCGCATTGGCGCTCGCGCGTTCGAGCGCGTGCTCCGAGGCATCGACCGCTTCGACCGTGTCCGCGCGCCGCGCGAGATGCAGCGCGAACGAGCCGTGGTAGCTGAAGAGGTCGAGCGCGCGCCCACGTGCGAGCGATCCCATCAGCACCCGGTTCTCGCGCTGATCGAGGAACGCCCCCGTTTTTTGGCCGGTGCGTTGCGCCGCGAGATAGCGTACCCCGTGCTCCAACACTTCCACCGCGTCGGGTACTTCGCCCATCAACGTCTCGACGTTACGCTCCAGCCCCTCGCGGGCGCGCACGGAGGCGTCGTTGCGGGCAAGAATCCCGTGCGGCTTCAGCACGCGCACGAGCGCCTCGATGATCTCGGGGCGGAACGCCTCGAGCCCGGCGCTGAGAAGTTGCATCGAGAGCCAACGGTCGTAGCGGTCCACCACGAGCGAGGGGAGGCCGTCGCCTTCGCCGTGCACCACGCGATAGGCGTTCACGTCCGAGGGGAAGTCGCGGCGGAGCGCCGCGGCTTCGAGCCGCGTGGTCCACCACTCCGCGTCGAGCTCCGTCTCGCCGGTGCGACTCACGAAGCGGAGAGCGATCTCGCTGGTCGGGCTCCAGAGCGCCGTGCCGATCGTCTTCCCGCGCTGGTCTGCCACGGTCACCGCGCCCGGCGGGGCATCGGGTGCTTTCACGATGTCGCTCCGGAAGACCCACGGATGCCCACCGTCCCACCGTCGCGCGCCGCGCGTCGAGATCGTTGCAAGTGCCATATCGACAAAGCTAGCGCGGCGCGACATCTTCGCCGCATGGCGACCGCATCCCTCACCGCGATCCGTGGGGCCATCACCGTCACGCACGACGACGCGACCGAGCTCCTCGCCGCGACGACCGAGCTCCTGCAGGCCATCGTCCGGGAGAACGCGCTCGCGCCGGATCAGCTCATCAGCGCCGTCTTCACGGCGACCGCGGACCTCACCGCCGTCGCCCCCGCCCGCGCCGCGCGCGAACTCGGCTGGACCGAGCTTCCCATGCTCTGCGCCCAAGAGATGGCCGTCGCGGGGGCGCTCCCGCGCTGTGTCCGGGTGCTACTGCACGTGCAGGGGGTGCCGAGCCCGCGGCACTGTTACTTGCGTGGTGCCGTGGCGCTGCGGGAGGATCGGCGCGTCGACACGTCCGCCTGACGCAACAGCTTCCGAAGCGCGGCGTTCACCGCGCGCGCAGTCGGAAAGGCATCAGCCACGTCCGGCTCGAGCACCACGATGTTGCTGCCGCGGGAGTAGAGCTTGGCGTATTTGCCGCGCACACCACCCGAGAAGTCGTATTCCTCGCGCATCGTGGCGGTCTCGCGGACCCGACTAGGCGTCTTCTTCATATGTGCGCCGCTCGCGGCGGCTGGCAAGGCGAGCGCTGATGAGCCGAATCTCCGACTCGTTTCGCTCAGCGTGAATCACAACCAGCAGACGTTGCCGGATCGATCTCCCCAGAAGAACGAAACGGTTCTCGTCGCTCGAATGATCGGGGTCGTGGGCGGTGATGGACAGGGGATCAGCGAACGCGGTGCTCGCCTCATCGAAGGATACTCCGTGCTTCTGTAGATTGGCGACCGCCTTTCGGGTATCCCAGCTGAAGCGCAGGCCCATCGCCAGAATCTACTTCGGCAGGTACGACCCGCCTACCGTCCCCTCGGCCGCCGCCGCACCGAGTCGAGCGGCGCCCCCGCCGCGCGCGCCGCTGAATCGAGCGCCGCCTGCATCGCACGCTCTTCACGCAACCCCGCAGCGGTCGCGCGCACCATCCGGATCGCCGCCAGGTGCTCGCGATACGTCGTGCGGAACTCGTGGTGCCCGTCCGGGTGTGCGACGAAGAACTTGTACGGCACGTCGGCGGGATGCGCGGCCGCCTCTAGGCTCGCCGCGCCAGGCGCTCCGATCGGCCCCGGCGGAAGCCCCGGATTCACATACGTGTTGTACGCGGACTTCACCTTCAGATCCTTGTACAGCACCCGTCCCGGGAACCGCTTGAGCGCGTAGTTCACCGTGGGGTCGGCCTGCAGCGGCATCCGAGCACGGAGGCGATTGAGATAGACCGCCGCGACGACCGGCCCCTCCTCACGGCGCCGGACCTCGCCCTCCACGATCGACGCGAGCGTCACGAGATCGTGCCGCGTGAGCGCCATCGCCTTCGCGCGCTCCGTCCACTCGTCCTGCCACACCTGCTCGAAACGCGCGACCATCGTCGCCACCACATCGCGCGCGGTCGCGTTGTCGCCGAACTCGTAGCTGTCAGGAAAGAGATACCCCTCGAGCGTGGGCGTCGGCACGTCGAGCCGCTCGCGCAGTGCCGAGTCGCGCACGGCAGCGAAGAGCGACTCGCGGGGGATCTCGACCGCCTCCGCGAGCACCGGGATCATCCGCTGCAACGTCCACCCCTCGGGGATGGTCACCGCATGCACGATCCCTTTCCCCGAGCGCAGGTCCGCGAGGAGCGCGTTCCAACTCGACCCGCGTGCGAGCACATACGTGCCGTAGCGCAGCGAGCGATCACGCCCGCGGAGCTTCGCATAGAGGCCGAACACGCGCGCGTTGGCGACCAACCCGTGCGCGGCCAACGATTCCGCCGCCGCACGGAAGCTCGATCCTTTCGGGATCCGAACGCGCTCCTTCCCCTTCGCGTCATCGCCGCACGATGCCACCACCACGCCCGCGAGCGCGCAAGCGGCCACGGTGCGGAACGCACGCGCGATCATGCGTCGGGCTCCTCGCTCGGTACGCTCGGCACCTCGACGCGCGGAAGCGACGCGATCCCCATCTGCAGCGCGAGCTGCAGTAGCTTCGTCGCCGCGAGCGCGTCCACATCGCCCTTCCGGCCACGCGTGCTCCCGCCCATCTCGCGCACCGTGGCGAGCGCCGCCGCGGTCGTGAACCGCTCATCGACCATGTGCGCCGGCTTCCCGCTCCGCACCGAGAGTTCCAGCGCCAGCCGCCGCGCTTCCGCACTCCGCGGTGTCTCCTCTCCCTCACCGTCGAGCGGCAACCCCACCACGAAGCAGTCGGCCTCCAACGCCGTCGCGCGCTCGAGGAGCGCCGTGAGCGGCGGCCGCTTCCCCGGACGGCGATCGACGAACCCGGCCGGCGACGCGATCATCCCCATCGGGTCCGAGAGCGCGAGCCCCACGCGCCGATCGCCGAGGTCGATCGCGAGCACGCGCACCTACGCGCCCTCGACCATCGCCTTGAAGAAGGCGCGGTTGTCGGGCGTGGTCTTCATCCGCTTCAAGATGAAATCGATCGCTTCGTCTGGCGGCATCGAACCCACGAAGTGACGGATGAGGAAGATCCGGTTCTTCTCCTCGTCGGTGAGCAGGAGCTCCTCCTTGCGCGTCCCCGACTTGAAGATGTCGATCGCGGGGAAGATGCGCCGGTTCGCGATGTCGCGATCGAGCACCAGTTCCATGTTCCCCGTCCCCTTGAACTCTTCGAAGATCACCTCGTCCATCCGCGAGCCGGTGCTCACCAGCGCGGTCGCAACGATCGTGAGCGAGCCCCCGCCGTCGATCCGTCGGGCTGCGCCGAAGAACCGCTTCGGCTTCTCGAGCGCCTTTGCATCGACGCCACCCGAGAGGATCTTCCCCGACATCGGCGTCACGTTGTTGTGCGCACGCGCGAGTCGCGTGATCGAGTCGAGGAGGATCACCACGTCGCGCCCCGCCTCGACCAGCCGCTTTGCCCGCTCCAGCACCATCGCCGCGACCGCGACATGGCGCTTCGGCGTCTCGTCAAACGTCGACGCCACCACCTCGGCGCGGGGCACCGTCGCCTTGAAGTCGGTGACTTCTTCCGGACGCTCGTCGATCAGCAACACGATCAGCGTCGCTTCCGGGTGATTCTCCGTGATCGCGTTCGCCATCTGGTGCAGCAGGATCGTCTTGCCGGCACGCGGCGGGGCGACGATGAGCCCACGCTGTCCTTTCCCGATCGGCGCCATGAGATCGACCACGCGCATCGAGAGGTTGCCATCGCGCCGCTCGAGGCGGAGGCGTTGGTCAGGATAGAGCGGCCGGAGCACATCAAAACTGCCACGTCCATGCAGCGCTGCAGCCGGGAGTCCGTTGACCGACTCGACCTCGGCGAGCGAGAGCTGCTTGTCCTGCGGCCGTGGCACGCGCACGGGGCCGCGCACCGTGTCGCCCGTGCGCAACGCGAGCCGCTTGATGATCGACTGATGCACCTGAACGTCGGCCGGGCTCGCGTGGTAGCTCTCGTCCGCGCTGCGCAGAAAGCCGTGGTGCTGCGGCGTGATCTCCAGCACCCCGTCGCCGGTGAGCGGCGTCCCCTGATCGATCGTGGCTCGCGCGATCCGGTAGAGCAGCTCGCCGCGCCGGATGTTCGGCGCGAGCGGGAGCTGCAATCCCGTGGCGAGGGCGATCAGTTCAGGAGTGGGGAGGCGTCGAAGGTCGGCGAGATCCACAGGGGCCGATGGGCTGAGTACGGGCTCAGCGAATGCGCGAGGCGGGATTCGAACCCACGACCTTCGGCTCCGGAGGCCGACGCTCTATCCAGCTGAGCTACTCGCGCGGACGAGAAAGGAACCCGGCGGGCCGGGCAAGACGGAGAAAGCTAGCGACGGGGGGGCGGGAACACCACCGGAGGGGCTATTCGCCGCGCCCCTTGTCCTTCCTGTTCCGCCGGTCCTTCCTGTCGTCGCTCCACCCCATGCGCCCGGAGGGACTCGAACCCCCAACCCTCTGATCCGAAGTCAGATGCTCTATCCATTGAGCTACGGACGCGCTGACTGCAACAAAGATAGCCCTCATGCGTTGTAGTGCAGGAGCGTATGGAAACCGCCCAGCCCAGTGCGGTGTCATACCTCCAGTTCCTGCGCTCCTCCCTCATCGGACGGTCCCGTTGCCCCAGTGCTTCCGCGCGTTGCGCGCCTCCTGCGCCACCGCGCTCCTCCTGCTCTCCGTCGGCGCCGTTCGCGCGCTCGGCGCCCAGTCAACGGACGTCATCCGCGGCCGGATCATCGGCCCCGACTCGCAGCCCGTCGAGAACGCACGGATCACGGTGACGTCGATCGGCGGCAATGTGAACCGCACCGCGCGCACCGACCGCAACGGGCGCTACACCGTCACCTTCCCGGGCGGCGACGGCGACTACATGGTGCAGATCGCTGCGATCGGATACGCACAGAAGCGCTTCGAGATCAAGCGCACCGCCGAGCAGGACATTTTGATCGGCGACGCCAAGCTGCAGGTGAGCGCCACGATGCTCGACGCCGTCGAGGTGCTCGCCCCGCGTGACCGCGTGCGCCGCAACGACAATGCCCCCGACATCTCCGGGAGCGAGCGCTCGACGAACATGGCGCAGAACGCGATCCCTGCCGACCAATGGGGCGACCTCGCCGCGATGGCGGCGTCGCTCCCGGGCGTGCAGCTCGTCCCCGGGCAGGACGGCGGCGCAAACGGCTTCTCGGTGCTCGGTGCTGGCGCCGATCAGAACAACGCGACGCTCAACGGACTCGGCTTCGGCGGCGCAAACCTTCCGCGTGATGCCGCCGTCTCGAGCTCGCTTGTCACCTCGCCATACGATGTGTCGCGCGGCGGTTTCTCCGGTGGACAGACGCAGCTCCGCACGCGCGCGGGCTCCAACTTCCTCACCCGCGGCGTGTCGCTCAACTTCGACTCGCCCACGCTGCAATGGAGTGATCGCGCCGCGGCGGCGCTTGGCAATCAGTTCACCAACGGCTCGCTCGGCGGGATCATCTCCGGCCCGATCAGCTTCGATAAGGCGTTCTTCAACGTCTCGTATCAGCTCGGACGGCGAGCGCAGGACTTCCAGAATCTCCTCAATACGAGCGCTGAAGGACTCGCGAGCGCTGGCGTCACCGCGGATTCGGTCGCGCGCTTTCTCTCCATCGTGAATCGACTCGGCATCCCGCAGCGGCGAGGCGGGATCCCCGTCGATCGCTTGAGCGACAACGCCCAGCTCTTCGGCGCCGTGGACTTCACGCCGCCGTCCTCCACGAGCGGACAGGCGTTCAACCTCACGTTCAACGGCAATATCAACAATCAGAAGCCGCTCTCCTTCGCGTCCACCGAGCTCCCCACGGCGAGCGGCGAGCGCACCGGATACCGCGGCGGCATTCAGGGGCGGCACAGCGCCTACGCCAAGGGGATCCTCACCGAGACCTCCGCGGGGCTCAACCTCTCGCAGAACGACGCGTCCCCGTATCTCGACCTCCCCGGTGGCCGCGTTCGCGTGAACTCGGTGTTCCCAGATGGCACGAGCGGCGTGACCAATCTCTCGTTCGGTGGCAACCAGTTCTTCAACACGGCGCAACAGACCCGTGGCGCCGAAGCGCTCAACCAGCTCAGTTGGTTCTCGGCGAACAATCGGCATCGGTTGAAGCTCACGTCGGAGTTCCGCTACGACGGCTTTCACAACGACAACGCGAACAATGTCCGCGGGCAGTACAGCTTCAACTCGCTGAGAGACCTCGAGGATGGGCGCGCGGCGTTCTACAGTCGCAACCTCACGCCGCGTATCCAGGAGGCGAGTCAGATCAATGGGGCCATCTCGCTCGGCGACAGCTATCGCCCCAAGCAGGATGTGCAGATCCAGCTCGGCATGCGCGTCGACGCACAGCGCTTCCAGGCGGGGCCGCAGGAGAATCCTGAGGTCGAATCGCTCTTCGGCGTGAAGAACAGTGAGCGCCCCAACCGCGTGTACGTCAGCCCGCGGGTCGGCTTCTCGTGGACCTATGGCACCGCCGCGCAGGTCGGCGCCTTCGACGGCGCGTTCCGCGGCCCGCGCGCCGTGGTGCGCGGTGGCATCGGCGTCTTCCAGAACTCCCTTGGGACGCAGTCGATCGGGAACGCGATCGTGAACACGGGCCTTCCGACCGCGCTGCAGCAGCTCACCTGCGCGGGCATCGCCACGCCGCAGCCGCAGTGGGCCACCTGGCTCAACAACCCCGACGGCGTCCCGGCCAACTGCGCCACCGGCGGCGGAGTGTTCTCGAACAGTGCGCCAAACGTCTCGATGTTCGCGCGCGACTTCAACGCGCCGCGCTCGCTCCGCTCCAACCTCCAGTGGTCGGGGCAGATCCTCAAGAACCGCTTCAACCTGACCGCCGACGGCACCTACTCACTCAATCAGCAACAGCAGGGGTTCATCGATCGCAACGTCGACGCGACCACCCGCTTCACGCTCGCGAGCGAAGGTGGCCGCCCCGTGTTCGTGCAGCCGACGAGCATCGTCCCCTTTACGGGTGCGATCGCGAGCCGCGATGCGATCGTCTCGCCCAAGTTCTCGCGCGTCACCGAGCAGCGCTCGGACCTGCGCAGCGAGGCGCGTCAGCTCACGCTCTCGCTCTCGCCGACGCGCTTCAGTCAGCGCTATAGCTGGAGCGCATCATATGTGCTCGCCGCCACGCGCGACATCGTGCGCGGCTTCCAGAGCACCGGCGGCAATCCCTTCGACTTCGACGCGGCGCGCTCGGGTGGCGACACGCGGCATCAGATCATGCTCAACGCGAGCTACAACTTCTTCGATGCGGTGCGCGTGGGCGTGTTCACCAACCTCCGCTCGGGGAACCCCTTCACGCCGCTCATCGCGGGCGACGTGAACGGCGACGGCTACTCGAACGATCGTGCGTTCATTGCGTCGCCGAGTACCGCGTTGGATCCCGCGTTGTCGAACGGGATGATGGAGTTGTTGACGAATGGCCCGAAGGCGGCGCGCGAGTGTTTGCAGCGCCAGCTTGGCACCATCGCGGGGCGCAACAGCTGCGAGGGGCCGTGGACCGCGAATGCGAATCTCTCGATCTCATTCAATCCGGTGAAGATCCGGATGCCGTATCGCGCGAACCTCAGCTTCCAGGTATCGAACCCGCTGGGCGCCGCCGACCTGTTGTTGCACGGGTCGAACGGGCTGAAGGGGTGGGGGCAGCCGGCGATCCCGGACGCGAACCTGCTCTATGTGCGCGGCTTCGATCCGGCGCAGAAGAAGTATCTGTATGAGGTCAACGAGCGCTTCGGTGCCACGGACCCGCGGCGGACCGCGTTCCGCTCGCCGGTGACGATCACCGCGCTCATGCGCTTCGACCTTGCGCCGACGCGCGAGCGGCAGATCCTCACGCAGCAGCTCGACCGTGGGCGCACCAAGCCAGGGAACCGCACCGACCCGAATGTGTTCCGCGGGATGTACGGCACGGGCGGGATCCAGAACCCCATCGCGCAGCTCCTGCGGCAGGCCGACACGTTGAAGCTGACGGGGCCGCAGGCGGACTCGCTGGCGACGCTGAATCGCTGGTACAGCATCCGCGTTGATTCGATCTGGCGGCCGGTGACCACGTACTTGGCGACGCTCGGCGACCGCTACAGCCATGACGAGGCGCTCGGGAAGTATCAGCGGGCGCGTGAGGGAGCGATCGATCTCTTGGCGCGGGTCGCGCCCAAGGCGAGCGGGGTGCTGACCTCCGAGCAGAAGCGGAAGTTGCCGCCCTTCATCGCGTCGTTCTTGGAGCCGCGCTATCTCGCCTCGATCCGCCCCGGGACGGTGACGTTCGCGGGGAGCGGGTTCGGTGGCGGGTTCGGTGGTGGCGGTGGCTTCCCGGGTGGGTTCGCGGGCGGCGGCGGTGGCGGGCCGGTGATGCAGTTCATCATGCGGTAGGGGGGCATCCCAGCTCGAATGCGAGGCCGCCGAGAGGCGGCCTTTGCATTTACACCCTTGAATCGACAATATTTGACCCCCTGAAGGCGTAATAAATGACCCTTTGAATGGCAGAAATGTGAGCTATCTTTCCAGGGTGGTCGATTCCGAACTTCGACGACGCCTCGCGGCCACTGGTGCCGTCGTCATCGAAGGCCCGAAGGCCTGCGGCAAGACTGAGACCGCTCGGCAAGTCGCCCAGAGCGAGGTGCTGCTCGACGTCGACGCGAACGCGCGCGCCGCTGCGACGCTGGCACCCCACGTGGTGCTCGAAGGACCGACGCCACGCTTGATCGACGAATGGCAGGTCGAGCCCGAGATCTGGAACCACGTGCGGCGTGCAGTCGACGTCCGTGGTCAGCCAGGGCAGTTCATCCTCACCGGATCGTCAGTCCCAGCCGATGACGCGACGCGACACACGGGCGCAGCGCGCATCACGCGGTTGCGCATGCGTCCGATGAGTCTGTTCGAGACGGGGCACTCAACGGGGGCGCTGTCGCTCGGAGAGCTCCTGCGCGAGGGGCCGTCCTCGTGTGCGGACCCGGGACTCTCTGTCGAAGATATCGCGACGCGTGTTGCCGTGGGCGGATGGCCGAGCCATCAGCACCTCACGGAGGCGCAGATGCTCGTCGCGATGCGCGACTACGTCGATGAGATCCGCCGCGTGGACATCAGCCGGGTCGATGATGTCCGGCGCGACCCCGATGGTGTGGGTCGACTCTTCACCTCGCTGGCACGGAACACCGCGACGACCGTGTCGATGCGGGCGCTCGCCGGCGATACCGGCGGGGCCGCCGGGCCGCTGAAGGAAGCAACGGTCGATGCGTACCTCGGGGCACTCGCTCGCCTGATGATCATCGAAGACCAGCCCGCGTGGGCGCCGCACCTGCGGTCGCGCGCAGTCCTCCGGTCCGCGCCGAAGCGACACTTCGCCGATCCGGCACTCGCCGTGGCTGCGCTGCGTGCCACTCCGTCGCGTCTCCTCCGCGATCTCGAGTGGCTCGGCTTCCTGTTCGAATCGCTCGTGGTTCGCGACCTGCGAGTGTACGGCCAGGCGAACGACGCGGTGGTTCGCCACTATCGCGATGGAACGGGGCTCGAGGTCGATGCCATCGTCGAGTCCGCGGCAGGCGCTTGGGCCGCCTTCGAGGTGAAGCTCGGTCAGCGACAGGTCGATGACGCGGCGGCTCGTCTCCTCACCTTCGCGGCACGCGTCGACACGAAGACCGCTGGGCGTCCTGCTACGTTGGGTGTGATCGTCGCGTCGGGTGTCGGTTACGTGCGTGACGATGGTGTCGCGGTCATCCCGGTCGGGGCGCTTGCGCCGTGAGTCGGCTCAGCCTTCGAGCAAGCTGCTCAGCGGAGGGGTGTCAGCGCGAAGATTGGTCAACGCGACCGACGGGATCGCGGTTCGTTGACTCGCTCGCTCGATGCGGAGGGAGTCGGTCGCGGGATGGTAGTGCAGCTTTATGGGCCGAAGCCTCGGTCTGGGAATGCGTTGTGGACCGTGCGGCGATCCTCCAACGTAACCACCCTACGGAGATATGGCCGCTTGCGTAGGACGTGATTGACGAAGTACTCGGTGACGGGTGGCGGCTGCACGTGCGCAACCTTGCGATGGCCGGTCCGACCGCCGTCACCTTCCGGTTGCTGTTCACATCGAATCGTTGTGCCGGAGGGAACCCTCCCACCCCCTCCGGTGACTCAGTAAGCAGTGGTTGGTCCCCCATTTCCTCTCGAGCGACTGCAATGACCCGATTCTCCGCCGCCGTGCTCTGTGCCGCGGCCGCTACCTCGACCCTTGCCGCGCAGGGGCGCCCGGCGCCGCGCCAGCTCGGTGCGCCCACGGCCACGTCGACGACCACGCTGGGCTCCGTGAACCACGTGCGCGCGCTTCCGGGGGGTATGCTCCTGGTCAACGACGCGCTGCGGCGTCAGGTGCTCCTGTTCGATGAATCGCTCGGCAATCCGACGGTCGTTGCGGACACCTCTGCGGCGACCGCGAACGCGTACAGCGGTCAGTTCGCTGGGCTGATCCCGTATCGCGGCGACTCGACGCTCTTTGTGGACCCCCAGTCGCTCTCGATGATGGTGATCGACCCGAAGGGGCAGATGGGGCGCGTGCTGTCGATCCCGGTGGCGCAGGAGGCGATCTTCCTCGCGGGAGCGCAGGGTCAGCCCGGCTTCGACGCGAAGGGGCGGCTGCTCTATCGCGGAAACAACTTCACCTTCGGTGGTCGCGGCGGATTCCGCCCGCCGACGCCGGGGCAGCCCTTCCAGATGCCGGCGATCCCCGACACGGCGCCGATCAAGCGCGTCGACCTTTCTACGCGTACCGTCGATACGGCGGGGTGGTTCAAGACCTACTCGCCGCGGCCGAATGTGGTCGTCGGGGAGAACGGAAGCGTGACCGTCACGACGGAGATCAATCCGTTCCCGACGGTAGACACGTGGGCCGTGATGCCGAACGGCGATGTCGCACTCGTGCGTGGGCGCGACTATCACATCGATTGGTTGCGCGCCGACGGGACGACCGAGAGCTCGGCAAAGATCCCGTTTAACTGGCGCCGACTGAACGATGAAGAGAAGGTGGCGCTGATCGATTCCGTGAAGGCGGCGCGGGCGCGTATGCCGGGGGCGGGGACGCCCGCGGCGGCGGGGCAGCAGATGGCGCAGGCCTTCGGCTTCGGGGGCGGCGGTGGTGGTGGAGCGGCGCCGGCACCTACGCCGGCTGCGGGCGGAGGAGCCCAGACCTTCGTGATCATGGGCGGGCCAGGAATGGAGCGTGCGGGTGGCGGCGGCGATCGCGGCGGTGACCGCGGCCCGCAGCAGCGGGGCGGCGGCGGGGGCGGCCCCGGAGCCTTCAACCCGACGGTGAACTTTGTGGAGCCGAGTGCGCTGCCGGACTACCTGCCGGCCTTTGCGCAGAACGCGGCGCGGGCGGACGCGGACGGCACTCTGTGGATCCAGCTGTCGCTGCCGACGCCGGTCGGGACGGGCGCCCTCTATGACGTCATCAACGGCAAGGGGGAGTTGGTCGACCACGTGCAGCTACCGGGTGGGCGGACGCTGGTCGGGTTTGCGGCGGGCGGCGTGGCGATTTTGAGCCACCGGGATGAGGCGGGTGGGTTCAAGTTGGAGCGGGTGAAGGTCAAGTAAGGGCTCGAGCCAGACGAAGTGGGAGAGGCCCCCGTCGACACTGTCGGCGGGGGCCTCTCGCTGTCCATCTACTCGGCGACTAGAGCTGCCGATGCGGCCCTGAGATGCTCTTCACCTTTCGAACGCCTCGCACCGGAGTCAGCGAGTCCGGCTCGGCGATCGCGCCGGAACCGTGCTGCGCGAACCAGCGCTCGATCGCCGGGCCGATGCGAACGGCGAGGCGCTCGGCCGTGGCATGACCATGCGGGCCGGGGCGGGCACACCACACACGCAGGACCAATTCGCGCATGCCGCTCGTGGTCTGCCATGCGAACGGGTAGTCGAGACGGAGCGGGAGCGCGTCGTAACGCGAGAGCTGTTGGGAAGGCGGTCCGTGGCTGTGAAGCCCCTCGGAGAGTTCGACGAGTTCGATGTCCAACAGGCGTGTATCGCTGACGAGCTCAGCAAGCAGGAGCCGAAGTTCGTCGAGCGATGAAGCCGCGCGGATCTTCGCAGCGATCTCCTGTGCGCGCACCTTCTCCTGCACGACCGTGCGAGCATTTCGGATGACGGATGCCATTGAGGCGCCGAACTCGACGAACTCGGAGTATTGGAGCCAGCGCAGACCGTAGAGACCGATCGCAAACATCCCAACACCACCAGCGATCGCGAGCGCCACGGTGAGGCGCGGTGGCGCGAACGAGATCGCTATGCCGACCGCGGCGACGCTCGCGAAGATCAGCCCCAGAAGCTCGACTGTTCGTCGCGGAGAGAGGCCGAGGGCGAGGAGCTGATGATGGATGTGGCGACCGTCTGCGCGGCTGAACGGGTGTCCGCGGAGCCAGCGCCGTGCGATCGCAATGAACGTGTCCGCGAGTGGGAAGGCCAACGCGAAGAGCGGGACGAGCGGGTACGTCACACCGCCCGCATCGGTGGATGCGGACACGAGTGACACTGCCAAGAAGAAACCGAGTGTCATTGAACCAGAATCGCCAAGGAAGATGCGAGCTGGATTCTGGTTGAAGCGCAAAAAGGCGAATACGGCACCCAACAGCGCCACGGTCAGCGTGAGCGCGACCTGGTCGTGGAGAAGCAGTTCCGTGACGACGCAGGCAGAGAGGCCGATGAGCGCGAACGACCCGGCGAGGCCATCGACTCCGTCAATGAGGTTGAACGCGTTCGTGACGCCGACGATCCACAGGACGGCGATCCCGGTGCCAAACGCGGTCCCCACGTCGAGTGTCGTCCCGCCGGGCGCAAGTGAAGCGGTGTGAGGTGAAAAACCATAGGACACGACGGTGAGGGCCGCGGCCGTCTGTGCCAACAGCTTGAAGCGCGGCGGGACGCCGCGGATGTCATCAACCAAGCCGGTGATGAAGACGATGGTGCATCCCAACAGGAGACCCGGGAGCATGCTCCCGAACGGGATTGCGATGGTCCCCACCAGCGATTCGCGTGCGAGCGTGGAAGCAAGCGCGATACCCGCCGATAGGAACACCGCGACCCCGCCGAGCCGCGGGACTGGGTTCTGGTGGATGCGACGATCGCGATCGGGAACGTCCAAG
Organism: Gemmatimonadaceae bacterium; assembly: GCA_019745365.1. Taxonomy (GTDB): domain Bacteria; phylum Gemmatimonadota; class Gemmatimonadetes; order Gemmatimonadales; family Gemmatimonadaceae; genus JAIETI01. Next base: position 232 of record JAIETI010000083.1, on the reverse strand, counting down.
AAGCCGCGGTTCGTCGCGGTGCGGATCACAGACGGTACCACTACGAAGCAGGTACCGAATCCGATGACGGCAGCAATCAGCAAGTCCCCAAACACGGAAGAGAGCTCCTAGAACCACGAAGAGAACGTCCGGGCCAACCCGAACGGCTCCCGGCAACGCACGAGTTCGATACTCCCTCATTCACGATTCGGCGTCAAGGCCGACCCGGCCACCGGCCACTGGCGCCGCAATC
>JAIETI010000008.1 GCA_019745365.1 Gemmatimonadaceae bacterium | reverse complement strand
CATGAGCGCGCCCGCGCCGACGAGGCGCTCGCCGCGCGCATCATGACGAAGGTCATGGAGCCGCACTCCAGGCGGGCACCGTAACGAGGTAGTACGACCCCGCCACGATCGGGATCGCGCAGCTCGTCCCTTCCTTCCGCGGGAACGACGCCACCAACTTCGCGCTCGGCGCTGCGGTCGCGAGGCCGTCGAGGAGATACAGGCCGCAGTTGAACGTCGAGACGAGTACGGTCTTCCCATCCGAGAGGATCCGCGGCTCAGCCGTCGCTTCGCCCTCGTCACCGCGCGGTCCGTTCGGCAGCTCGATGGTGTGCTGGAGGGAGAGATCCGAAAGCCGCCAGAACTGCACGGCGCGTGTCTGCTCCTTTCCGTCCATATCAGTGGTCGTCACCACGACGCGATCGATCGCCGGGAGGATCGCGGCTGAATACGGCCGAATGCGTCGGTCCACGCCGGCCTTGTTCGCACTCCCGGTGCGAACCGCGACGCCGGCGGGGGTGAGCTCCGCGAGCCCCCCGGGCGCGCTGCCGAGCGAATCGTGCTGCATCTGGAAGGTCGCCAACCGGTTCCCGTTGGGCAGCCGCCAGAAGCTGTGCGGGTGCATCAGACCGTTCACCGCGCCGAACTGCGACGCGATCCGCGGAGCGGCCGGTGTTGTCACATCGAACACGAAGCTCTCGCCGGAGTCGAAACCGTTCGCGAAGAGCCGACCGTCCGGCGCGACATCATGCTCGGTGTGATGCGGCCAGTTCTGGCGACCAGGAATGGGGATCGTCGTCACAAGCGCGCCGTACGGCGATTTCCCATCACGATCGCGCACGTCGTACACCGCGAGAAAGTCGGGAGCGGCAGAATCCGTCGACGCCGACCAGAGATAGAGAAAGTCACTCGACGCGGTCGGCCGCGGCGGTGTCGGGGTGGCGCACGCGGCCGCGCCAAGGAACAGCGCGACTACCGCGAGACGTGACGTCACGGACGAATCCTCCAGGTGGACCCACGCGGGCCCGTGCCGTTCCCATAGCCGCCGGTGATCAAGGCACCGCCGTCCGGCAGCGGCGCGACCGCGGAGAACTGCCCCGCCATCGTCACCTCGCCGGGGACGACTGTACTCCTCGTCGCGCTCGCGTCGATCACCTCTGCCACTGGGGCGCCGCCAGCGATGAGCACACTTCCGTCGGGTCGGAGCAGTCCGGTCCCCTGGTGCTTGTAGCGTCCGCGCACGAGCCTCGGCCCGTCGCTGAACCGGCGCGTGCGCGGATCGTACACCTCGGTTGAGGAAAAGACGCCGCCGCCGTCGCGCTCATCCGACCCTCCGGTGATCAGGACGCGCCCGTCGCGCAGGAGGATCGCATCGTGCTTGTGGCGCGCGACCCGCATCTCTCCGTCGATCCGAAAACGCCCGGTCCGAGGGTCATAGCGCTCTGACGTCTTGTAGATCTTGATCTGGTCGCGGCGATCGCGGTGCCCGCCGACGATGAACACGGTGCCGTCCGAGAGGAGCACCGCCGCATGACTCTCGCGCGCCACCGACATCGCACCCGTCGCGCTGAAGCGACCGGTCGCGGGATCAAACAGCTCCGCGGTCGCGAGGAACTTCCAATCCGGACCGACGCCGCCCGTGATCAGCACGCGGCCATCCGGGAGCAACATCGCCACATGACCCGAGCGCGGTTCGGTCATCGCACCGGTCTCGACGAATCGGTTCGCGACCGGGTCGAAGAGTTCAGCCCGCGCCGTCGGCTGATTCCCCGCCGCAAATCCGCCCGCGATCAGCACCATCCCGTTCGCGAGGCGAGTGGCGGAGTGACTGTGTCGCAGGACACGCATCGGCGGCAGTGGGGCGAATCGGCCGGCGCCGGGCACGAAGAGCTCCGCGCCACTCGTTGGATCGGCCGCGGAGGTGAATCCGCCCGCGACCAACACCCGTCCATCCCGGAGCGCGGTCGCCGTGTGTGCCGCGCGCGCCATCCGCATCGCGGGCGCGGGCACCAGCGTGCCCGATGGGGATTGATCGATCGACGTCGCACCGACCGAGGCAAGGAGTCCTGCGATGACGAGTACGCGCAGCATCCGAACGCTCCGCTCAAGGTTTGTTGACGCGCTGCTTCTCCGCATACCGTTGGGCTTCGCCCAAACGTTCCACCTCGATCGCCACGGCATCGACCGATTGCTGCAGGTAGTCGAGCCGGGCTCCGGCGCTGTCGAGCGCCGATGGTGCCGCAGCGGCCCGCCGTTGCGTCCACCACCTCCAGAACGACACCGTGGCGATCGCCACCGCCCCGTGCAGCGCAGCATGCATCATCTCGCCAAGCCACGCGGCGTATGCGCCGCCAGCTACGTTGATCAGCGTGACGAGCAACGCCGTGACGCTCCAACCGCTCAGACGTCGTGACATTTGCCGCTCCATGAGTGGGGTGTGCATGCCTACGTCGCGCCCGACGACGACGTTTCGGCGGCGACGATGGAGCGCAGGAGCGCCCGACGCACGCCCCTACCCCTCCGCGATCGCGGCGAGAGACACCGTCACGCCGGCGATCCGCACCGGCATCTTGGCGCCCTGTCGGGCTGGCGGATCGACCGCGAACCAGCGGAGCCACTCCTCGTTCACCCCAGCGACTTCCTCTTCGTTCGCGAGCACGATGATCGCGCGCGTCATGTGCCTCCCCGAAAGACCCAACCTTTCTGCGCATCCCCGGCTCCAATATGGAGCGCCGTCGTGTACGCTTCCACCTAGAACTCGGCGCACGTCCCTCGAGTATCCTACGCCATGCGCATCCTCCTCCCGCTGCTCGTTCTCGCCACCGCCTCGCTCGCGCGTCCGACGACCGGAAGCGCTCAGACATCGAGCGACACGCTCCCGATCGCTGAACGCCGCCGCATCGTCCGCGAGATCGACGCCTTCACGCGAGAGCACTTCGCGCACTGGAGTGCGCTCGGCACGCAGTCATACGACTCCATGGTCGCGGCACTGCGCACGCAGACCGAACAACGCGCCGACCGCCGCGACTTCGACGACGCCGTGCTCGCCTTCACGGCGGGACTCCGCAATGGCCACACCCGGTTCACGGATGCGTGGCGGGCGCGCACGGACGGACAGACCCTCTGGCTCTGGCTCTGGCTCTGGCCGACGACAGAAGGATGGACCGTGACCGGGAGCGAGATCCCGGGGCTCTCGCGCGGTGCGGTCATCACGCACATCGATGAGAGTCCCATCGACTCCGCGTACGCGCGAGCGCGTCCGCGGATCATCGACAGCAACGAACGGATGCGCCGCTATGGATGGACGCTCGCGGACTATCTCTGGCCGCGCCGCTTCACCGTGACACTCAGCGACGGCCGTCGCGTGGCGGTCACGCGAGGCGAACCGAGCGACTCATCAGTGCGAGCGCAGCGCGCCGGACAGCCGCCCGTCGCGCATCGGTGGATCGTCAAAGACTCGATCGCCTATGTGCGCGTGCCACGGTTCTCGCCCGCACTCTACGAGGACAGCGCGGTCACCATCATCTGACGGGAGTACCTCCACTCCCCCGCGCTGATCGTCGACGTGCGCGGCAACGGCGGTGGCAACACGCCACGACGGCTCATCGGCCTCCTCCAAGGGAGCCGCGGTGGACGCTCGCTGGACGTCGAGAAGTCCACGCTCAGCTCAGACCGCCTCGGCTTTCTCGCGGGTCTGCGTTCGAGTGGCGCGGACGATCGGTTCGTCGGTGGCCTCGTGATCCTCGCCGACCATCGCTGTGGCTCGGCATGCGAGGACTTCGTCGCACCCTTCACCGATACGCCGCACGCCCTCGTCGTGGGCGATACCACCTGGGGGTCGACGGGACAGCCGAAGTTCCTCGACCTCAAGAACGGGATGCAGTTCCAGGTGAGCGCCCGACGCTACCGTCGTGCGAACGGGCTTCCCTTCGAAGGCGCGGGACTCCCACCCCACATCGTCGTCCCGCTCACCGCGAGCGACCTACGGGCCGGAAAGGACGCCACGTTGGAGCGCGCCCTCGCGGAGATCCGAGCCGGACGGGCGCCGCGCGCGCCGCACTAACGGTCCCCTCTTGTCACGCGCGACGTGAGCCGATCGGGCCGAGCAGGAGCCAGCCGCACGTGCTGAGTTCAGCGAGACTCGCCGGCATCGTCACGAAGCCCGCGATCGGGAACGCGCGAAACTCCGGGATGAGCGTACGGCAGACCACATCGACCACATAGCTCACTCCGCCGATCACGAGCAGGACTCCGAGCGTTCGCGGAATCACAGCCGAGCGGAGCACGAGCAGGCCGAAGGGGATCAACCAGAGTCCCCAGAAGATCTTCGAGACGAGGATCCCGTTCGCTTCCCCTGCGATCGCCTGCCACGCGAGTCCGGCGGTGACCGGTGGCGTCAGCGTGGCCGGTGCGGCGCTCAGTGCGAGGAGGTCGAGGCGATGGAACGCGTTCGCGAACGCGATCGGAACACTGACCGCGGCGAGCGCGACCATCAACGCGGTCAGGCGGAGATCCTGCTCGGCGAACACGCGGAGGAGCGCGAGCGGAAGGAGGAGGAACGCCGTGCTGCAGATGAACCCCGCGAGGATCCCCCATCGGTAGAGCATCGCGTGTTCAGCGACGCGCTGCAGCGTGGCCGCCGCGTCGCCGCGCACCGTGACCTGCCCGGGGACATAGGCGATGCTGAACATCCCGCTCAGCACAACGAGCAGATAGACCATCCCGGCGACGCGCGCCGCACGGCGCCGTTCACTCAACTCGTCGTCTGGTTGCACCGTGTCGTCACCTCGTGGGGGTCACGCCCCGTACGCTCGCATCCGCACTGAGGTTTCTATCCGCGCGGTTCAACGCAGCGGCGCAGCGCCTCGCAACCAGTAGACGATCACGCTGCAGGGCTCCTTCCCGGGCTCCCACGCGAATCGCTTGTATGTGCTCGGTGCGTCCGCATACGTCGCGTAGTACTCGATCGCGATCACATCGTCCGGGCGCCAGTTCCCATCGCCCTCCATCGTGAGCTGGCCGTTCCAGAGCTCCACGAGACAGCGACTCGGTCGCACCGCCGCCCGCCAGTCGCGGCCATACGGCCCCATGCGGAACTCCCGACGCAGTCCTGGCATCCCATCCAGCATGTCCGCCCAGTACTGCGGTCGCATCGATCGCAACTCGCCGGCGTCACGGAAGTACCCGGTGCCCGACGCACGCCGGCATTCGAACCCTGAGAGGGACGTCGCATCGCACTGGTTGCGCTCAGTGATCGTCACCGTCGCGAGCAGCTGCGGCATCTTCGCCAGGCGCACATCGACGACCACCGTCCCCATCACCGGGATGCGGATGGTGTCCTCGAAGAAGCGATACCCCACCAGGCGCACGCGGAAGACTGCCTGCCGTCGCGGTTGCGTGCGCAAGCGGTACCGCCCGTTCAGATCCGTGCGGATGCGATCGCCAGCGGGCTCGACGATCACCTCCGCGTCCGAGAGCGCACGTCCAGCGGAGTCGCGCACCACTCCGGCGACCACCTGCGCCGAAAGTGCCGGCACCGTCGCGATCATCGCCGCGCCGACGACCCGTCCCGTGCATCGCATCGTGTGAATCTACGGTCTCTCCGGGATGATCCCACGCGCACCGGCACGCATCGCCGCCGCCGCACCGATCGCGGCGAGCGCGGCGTGCGCGCGCCGCACCGCCCAGCGCTCCCCCGCGCGCTCCGCGATACCGATCGTCGGCCATTCCTGTGCCGAGGCGGCATCGTCACCGAACAAGAGCGCGACTGCATCACCCATCGCGTCGCTCTCCCGTACGACCGCGAATGCGCCGGCCACGGCATCGGCCACCTCGGCTTCGAGCGTCGGCAGCTCTCCCGCCATGGCATACGCGAGTCCCTCACGCGCGACGACGGTCGCCACGGTGTGCGCCACGCCGTGTTGCGCGTGCCAGATGGTCCGCACCGTCTCGGCGGCGGCCTCGCGTCGCACGAGCGCCGCGGTCATCTCCTCCCGCGCCCAGAGCGTCACGAGTCCATGGCCCGCGCGGCGCTCGCCGTGGGTGCGATGCAACGTCTCCGTGGCCAGGCGGTCGGTCCACATCCCGGGACTCGCGACGACCACCGCGAGCGTGATCGGGTCGCGCCACGCGAGCACGCCCGCCACACGCGTCGCCTCTTCCGCGACGATCCGCTCGGCATCGAGTGCCACCAGCGCGTCCACCGTGTCACGTGCGTGGTCGCCCGCCATCGGGTTGTACGCGGCAAAGCCCCAGCTGGACTGTGCGTGTTGCACGTAGGCGGCGAAGCGCGGCGACCGTGGCCCTCCCGTCCGCGCGAGACGATATACGGCCGCCATCGGGACCAGCGTCGGAACGATGGTGATCACGGGACCTCGATCACGTCCACGCGGATGAGGTTCCGGACCGAGCGGGACGCACGGCGGTCATCCGGGACGATGATGCGGAGCGGACCCAGCGCCCCCCCGAGCGGAGCACCGTTCTCGCGGTCCACGACCACGGCCCGCCGCGCGCCGATGCTGGCGTCGAGGTCCGCGAGTGCGATCACCGCCGAGTAGCCGTCCGCGCCGGTGAAGACGACGACGCGCCGCAGTCCGTCGCCGCGCAGCGAATCCACCCGCGCAAGCCCCGCGGCCTGCAGGAGCACCCGGAGATCCACACCCTCGTAGCGGAGCGCCGCCCCGTGCAGCGTGACACGCCCCTCCGTTCGCGGGAGCGTCGACAGCCGCGCCGAATCGAAGACCACGGTCTCCGCTCCCGGGAGTCGGATGCTTAGCCCGACCGACGGCCCCGCCTGTGCCATGAGCACCAGTGGGAAGAGCATGGCGATCAGCGTTCTCATGAGGCCCCGAACTGTGCGTCGTGAAGGGCGCGGAAACGACCGTTCTTCGCCAGAAGGGACGTCCAATCGCCCTGTTCCACCACCCGCCCGTCGTCCATGACGAGGATCAGATCGGCATCCCGCACCGTCGAGAGGCGGTGCGCGATCACGATCAGCGTCCGACCCGCCGCACGTTGTTGGATCGCGCGCGCGACCCGTTGCTCGACGACGCTGTCGAGTGCCGCCGTTGCTTCATCGAGGATCAGGATGTCGGGGTCGCGCAACAGTGCGCGGGCGAGCGCGACGCGCTGCCGCTCACCACCGGAGAGGCGCACGCCCCGGTCCCCGAGTTCGGTATCGAGTCCCTCGCGGAGTCCGGCAAGGAAGTCGCCGAGCTCCACGTCCTCGAGCGCACGGCGGAGCGACGCATCGTCAGCGACCGTCGCGAGTCCGAAGGTGAGATTGTCGCGGAGCGTCCGATTGAGCAACCACACATCTTGGCTCACCAATGCCATCCGAGCGTGGAGCGTCGGCAGGGCGAAGTCGCGGATGTCCACGCCGTCGATCCGGATCGTGCCCGGTGGGCAGTCGTAGAGACGCGCGATCAGATCGACCAGCGTGGTCTTTCCTGCCCCAGTGCGGCCGACGATCGCGGTGACCGTCCCGGCGCGGAACCGCACGTGGATGTCGCGCACCACCGGCACGCCGGGGTCGTAACCGAACGTGAGCGCCTCCATGCTGATGCTCTCCCGCACACCAGAGAACGTGGTCGATCCGGAGGGCACGATGTACTTCCCTTCGTCCGCGAAGAGCCGTGCGACCGCGAGGAACCTCGGCCATTCTCCGAGCATCTGCATCCGATGCGCACTCAGCGCTTTGAAGTCGGGAAGTGACTGCTGCACGATCAGGAGGAAGGCGCCGAAGGTCGCGAGGTCGCCTGGACGGAACTCTCGCGCCAGCAGCATCACGCTCCCCTGCACCGCCAGCATCACCACAAGCACGATGGCTTCCTCGAGCGGATAGCGGATGTTGGTCACGCGATTGCGGCGCACCGTCGTCGCCCCGAGCTCGCGCATCGCGTCAACATACGAACGGGTGGCCTCCGACTCCTGCGAGTTCACCTTGATCAACGGGATCGACCCCAGCACGTCAAGCACTCGTGAGCGGACCGTGCGTTCCGCAGCGTACCCAGCCGCTGCGATCGCGCTGACGCGGCGGTCGAGCGCCCGGAGGAACCAACCCACCATCGGCAGGGTCACCGCGAACGCGGCTGAGAGGGGGAGCGAGATCGCGAGCATCACACCCGCTCGTACGAGGAGCGCGATGGTGTAGCGCACGATCTCCTCGGCGGCGAGGAGCAGGCCGATCACCGATGCGGCGCTGGTCACTTCAGCGTCGGTGGCGCCGATCGGCTGGCGATCGAAGTACTGCCGCCCGAAGGACAGCACCCGCGTGAACGTCGCGGTCCCCACCGCTTCGCGGTAGCGCTCCGTGCGTGCGACGAGGTAGTTGGTCCGGAAATACTCAGACACCAACTTCGCGATCCGAGCGAGGACGACGACGCCGACGGTCACGATACTCAGGATGGCATCGCGCTCCGCGCTCGCGAGCCAGGCCTTCGGCAGCATCCCGGGGATCCACCCGAACAACGGCGAGGCGTAGAGCGGGGCGAACGAGTTCTGGCCGACTGCCTTCGTGAGGGGGACCAACAGCAAGAACGAGGCACCGTCGAACGCGCTCGCGAGCAGGGCGAGGCCCAGGGGGATCGCGAAGTGCCAGAGCCGCACGTCCGCCGTACGCCAGTAGAAGCGGATCACACTCCACGGGGACGGGGATCGCGCGTCGAGGATCGGAGAGCTCACGCGCGGAAAGCTACCCCAGGCACGGGGGCGCGCTACTTCCGCAGCAGCGCGACCGAGTACGGGTGCACCTCGACCGTCATCACCCCGGCCACCACTGCGGGGTCAGCCCTGGCGAACGCCTCAGCGGCGGCTAGGTCCGCCGCCTCGTAGACAACGAGCCCGAACGTCTTGTCCAGTGGTTCGCTGGTGCGGCCGGCGAGGATCACGGATCCGGCCTGCACGGCGGCCTGCAGGCGCGCGAAGTGCGCGCCGACAGCGATGTTGTCCTGCGCGGTCCACGCCTTCTCGTCGTACAAGCGCGGCACGACACGGAGGACATAGATGAACTGTGGCGTCGCGGCCGCAGGCGTCGTCGCGGCGACCGCGGCCGCCGAGGCCCCGAACACCCCAAGCGCGCTGAGCAACCACGCTCTCGCTGATCGCTTCCATCGCATCGTCGGCTCCTCCGCGGGATCGCGGTCTAGGTCTCGTCACGCTATCCCACACCGAGGTGTCTTGCTATACATAGCGGCTCAATGTATAGTACCTCAACGTACAAGCACACCGACACGCCCTCGCTTCGATGGACATCAGTAAAGACCTCATCGCCGCCTCGTCCACACCCCTCGTCCTCGCGATCCTTGCCGAGGAGGACAGCTACGGCTACGCGATCATCAAGCGCGTGCGCGAGCTCTCGGGTGGACACATCGAGTGGACCGATGGGATGCTCTATCCGGTGCTCCATCGTCTCGAACGTTTGGGCTATATCAAGGCCCGCTGGGGCGTCGCCGAGACTGGCCGCCAACGCAAGTACTACCGCCTCACCGCCACCGGGCGATCGCAACTCGAGAAAGAACAGGCGCAATGGCACGCGGTCACCGCGACGCTGCGCGGCATCTGGGGCACCACACGGTTCCTGACAGCAGGTCCTCTCTTCGCTGGAGCGTGACGCATGTCCTCCCCTGAGCTCACGGCACCATTGGAAGCGCAGATCGAACGCTGGCGGAGCTACCTCGCCCGCCGCCGTGCGGTGCACGCGGTGGATGTGGCCGAACTCGAGGATCATCTCCGTGAGCAGATCGGTGCGCTCACCACCGCAGGGCTCTCGACGGATGAAGCCTTCCTCGTGGCGGTGAAGCGGATGGGAGAGCTTGATGGCCTCTCCCGCGAGTTCGCGCGCGAACACTCCGAACGGCTCTGGAAGCAGCTCGTCCTGACCTCGAGCGACGGCGGCGCGCCCGCGCGTGACGTGCGCCGCGACGGCATCGTCGCCTTCGCGCTCGCGGTCGTCGCAGCGATGCTCGTGAAGATGCCGGGGCTTTTCGGTGCGTCGATGGACAGTGACGAGGGCTTCTATGCGCAGAACGCCCCGTTCTTCGTCTTCCCGCTGCTAACCGGCTTCTTCGTGTGGAAGCGTGGACTCGCGACGCGGACCGTGCGTTGGCTCATCGCGGGATTCGTCATCGCGGGCTTCGTGGCGAACCTCTATCCGCTCGCGCCCGGCGGTCACGTGATGGCGCTCGCGATCCTGCACCTCCCCATCGCGCTCTGGCTGTTGGTGGGGGTCGCGTACGCCGGTGGACGATGGGCCCAGACCGCTGGCCGCATGGATTTCGTCCGCTTTACGGGTGAGCTCTTCATCTACTACGTCCTGATCGCGCTCGGCGGCGGCGTGCTCACCGGCTTCACCGCGATGATCTTCGAGGCGGCTGGACTCAAGATCGAGTGGTTCTTCCAGCAGTGGCTCGTCCCCTGCGGTGCCGCTGGTGCGGTGATCGTCGCGGCCTGGCTCGTCGAGGCCAAACAGAGCGTCATCGAGAACATGGCCCCGGTGCTCGCGCGGATCTTCACTCCGCTCTTCACCGCAGTCATCCTCGTCTTCCTGGGCACGCTTGTCGTGACCGGCCGCGGAGTGGATATCGCCCGCAATGTGCTCATCGCGTTCGATATCCTCCTGGTGCTGGTGCTTGGCCTCCTGCTCTACTCGGTGTCCGCGCGCGACACCGAGGCGCCTCCAGGGCCGTTCGACGCCCTCCAGATCACCCTCCTCGTGCTCGCACTGGTCGCCGATGCGATCGCGTTGCAGGCGATCGTCGGGCGCATCGGCGAGTTCGGCTTCACTCCGAACCGCGTCGCTGCCCTTGGTGAGAACGTCGTCCTCTTGGTGAACCTTGCATGGTCGGCGGTGCTCTACGTGCGCTTCGTACGCGGCCGCGGTTCGTTCGCCGCGCTCGAACAGTGGCAGACTCGCTATCTCCCGGTATACGCGATCTGGGCCGCGTTCGTGGTCGCCGGCTTCCCGCTGATCTTCGGGTACCAGTAAGCACCGCGTGAATGCCTGGTGTACGCCAACCGTTCCGCGAGCGCGCACCAGCGTTCAGTCGCTGGCGTGATTGACCTGCGGGAGATGTGGGACTGTGATGTCAAAGTGGAGCACCTCCTGCCGCTCGCTCATCGACTCGTAGAGCGCGATCGCGGGTTCGTCTTCCACCGTCGTGTCCGCTTGGACGAAGATCACCTCAGCCCCGCGCTCCGCCGCGATGCGCTGGAGCTCAGCGATGAGCGCACGCGCGATCCCACGGCGACGGTACGCCGCAAGGACCGCAAGATCATACAGATAGATCTCGCTGCGTTCCTGCTCGAACTTCACTAACTCGTACGCGGCAAGGCCACCGACGACCTCCGCTCCGTCACGCGCGACGACGGCGATGAACGGTGCACTCCCGAGCAGGCGACTGAGGTATTCGACGCTCGGCCGGCACGAGAGATAATTCTCGCGATCGTCGAACGCGACCGCGAAGACCTCGGACAGCTGTTGGAGGAGCGCAACATCGTGGAGGGAAAGACGAACGATCGCTGCGGTCACGGCGCCTCCGCCCGCACGTACTCACTCTGCACCAGCCCACTCGGCCACGACGCCGTTCGCACATGGCGCCACCGCAGATCGGTCGACAGTGCACCGAAAAGCGGGAGTCCACTCCCGAGCAAGACCGGAATGCGGGTGACGATCAGCCGGTCGAGAAGCCCGGCGGCGAGGAACCGCTGCACGGTGACGCCACCGTCGAGGTAGATGCTCTGTACCCCGGTCGCCGCGAGCGCCGCGACGATCTCGGACGGCGTCCCATGCATAGCGGTGACCGCAGCGCCGTCGGGTGGTGGGATCATCGGGCGCGACGTCAGCACCACCACCGGCTTCGTGAACGGCCACGCCCCGAACGTGAGGACCTTTTCGTAGGTGTGTCTCCCCATCACGACCGTGTCGACTGTGTCCATGAACGCGTCGTAGCCGTGATCCTCCGGCGCCTCCGGAAGCCAATCGAGGTCGCCGTTCGTCCGCGCGATGAAGCCATCGAGGCTCGTCGCGATGAACACTGAGACCCTCATCGTTCACTCCTTGTCAGCGCGCTATCTCTCCGCGATCGCCGCGTGGATCCATCCGCGGGCGAGCGCATGTTGCGGTGCATAGGCCTGCCACACCGCCGCGACCCACTGCTCGCATCGCGCGGCGCGTTCGGCGTCTGTGTCTACTGCTGCAACATCGAAGATGGTCATGGACCCGCGGTCGGCCAGGATCGGCGGCTTCTCGATGGATACCGCTCCATTCAACCAACGCTGCAGCGCTGCGTGGACCTGTGCCGAGCCGCCAAACTCGATCCCGCAGCAGAGGCGGGTGAGATGCGCGGCATACGATTTCGCTGATGCGCAGTAGCGCGGGAGATGCTGCAGGCAGTACGCATCGAAGGCCGCGCCGGTCAACACCGACGATCCGTACGCGAGGAGTCCCAGAGGGCCTGACACGCTTCACGCCCTCCTGCGACCGACGCACCGCAGTCAGGACAAGGTTCGGCCGGGTCCGGCATCGATGCGAGATGGGGCAGAGGGGTACGCGAACAGCATAGCGGAGTCTATCTCCAAGGCGAACCTTGCGTCCAGCGTCGCGGCGACCGACAGTCTACGCTATAGTTAGGTTGCTAACTATCTTCACTCCGCGCCTGAGCCGCGATCCGATGACACCTGCCCATCGCCTCAACCTCCTCCTGCACATCGGCGCCGGCACCGTCGCCATCCTCATCGGCGTCGCCATCCTTCTGCTGCCGAAAGGCGATCGCGCGCATCGACGCGCCGGATGGCGCTTCGTCTGGCTGACGGTGGGTGTGACCGGGACGGCCGCCCTCGGGCTGTTCCTGTTCCGATTCCTCCCCCTGTTCGCGGTACTCACGGCCTTGGTGCTCTATCAGCTCGTCAGCGGCGTCCGGGTCGCTCGTACCCGTGAACTCGGCCCCGCGTGGCCGGACCTCGCGTGGACGCTCGTGGCCGCTGCCATCGCGATCCCGCTCGCGCGCCTCGCACTCATGAGTACCGATCAGGCGCGCGTCGTGGTCGTCTCGAGTATCGGGAGCCTCGGCGTCATGTTGAGCTATGACCTCGTGCGCTGGGCGTTCCCGCGTCACTGGCATCGTCGGGTCTGGCCCGTCGAGCACATCTATAAGATGAATGCGGCGCTGTTCGGCATGATCGCCGCGCTCGTCGGCAACACCGTGCGAGCCTATCAACCCTGGTCGCAGCTCCTGCCGATCGTCGTCGGGCTGATCGTGATCGCCGGCTTCGTGATCCAGCTCGCCCAACGCGGTCTCCCGGCGCGCGACCGATGACCGGCCGCGTCGATCCTGACCGGGCGTCACGCGTCTGCCTCGCCCTCATCCGCGTCGGCACGCGTCTCGCCTTCAGCTTCGATCAGGGCTTCGCGGCGCAGCGGCTCACGCAGGCGCAGTTCCGCCTCCTGATCGCCGTCGCCAACCTCACCGACACACCGCGCGCAACGCCGTCTGGAGTCGCTGATGCGCTCTTCATCGAGCGGGCGACGGTCTCCGGTCTCCTCAAGCGCCTTATCGCACGGCGCCTCCTCACGCGTCACCGCGCTGGCGATGGTCGAAGCTATCGCGTCGCGCTCACCGCTGCGGGATGGGCGACACTCCAGCGCAACAAGCCCCACGCCATCGCGGCTGCGAACGACGCGATGCGGGGCGTGACACGAGCAGAGCTCGCGGCACTGGAACGACACCTCGAGAAGATCGAACGGCACCTCCGATCGATCACCTAGCTGGCCGGAGTGGCGCTCCCCTCGGTCACCGCTCGAAACGATACGCGCGCTCGACTCGACAGATGCGCACTTCATAGCGCTCATACCACGCTCGGCGCCCCGATGCCTGCGCGTCGAGGTGCTCGGTGTCCGCCTTCCACGCGCGGATGGCCTCGAGCGAGCTCCAGTACGAGACGGTGATACCGAGTCCTTCTGCGTCGCGAGCGCTCTCGACACCGAGGAATCCCTCGCGCGCACGCGCGAGCTCCACCATCCGCTCCGCGGTCGCGCCGTGCCCCTGCTCGCCGTCGGTGCGTTGGCTGGTGAAGACCACGGCGTAGTACGGCGGTTCGGGGGTGCGAGCGAATCGAGCGTCGGACATGGCGCCTCACGTGCAGGTCGGACCGATGACGCGCTCTTCAGCGCGGCCGAGTCCGTACGTTACCACGTGGAGGGAACGCGTCCAAGAACGCCATGGCGAACGCGGATCGCTCGATCGCCGCTTCGTCGAGGCGCGATGGCCACTGCAGCCCGTCGCTGTTCGCGAGAAGCACCAACGTCAGACGTTCCGACGGCAGGTCGCTTAGGACCTTCAAGTAGAGCGCGGAGTAGCGCTCCTCCCAGAGCCCGGTGTGCCACGCGAGCCGACGGCCGGCGTACTCACCAAGGAACCAACCCAACCCGTACGGCAGCGCCGCTCCCGTCGGTGTGCGCATCGGCGCCCATAGCGACACACGCGTCGCCGGGGCGAGCAGTCGATTGCTCATGAGCGCGATGTCGAAACGCGCGAGATCCATCGCGCTCGCGATCACGCCCCCGGCGGCGCCGTCACCCTGCGGCGGCGGCGGATCGGAGCGCATCATGCGCCCGAGCGAATCGAGATGGTAGGGCGTGGCGAGGGCGCTATCGATACTCGGCGGGAGCGGCAGCCGACGATGACGTCGCGCCGAGTGGTGCATCCCGGCGGGCTGGAAGATCAACGAGTCGACCAACGACGAGAATGCGCGCCCCGATACCTCCGCCATCGGCCGCGACGTCCACGAGTACGACGGTGGGTTGTACCAGAAGCGCGTCCCGGGTTCGCCGTTGGCGGTCATCGAGAGCATGTGCCGCATCGTCAGGCGCGGGTCGGCACATGCATGATCGCTGAAGAAGGGGCCGCCGCCGCTCCGCGCGTCGACACAGTACTCCGTGAAGCCGCGATAGCGTTGCATCGGAAGATCGAGATCGAGTCGACTACTCTCGACGAGCCTCAGC
>JAIETI010000019.1 GCA_019745365.1 Gemmatimonadaceae bacterium | reverse complement strand
TCGGGCCGCCGCGCGGGGCTGGAACTTTGGGCCGCACGAAGCCGACGTGATCAGCGTCCGCGCCGTCGCGGACGCCTTCACGCGGGCGCTCGGCGCGCGGTGGGAACAGGACGGCGGCGCGCATCCGCATGAAGCCGCGACGCTGAACCTCTCGTGGGCGCGCGCGGCCGACGCGTTGGGCTGGGCCCCGCGTTGGCGGCTCGATGAGGCGATCGCCCGCACCGCCGCCTGGTACCGCGCGTGGGGCGCGCATCGTCACGTGAGCGCACCGGACGAACTTGTCGCCGCCATCGATGCCGATCTCGATGCCTTCGCGCGGAGCGCGGCGTGACGCCGCGCTCCCCGGACGCGATCCGCGAGGCGATCCGCGCGCTCGTGGCGGAGTATCACGCGACCGCGTTCGCTCCCGGCGCGTTCCGCCCGGGCATCGATCCGGTGCCCGTGAGTGGGAAGACCTTCGATGCCTCGGAGCTGCAGCACGCGGTCGATGCCTCGCTCGATTTCTGGCTCACTGCGGGGCGCTTCGCGCGGGAGTTCGAGCGCGACTTCGCGAAGGCGATGGGACAGCGCGAGTGCGTGCTCGTGAACTCGGGATCGAGTGCGAACCTCTTGGCGCTGAGTGCGCTCACGAGTCACACGCTCGACGAGCCTTCCAACTGGGAGCATCCGCCCGCGCTCAAGCCGGGCGACGAAATGCTCACCGTCGCGGCGGGATTCCCGACGACGGTGAACCCGATCATCCAGAACGGACTCGTCCCTGTGTTCGTGGACGTCGAACTGCCCACGTATGAGGTGAACGTCGCGGCCCTCGAAGCGGCGATCGGGCCCCGGACGCGTGCGGTGATGATCGCGCATACGCTGGGGAACACGTTCGATGCGCCTGCGGTGCGTGCGCTCTGCGATCGCCACGGACTCTGGATGATCGAGGACTGCTGCGACGCCGTGGGTGCGACCATCGGTGGCAAGCCGGTGGGCACGTTCGGCCATCTCGCGACGGTGAGCTTCTATCCCGCACACCACATCACCATGGGGGAGGGCGGGGCGGTGCTTACCCCGCGCCCCGCACTCCGAACACTCCTCGAGAGCTTCCGCGACTGGGGACGCGACTGCTGGTGTGAGCCAGGGAAGGACAACAGCTGCGGCAAGCGCTTCGATCAGCAGTTCGGTGACCTGCCAGCGGGATTCGACCACAAGTACACCTACTCACACATCGGCTACAACCTGAAGCTGAGCGATATGCAGGCAGCGGTCGGTGTGGCGCAGCTCCCGAAACTCGCGAGCTTCATCGCCGCGCGTCGCCGCAATTGGCAGTACCTCCGTGACGCCCTCGCGCCGCTCAGCGACGTGCTACTCCTTCCGGAGCCGAGTGCCGGGGCCGAGCCGAGTTGGTTCGGCTTCGCGATCACGGTGCGAGATGAGAGCCCGGTGGATCGCAACGCGCTGGTGCGTCAGCTCGAGAGCGCGAAGATCGCCACGCGGCTCCTCTTCGGCGGGAATCTCCTGCGACAACCCGCCTACGCGCGAGTGCCGCATCGCGTCGTCGGACCGTTGACCAACGCGGATCGCATCATGCGTTCGACGTTCTGGGTCGGCGTCTTCCCCGCGCTGGACGAGCCGCGCCTCGCGCACATCGTCGCGACGCTTTTCGCGGCCTACGGCCGCGTGCCGTCGTGACCCGACTCGCCCCACCGCCAGAGATCCTGCGCCTCGCGCGCACGCTGCACGAGTCCGGCTTCGAGGCGTGGCTCGTGGGGGGCGCGGTGCGCGACGCCTTTCTCGGCCACGACTCGCTCGATTGGGACATCGCGACTGACGCACGGCCGACCGACGTGCAGCGGATCTTCCGACGGACCGTGCCCGTGGGCGTTCAGTTCGGCACCGTCGGCGTCCTCGATCGGCAGGGCGTGCTCCACGAGGTCACCACCTTTCGGCGCGACGTCCGCACCGACGGACGGCACGCGGAGGTGGAGTTCGGGGCCTCGCTCGACGACGACCTCGCGCGCCGCGACTTCACCATCAACGCGATCGCGGTGCACCCGGAGACACTCGCGGTGCGCGATCCGTTCGATGGGCGGGCGGATCTCCGCGCGCGCGTGATCCGCGCCGTGGGGGATCCTGACGCGCGGATGACCGAGGATCGTCTGCGTGCGCTCCGTGGGATCCGCTTCGCGAGTCGCTTCGATTTCGCCATCGACCCCGCCACCTGGCGCGCGATCGTGGCGAGCGGGCCGCACCTCGGTCGCCTCTCGATCGAGCGGGTGAAGCAAGAACTCGACAAGGTGATGGAGCAGTGCGCGCGGCCGAGTACCGCCCTCCAGCGCTATCGGGACGCTGGGGTGTTCACGACGCTAGTGCCAGCGCTCGCGGCCGTGCCTGACGACGCGCTCGCGGTCGTGGATCGGCTTCCGCCAGGCGGCGGTGGGCGACGCGTGGCGCGGCACACCGCGCTAGCGTTGGCGCTCCACGCTGGCGAGGTCGCGGCCGTGCTCAAGGCGCTCCGCTTCTCCACCGCCGATACGCAGTGGATCGTCCATCTTGCCCAGAGCTGGCACGCGCTATCCCCCGCCATCTCGGCCGCCTGGGGCGCGGGCGCGGTCGACGACGCGACGCTCCGCCGCTGGGCGTCGGTGGTCGGCCGCACGCGCGTACGCGCCTTCGCACGTCTCGTCGCGGCGCGACTCGCGCGGACGCCAAGTGCGAACGTGGCGCCGTTCGGCCGTGTGCATCGCCGCGCACTACGGCTCGCGTGGCGCAGCCCCATCGAACTCGCGGACCTCGCGGTGGACGGCGAGGATCTCGCGCGCGTGGGCGTCGCGAAGGGGCCCGCGCTCGGAGCGATGCTCAAGGCGCTGCTCGACGTGGTCATCGACGATCCCACGATGAACACGGTGGAGCGACTGATGGCCGAGGCCGCCCGTCGGGTGGCCGCGTCGTGACCGTGCCGGTGATCGACCCCATGATCGACGCGGTCGCCCTCTTTCGCGTGAGCGCCGCCGGAGGGCAGCGCGAGCTACTCCTGCGTGCGCCGCTCCCCGACGCGGTCGAGCGTTTCGGCGAGCTCGCCTCGTATCTCGATCCCATCGTCCGCCTCACCCTGCGTTGCGTGCGCACCGGTCGGGAGTGGTCGGGGGATCCGCTCCCACTCGCAGAGGTGCGCGAGGCATTGGCGCGCTTGCGGGCACCGCTTGGCGCTCATGGCGGCGTCGAACTCTCCGTGGCGAGCGCCACTGAGCAGCTCACCCTGACGCCGATGCTCGACCTCTGGGCGATGGCGCCGAGCGAGAAGTGGGTGCTGCTGGTGGCGGGGAGCGGGGCCGTCGAAGTGGAAGCGCTCCCTGCGCGGAGCTGGGCGCTCAGCGACGACGCGTTCGGCCCCGCGCCGGATCTCATCGTAGCCCTCGAGCGGGCGGCTGAACGGTTGACACTCCGACTAGCATAGTAGCGATGATCACGCCCCTCACCCTCGCGCTCGCCGCCGCCTTCGCCAACGTGCTCGGCGCCGGCGCCATCGTGGCGCGCCGCCAGTGGCGCGCCGCGGTGCTCGATGCGCTCCTCGCCTTCTCGGCGGGCTTCCTGATCGCGGTCGTGCTCGCGGACCTCGCCCCGGAAGCGTTCGCGCGCAGCGGCGCCCGGGCGGGCGTCGTGATGCTCGCAGGCTTCCTGCTCGTCCATCTGTCGCAGCATGTGTTCGTGCAGCACTTCCACTTCGGCGAAGAGACGCACGATGTGCGCGCGTCGGTCAGCGCGAGTGCGCTCGTCGGCTTGCTCCTGCACACCTTCGTGGACGGCGTCGCGATCGCGACCGCATTCGCGGTGAGTGCACCACTCGGGGAACTCGTCTTCGGGGCGATCTTTCTCCACAAGGTGCCCGAGGGGTTTGCGATCGCCTCGCTGTATCTCGCGAGCGGTCACACGCGCCGTCAGGCCTTCTTCGCGGCGGCCACCCTCGGCGCCGCGACGGTACTCGGTGTGCTCGCGACGAACGCGTCATCGCTCCTCGCGACGGATGGGCTCGCGCTCAGCGCAGGGGTGACGCTCTACGTCGGTGCGAGCAACCTCATCCCTGAGTTCCAAGCGAAGGGGAAGTGGCGGAACCACATCGCCTTCTTCGGTGGCGCGCTCCTCGCCGTCGCGTCGCGCACGCTGATCACGGGCGGATGACCGCGACGCCGTCGCTGTTCGAGGTCCCCCTGCGTACCCCGCTGGCGGCGCGGATGCGCCCGCGATCGCTCGATGAGGTCGTGGGCCAAGACGCCCTGCTCGCGCCGGGACGCGCGCTCCGTGAGGCGATCGAACGCGGCGTCTCGGGCTCGCTCCTTCTCTGGGGCCCACCGGGGGCAGGGAAGACCACCATCGCACGCCTCGCGGCGCGGCACGCGCGCGGGGAGTTCGTCCCGTTCAGTGCGGTCACCGACGGCATCCCGCGCCTGCGCGAGATCGTCGCGCAAGCCGAGCAGCGTCGCGCGCTCGGCACGGCGACGGTGCTCTTCATCGATGAGATCCATCGCTTCAATCGCGGCCAGCAGGATGCGCTCCTCCCCCATGTGGAATCGGGGCTGCTGACCCTGATCGGTGCTACCACGGAGAATCCGAGTTTCGAGTTGAACGGGGCGCTCCTCTCGCGGATGCGGGTCTTCGTGCTCGAGCCGCTCACGACGGACGCGATCGCCGCGCTCGTGGACCGGGCGCTCGCGGACCGGGAACGGGGGCTCGGCGCGCGCGAGCTCGTGATTGCCGCCGATGCGCGGAGCGCGCTGGCCGAGGCGGCCGACGGCGATGCGCGTCGCGCGCTCACGGTACTCGACGCCGCAGCGGAGCTCGCAGGTGGCGACGGCATCACCGTCGCCGTCCTCACGGAAGCGCTGCAGCATCGCGTGGCGCGCTACGACAAGAGCGGCGAGGAGCACTTCAACCTCATCTCCGCCTATCACAAGGCGCTGCGGGGGTCGGACCCGCAGGCGGCGCTGTATTGGCTCGCGCGGATGATCCGCGGCGGCGAGGACCCGCTCTACATCGCCCGGCGCACCGTGCGCTTCGCCAGTGAGGACATCGGGCTCGCCGATCCGCGCGCGCTGGAGATCGCCATCGCCGCGAGGGATGCGTTCCAGTTCCTGGGCAGTCCAGAGGGGGAGCTCGCTCTCGCCGAGGCCGCGGTGTATTGCGCGACAGCCCCGAAGTCGAACCGCGTGTACGTCGCATGGAAGGCCGCGCTCGCGGCCGCGGAGCGCACACCCATGGCGCCCGTGCCCACCACGCTACGCAACGCCCCGACCGCGCTCATGAAGGAGCTCGGCTACGGGGCGGGGTATCAGTACGCCCACGATGCTCCCGAAGCGTTCGTGGCGCAGCAGTATCTTCCCGATGTTCTGCGCGATCTCACGCTCTATGAGCCCGGCCGCTTCGGCTTCGAGCGCGACATCGCGAAGCGGCTCGCGTGGTGGCAGCGCCTGCGCGACGGCACCCCCGCGGAACCCACCGACGATCCCCCGAGTAGCACACCCTGATGCGAACCCTACTGCGCCACACCGCCCTCGTTCTCTTCGTGCTAACCGCTGCCGCCGGCTGCGGTCGACTCGCGCGCAGCGCCTTCCAGCCGCCGCTCGTCGGCCTCCAGGACGTCGTGATCAAGGGGCTCGGCACGGAGGGGGGATCGCTCGACATCATCCTCGACGTCGAGAACAAGAACGACTACCGCATCGACGCGACCCGGGTCACCTACACCGTGTATGCCGACAGCGGTCGGATCGCGTCGGGCGAGGTGAACAAGCTCGTCACGCTCCCGAAGAAGGATCGGAACGTGATCGTGCTTCCCGTGACGGTCACGTACAAGGAGCTGCTGAGTGCCGCGGGTGCGCTGATGCGTCGCGGAGGGGTGGACTACCGCATCGTGGGCGAGGTGACGGTCGCGACCCCCTTCGGCAAGATCACGCGCCCCTACGCGGGCAACGGTCGCTTCGATTCCTTGCGGCCGTAGCCCCCGGCATCGCAGCGGACGCTGGTGTACACTTCGGGGATCGTGCTCGTCCTCCCCTCTGCCGCTCTGTCGTGTCCAAGGACCTGATCGAACTGCACGCCCACCAGGAGCGTGCCATCCTCGTCGGCGCGCCGCGCAAGCGGTCGCTCGATCGCCACCACACGCACGACCACCTCGAAGAGCTCGGTCGCCTCACGGATACGGCCGGGGCGATCGTCGTGGGGTCGCTCGTGCAGAATGTGGATCGTCCCGATTCCGCGACCTACATCGGAAGTGGGAAGCTCGAAGAGTTGAAGGAACTGATCGCCGAACGCGACGCGACGGTCGTGATCTTCGATGACGAGCTCTCGCCGGCGCAGGGGAAGAACCTCGAAGAGGCGCTCGCCAAGCGCGTGATCGATCGCGCCGAGCTGATCCTCGACATCTTCGCCGTGCGCGCGCGCACCGCCGAAGCGAAGATGCAGGTCGAGCTCGCACAGCTCGAGTACTCGCTCCCGCGCCTCACGCGGATGTGGACCCATCTGGAGAAGTTCCGCGGTGGGATCGGCGTGCGTGGGCCCGGCGAAACGCAGCTCGAGACCGACCGACGCTTGGTGAATCATCGCATCAAGCTCCTCAAAGAACGGCTCGCGGATGTGGTGCGCAGTCGCGCCGTGCAGCGGAAGAACCGCAAAGGGGAGTTCCGTGTCGCGTTGGTGGGTTACACCAATGCCGGGAAGAGCTCGCTCCTGCGCGCGCTGAGCGAGACGCGCGACATCTTCGTCGAAGATCGGCTCTTTGCCACGCTCGATCCGCTCACCCGCCAAGCCGCGCTCGGGGAGAAGCAGGTCGCGCTCGTCACTGATACCGTGGGCTTCATCCGCAAGCTGCCGCACGATCTCGTGGCGAGCTTCCGCGCCACGCTCGAAGAGGTGGCCGAGGCGGAGCTACTGCTGCACGTGATCGATGCGAGTCATCCCGC
This sequence comes from Gemmatimonadaceae bacterium, assembly GCA_019745365.1. GTDB lineage: Bacteria > Gemmatimonadota > Gemmatimonadetes > Gemmatimonadales > Gemmatimonadaceae > JAIETI01. The sequence continues at coordinate 8,571 of JAIETI010000019.1, read as the reverse complement.
GTGGGAGGAGCATCGGCTGGTCGTCGATCAGGTGCTCGCCGACCTTGGCGCCGGTGAGACGCCGATGTGGTACGTGTTCAACAAGATGGATCGGCTCTCGCCAGAGCACGCGGAAGCACTCCGAGAGCGGATCCTGAATCTGTATCCGACCGCGGTGTTCACCTCCGCGACGCAGGCCGAAGGACATCGCACACTCATCGCGCGCCTGGCCGAGACTGCGCGAGCGCGCCGCGCGGCGGTGGCGCTCCGGGTGCCGGTCGGGGCAGGGAAGCTCCTCGCGGAGCTCCATCGCGTGGGTGAGGTGCTCACGACCACGGCCGATGAGGAGACTGGCGATCTGATCGTCGAGGCCCGCCTCGATGCCGCCAGTCTCGCGCGCGCCCAATCGCAGGGCGCGGTGCTCGCGGGGTAGGAACGAGAACGGGAGCGAGGCCTCACGGCCTCGCTCCCGAATGGGCGCGCAGGGACTCGAACCCCGGACCTCTGCTGTGTGAAAGCAGCGCTCTAACCAGCTGAGCTACGCGCCCGAGCAGTGAATCGTAATCGGATGCCCGGGCGGTTGGAACCCCTCACGCCCCCTGTGACGCGTCCTGCCGATGGCCCCTGCTGGATTCGAACCAGCGCACTCTCGATTATGAGTCGATCGCTCTACCGCTGAGCTAAGGGGCCGGTCCTTACCGGGTACCCGAAGGTCCTATGCTGTCAAAGAGCTCCAAGATCTCGGCCGGGGTCACCGTGGCCGCCCCGAGTTTCCCTACCTCGATCCCCGCCGCGTAGTTGCTCACGATCGCCGCCTCCGTGGCCGTCGCACCCGCCGCGAGCGTGGCGGCGAGATATGCGGTGACCGTATCACCGGCTCCCACCACATCGTACACCTCGCGCGCCGTCGTCGGGATGCGTGTGACCGCCGCCGCGCCGTCGCTCACGAGGGCCATCCCGCGCTCCGAGAGCGTGAGAAGCAGGTGTGCGCAGCCAAGGCGCGCGAGCACCTCAGGGAGCGACTCGGGGTGATCGAGGTCCACGGCGGCGCCGAGTGCCGCTTCCAGCTCTCGGCGGTTGGGCTTGAACACCGTCGCGCCGCGATAGGCGAAGAAGTTCTTGTATTTCGGATCGACGACGACCGGGATCCCGCGTGCCTGCGCCAACGCGAGGGCACGTTCGATCACAGCCGGGACGAGAACGCCTTTGTTGTAGTCCTCGAGCACCACGGCATCCGCGTCGCCGACGGCGCGCTCGACCGCGGCGAGGAGTGCGGCGACCTCGTCGCCGGTGCAGTCGGCGTCGGTCTCTTCGTCGACGCGCGCGAGCTGCTGTCCCCGCGCGACGATCCGCGTCTTGGTGGTCGTGGGGCGGCCCGTGGCGACGAGGCCGCGCGCTGGCGCGCCGAGCGCGCCCAGCATCTGTCGGAGCTCCTCGCCGGCGCCGTCGGTGCCGACGATCGCGACGAGTTCCGTCTGCGCGCCGATCGCGGCCGCGTTCTGCGCCACGTTCGCGGCACCGCCCAGGGCGCGCCGCCGCTCGCGGACGCGCACCACGGGGACGGGCGCCTCCGGCGAGATCCGCTCCACATCGCCGCGGAGGTACACGTCGAGCATCGCGTCGCCGATGACGGCGATGCGCATCCCGGCGGCGCGGGCGAGGAGGGTGGCGAGGCGGTCGCGGCTGATCAGCATCGGGGTGGAATGTAGCACCCGAGCCCGCTCAGGCGGAGCACCCTTCGTGCGGTAGCTCCGCTAGATTCCCGGCGTGCGCACCCTGCAACTCGACATCGAGGTCACCCGCGGCGAGGTGATCGAGTCCCGCCACCGCGTGCACGCGGCGGCGGTCACCGCCGACGGCGCGATGCTCGCGAGCGCACACGACGCGCAGCTCGTCACCATGTGGCGCTCCTGCTCGAAGTTCTTCCAGGTGATGCCCTTCCTGGCCACGGGCGGATTCGACCAACTCGGCTGGGGAACAGAGGAGCTCGCACTCGCCTGCGCGTCACATGGCGGTGAACCCGAGCATGTCACCGTGGCGGCGCGGATGCTGGAGAAGCTCGGGCTCGAGGAGGGCGACCTCGCCTGCGGTCCACACGAGCCCCTCTCGCAGCGCGGGGCGCGACTCGCGCGGGAGAGTGGGCGCCCGCTCACGCGACTCCACAACAACTGCTCCGGGAAGCACGCGGCGATGCTCGGGCGCGCGCAGACGATGCGCTGGCCTACCGTCGGCTACGAGAATGCCGAGCATCCGGTGCAGCGTGATTGCCTCGCGGAAGTGTCGAGCTGGACGGGGGTGCCGCTCGATGATATGCCGATCGCCGTCGATGGCTGTGGCGTGACGGTGATGGCGCTCCCGCTCGAACGGATGGCGCTGGCCTATGCGCGGCTCGCGCGGGCCGTGACCGCCCGTGAAGAGCTCCCGCTGCGCATCCTCAGCGCGGTACGGGCGCACCCCCACCTGCTCGGCGGCACCGATCGCTTCGATACCGTGCTGCTCAACGAGTCGAATGGCCGGGTGATCGCGAAGGTCGGCGCGGAGGGTGTCCACACCGTGCTTGTGCCGGAACTCGGCCTCGGGATCGCGGTGAAGGTCGAGGATGGCGCGCAGCGCGCACAGTACGCCGCCGTGGTCGCGGCGCTCGAGCAGCTCGGCTGCTTTCCAGATGGGGTGCCGCCCCGGTTGGCGGACTTCGCCCAGAAGCCGCTGCGCAACACGCGCGGCGAGGTGATCGGGGAGTTGCGGGTGGCGCGCGCGTAGGGCCCAGCCATGGCGTGTCACAGGCTCGGCGTGTGTCCGATGACGGGCGGCCGACGCCGACGGCGCTCCTCGCGCGATTCGGCCCAGGGCGACTCGCACGACGGGGGCTGGCCTTATGAGACGCCTAACGGCCGGGTCGCTGGTCTAGCCGACCCCTCGTAAAGAGGAGCGCGCACCCAGCCGCGTTCCGAACGGGCAGCGGGGTCGCCGAAGCAGACGCGACTGCGGCGAGCCGTGCCGATGCGGCCTGCAGCGCCTCGTTGGACGGCTCGCTCCCTCGCCGAGTGGAGACCACTCCCGTCATCCCCGCTCCACATCCCGGAACACCCGAGACAATCCGATCCCAATAGAAGACCAACATGCCGTCGGAGATCTGGCTCGCGACGGTGAAGGCGAGCGCAATCCGTGCGTTCGACATGGCGGAGTTGTCCGCGATGACATCGGTCGCGGCCGCGAGAAGATCCTCGTGGATCACCTCCCACGTCGGACGAAGCGACGCGAACAAGGTGCCCGTGTCCCCCTCAGTGCGGAGAGATCGGATAAGGGTCGCGAGCGCGGGAACGGCGTCGCTCAGCGCACACCGTGGCACCAGATTCAGCGCCCAGGCCTCCTTCTTTTCAGGTTTCCCTCGCTCGACGATCCGAATCGCCGCGCGGCATTCCTGCTCCGTCGGTGAAGCCTCCGGAGCCGCCTGCGCCGCGACCGGAGAAGCGCAGAAAGTGAGTACCACCAGCGCGCCGACTAGCAGTGGGACGGACACGTGCACCAGTGGTCGCTGGTCGGACAAGCAGTTCACCACCGATTCCTCGAGAAGGCACTGACTCGCCGAAGTATCCACCAATGGGCGTCCACGTGCCAGCGCCCAAGCGCGGCGTCTGAGCGTTGAGCGCGATGGAGGCGGGGCCGGGCTCCCGCGAGCGTCGCCCGCGCGTGTGTGGTGCCCGTGACTCCGAGTTCACCCAGCAGACGCGGGAAGCTCGCTAGTCCGGAATCTTGAGGCGCGCTTCAAGCTCACCAAGCGTACAGTCGGCCGCGTTGCGGACGGGCGGGGGAGTGAGAGGAGAATCCACCACCGCGCGCAGTCGTGAAGCGGCCGAGCGCACCACCGCCTCGCTGGGCTGCGCTCCGACGCGGTCTGCGGGAGTGCCGGTGAGGCCAATACCGCAGTTCATCTCACCGCTGGTGATGCGGTCCCAGTAGACGACGAACATGCCATTGGAAATCTGACTCGCGACCGTGAGGGTCATCGCAATGCGCGAGTTTACGGTCACGGTGGCATCGCTCAGCACGTCGACGGCAGCCACGAGGAGCGCTTCATCGATCAGTTTCCATGTCGGCAGAAGGGCGCTGAACAGAATGGCGGTGTCAGGCTCGGTACGCAGCGACCGCACCATGCTGGCGAGCACCGGAACAGCCTCGGACAGTTCACATCGCGGAGCGAGCTCGAGTGCCCACTGTTCCTTCTTTGTGGGCTTTCCGCGTGCGACGATGCGCAACGCCGAACGGCAGTCGCGCTCGGAAGGCGGCGGCGAGGGCGGCTGTTGCGCCGAGATTGGCTCCGCGCCGCAGAGCACCAGTCCAGCGACGGCGAATGGAAGAGAGTGTCTTCGCCGGGGCCAGGGGATGGCAACTAGGAGACGTTTCACGTTAAGGGTCCCTCGCTAAGAAGTCCCAACGACAGGGGAAGAGCCCCGTCGGCGCAGGCGTGTACAAGCGAATCTCCTCCTCGCGCTCAATCGCAGTGTGGGCTGCGCTGGTCAGGAGGAACATGTGTCTCCTGTACGTGCTGCTGCTCCGTCTCCCGAGGCTTCGCGCAGCGGAGGCTGGTGTGGTACCGAGTGAGAGCAGTTCTTCGATCCAGCTCCCGACGATCTCGTCGGCGCGTGCGAAAATGCCTTGGTGAGAATCCGGAGCCAAGCCAACGCCTTCGTGTCGTTCAACCTCTCGCAGGAAGCCGGGGAGGACTGCCGCGGTGCATCGGGCGGTGCCGTACGTCGGGTCGATGCCCCCGTTCTGGTCCGAGTGCCACGCTCCGCCTGGTTCGATGTCGCGATTCCTCCACCACACGCTCGCGGGAAGAGTCGGCTCTAGTCGAAGGTATGCGATGCCCGAGTTCGGGCCGACGGCGATATAGGACACCGCCTCGGCGCCGATCTGAATCGGGCCGAGATCGGTGACGGCGGCGTTTCCCTCGCCCGGCGAAACGTCCTCGGCCAGCGGTGTGGTTACGAAACTTGCTAGGCTGGAGGGTATCGCGCTCAGCGGCGTCGGCTGCGCCGACGGCCCCGGCCGCGGCCCCAGCGTCCACGCGATCGCATTCACCGCGACCACCCGCTCCGGCGTCACCCGAACCCGAAATCCCGTTCCGGAGTCGTTCGCAACGGCACCGTACGCCATCATGGCCGCGCCAACCATCGAACGCGCCCTTGGGGACTCCACGCGGAGCGCGTCCGATGGTCGACGCACTGATTGCGGGGACGAAGGTCACGGGGCGCCGCGGGTGACATCTCTGCGTGCGCGCGCCACCCGATGGAACAACTCAGTTCAGGGATTCGTCGGTGGCCCCCGCAGCGCGCTCTCGACAAACGAAACGGCGCACGCTGCGGCATTCCTGACCGGTCCCGGTGTCGTCGATGCGCCAATGACCCCGCGTAGGCGCTCGCGGGCGTTCCGAAGTCCGGTCGCACTCGGAGCGATTCCTCGCCGAACGTCCACGCTCCAGGACACTCCAGAACTGCACTCCGGTGCGTCCAGAACGATTCTACTCCACTCGAAGACGAGTGCCCCGTTCGTCACCTGCTCCCCGATCGTCATCGCCGCTGCGGTGCGCGCGTTGATCGTCGCAGACGGGTCACCGATCACCTCGACCGCCGCGTCGAGGAGGCGCTCATCAACGACATGCCAGGTCGGAGCCAAGAGGTCGAAAAGCGCACTGGTGTCGCTCTCCGTCCGCGTCGACAGGATGAGGGTCGCAAGCGCGGGGGCGGCGTCGTTCAGCGAGCAGCGAATGGCGACTCCCCATGCCCACTCTTCCTTCTTTTGCGGTCTCCCCCGTTCGACAATTCGAAGCGCCGCCCGGCAGTCCTTGGCGGTCGGCGGGTCGAGGACGGGCAACTGCGCGTTAGCCGAGAGTGAGGCGAGAGCGCTAAGCATCGCGGTTCGACGGAGGAGGCGCATCGAAAGAGCGTGCAGCAGCGGATAGGGCGCGCGTGGGGACATAGCTATGGGTCCGTTCTCGTGAAATCCCATCGGCAGGGGAAGACTCCGACGGGCGCGGGAGAGTACCAACGAACTCGGTCTTCCTCGTCTAGGGCGAGCACCCTGGGGTCATTCAGGACACTGACCCAGTAGGAATAGTCTGAGACGACTCTCGATCGAAGCGAACGCACTGTGGACGCCTCGCTTGAAGAGAACGCCACCGCACCTTCGATGGCACTGCCGAAGACAACATCTCCGCGATCGATGATTCCTTGATGCGAGTTTGCCGCTCTACCCACTCCCTCATGCCGCCCGATCTCGCGCAAGAAAGTCGGCAGCTGCGCAGCGCTACACCTGCTAATCCCCGTGGACGGATCGGTGCCCCCGTTTTGGTCTGAGGCCCATCCACCGCCGGTCTCCACTTCGGAGTTCCGAAACCAGCGACCGCGAGGAAGCACTGGCGGCGCGTTCAGATAGGCGATTCGTGTATTCGGCCCGGCGGTCACGTACTCAACCTGCGACGAATCCATCAGAGGGGGTTCGAAGACCGAGATCGCAGCCCTGCCGCGAGGCTCGGGCGTCTCATTCCACAGTTCTCGTGTGAGCATTAGCCGCTCCTTCGCCGGTGCGGTCTGCGTTGAAGCGGGTTGAACTGGGAGATCTGCGCGTAGCTGGATGGACCACCGCCTCGCATTCACCGCGACCACCCGCTCCGGCGTCACCCGAACCCGAAATCCCGTTCCGGCATCGTTCGCCACGGCGCCGTACGCACGGATCCGCGTTGTGGTCGCCATGACGCCGCCAAACGAGTACGAACCTCCGGCCGCCTCGCTACGCGGCGCGGCAAGCAGTTGGTTGCGCACCGTGTCAGCGTCGACGATCGCGAGCGCGACGACGGAATCCACGCGGAATGCCGCCGCCGTGGACGCGCCCACCGAGCAGGTCGCGCTCTCTCCGCGCGTCACCGCGCTCGGACAAGCGAGTTCGAGCGTACCCGCGGGCACGGCCGCCGCTAACTGAAGACTGTACGACACATACTCGTTCGGCGGCGGCACGAAGGTCAGTCGCGCGATCTCGCCGCTGAAGACATACGACGGCCGCGTCAAGTTGCCCGGCGCAGCAAAGGGATACGAGTGCGAGTCGATCGCACGACCCGACGCATCGAACGCGTTGACTGTGTTGCCCGCGAAGCTGGGATCGTTCACGGTGACCTCCACCGCCTCGAGCGGCTCGCTGAAGGAGAGGTCGATCGGCCCCATCACCCCGGAGCCGGGTTCCGACTGAAATCCCCCGAAGACGCCTCCCCAGAATACCGGGGCAGTGAACTCGTACGCCAGCGTGCCGCAGCCCGTGAGATCGTCCGCGACCGACAGGGCACAGGTGAACGCCACGATGCTCGCCAGTCGCCCCTGCGAGACGTCGAGCCATGGGCGGACAGCCTCGGTCACTCGAGAGGTGCCCGAGAGGCGCTGCGTCAAACGAAACGTCCCGTGCGGGAGCTGCACCCCGCGACGCGTCAGCCCGTAGCGCACGGTGGCAATGCCCGCCTCAGAGAATCGCAGCACCGCCGCGCTCGTGAGCGTCGCAATCGGGAACTCACGCGTCACGCCGTTCACATCGATGCGTAGGCGCACGGAGTCACCGATCGCCTGCGCGACCCCTGGGCTGAGCGTGGACATCACGTGAAGACTGTCTCCCTCCGCCGCAGCGATTCGAACCGTCGCCAGCGGCACAACGCCGCCGGCAGAGTCCGCCGAGGTGACTGTTAGGCGGAGCGGAAGGACGTCATTCGCGAGAATGCAGATGGAATCGCACAGCGCCGTGGCGGCGCTGAATCCGAGCGTAGCGGATGACGTCCGCGGCGCGAGCTCAGTCTCCGGCGCGGTGATCGGTAGTGTCTGTCGCTCGCACGACGCCACTGCGAGCAAGACTACGACAAGGGCCCTTGACCCCCCCCCCAGACAAGAATGAGAATCGTCTCGTCATCGACTCCCTCCTACTTGAACTCGACCTGCAGAATGTATGCGCCCGTTTTCGCGAGCTGCGGCCCGAGCTTCCACCCGCGCGCCGCCTCGTTCAAGCACGAATCCACGATGCTCCCGGCCTGCGAACTCCACGTCGATTCCTGCACGCGGATCACGTTCGAGCCGTTCACGGCCATAAAGATGAAGAACGAAGCGCGGCCGGCGAGGTAGGGATCGAGCTCCTTCCCGCGCTTGTAGCACTGCGGCGCGGTGCCGACGTTCGCGACGAGCGAATCGCGCAGCGCAACGCTCCCGATCGCGTATCCCTTCCCGAGTTTCTCGACGACCTGCGAAGCGGACGACGCGGTGTTGAGCACGCTGTCAGCGAACGCCTTCTGCTTCGCGGCGTACTCCTCGGGGCTCACCGTCGGCGTCGTCTCAGCGTCATCGTCGGCCGCGTCCTTGCTGCAGGCGGCGATGGCGAGTGCGGCGAGGAGGGCGAATCGGGAGAGTTTCATGGGCGGAGTGGAGGGGTCGGTACCGAGGGTGAAACGTAATACGGCGGCGCATCACCGACCACGGACGGCGGATACCTTACCCGCGCCCCCTGCGTTCGTTCCGCCCTCCCTGCGTTGGAGTGATGATGGCGTCCGTCACGCCCGCTGCCAGC
>JAIETI010000010.1 GCA_019745365.1 Gemmatimonadaceae bacterium | reverse complement strand
GCCGGCGAGCGTGTCGGCATCGAGCGCGTGCACGGCGGCCGCGCACATCGCGGCGACGCCACCCTTCATGTCGGCCGCGCCGCGCCCCCAGAGCCGACCGTCGCGCAGCTCCGCCGCGAATGGGGCATGCGTCATCCCCTCGGTGCCGACAACGTCGAGGTGGCCGTTCAGGATCAAGGAACGCCCGTCGGGTGCGCCGAGCCGTGCGATCACATTCGGGCGATCGCTACCGGAATCTTGGAGCTCGACGTCGCGGAATCCCCACGTGTTGAGTGTGGCCGCGAGCGCCTTCGCGCACGCGCGTTCGCCGGGAGCACCCGCGACGAGCGAGGGATTTCGCGAGTCGATGGCAACGAGCGCGCGCGCGAGCGCGACTGTGTCTCCGCGTGGCGCCAGCGTCATCTCAGCTCGAATGGTCGTGCGCGATCCGCCAGCGCCCCGCTGGGCTCCGCCGCATCAGGAGCGAGGTCGGGCCGCTCGAGGTGAGCGAGTCGCCGCGATGTAGCAGATACCGCGCGACCACGTGCGCGGTCGACGGACCGAGAGGGTCGATGTCGAGCATCTCGAAGGATAGCGAGTCGCGCTGCGCGCCGGGGGCGAAGCGGGCGGCGTAGACACCACGGATGGCGTCACGTCCACGAATGATCCCTTTGCGCGCGACGAAGGTCGCGCTGTCGGTGTAGTCGGCCATGAACGCGTCGAGTTGCCCAGCGTTCCAGTGCACGGCGGATCGGGCCATCATCGCGGGGATCTCGGCGCGCGCGCGGCCGGCGACGTCCTGTTGCGGGTGCGGACGAGCCGCAGCGAGCGCGACCACGGCGACGACCGCGATCGGGAAGAGTAGGCGACGAGGCATCGGCAAAACTCCGCTGGGGTGGAAACGACGAGAGCGCACCGGATGGTGCGCTCTCGAGGCGTGAAACGCGAGGGGCCGGACTACTTCTTCGGCGCGGGCTTCTTCGCAGGCGCCTTCTTGGCGGCCGACTTGGGCGCGGGCTTCTTGGCGGCTGGCTTGGGCGCCGGCTTCTTCGCCGCGGGCTTCGCGGCCGGGGCCTTCGCGGCGGGCTTGGCTGGCGCCTTCGCCGGCGCCTTCACCGCGGGCGCGGCACTCGCCTTCGGCGGATTCCCCTTATGCTTCTTGCGCCAGGCCTCCTCAGCCTCGGCAAGAAGCTTGTCCGCCTCCTCCTGCGTCATCTGGCCGCGACGGACCATGAACTGCACGAGGTCGCGGGCGCTCTCGATCGCAAAGGTGCTGATGCCCGAGGCCGCGTGGATGACATCCTTCATCGCGGCGGCCATCTTGCTGCCAGCTTCCTTGGAGATCTCGGCGGCCTTCGCGACCATCTCGGCGACGGCATCACGAACGTCGGTGCCACGGTGGGCGGGGTGACGGCGGGGGAGGGTCGTTCCGCCCCCGGGGGTACCCTGCGCTGGCTTTGGTGTCTCTGTCATTTTGGTGCTCCTTGAGAACCCGCGCAAGAAACAACTTCACGTCTATAGCCGCAAGGTGTTGAAGGAGCCAATTTTCAGTGATTTTTCAGAGCGAAATGCCTCTGTTTTAGCGACATATATGCAGCACTACTAGGCCAATATCGTGACATTACCGCTGGAAAACATCAAAGTACTCGACCTTTCGCGTGTTCTTGCCGGGCCGCTCGCCGGAATGATTCTCGGCGATTATGGCGCGAATGTCATCAAAGTCGAGCGTCCCGGCACCGGTGACGACTCCCGTGGCTGGGGCCCCCCCTTCGACGACCGAGGCGAAAGTGCCTACTACCTCTGCACCAATCGGAACAAGCTGAGCGTCGCGGCAGACCTCGGTGCGCCCGCTGACCAGGCCCTCCTCCGCGCACTTATCGCGGACGCCGATGTGGTCCTCGAGAACTTCCTTCCCGGTACCCTTGAACGGCGCGGGCTCGACCCGGAGGCCTTTCTCCGCGAGCATCCCTCTCTTCTGTGGTGCACCATCACCGGCTTCGGGCCCGAGAGTCGGCGCCCAGGGTACGATTTTGTGGTGCAGGCCGAGTCGGGGTGGATGTCGGTCACCGGGGAGGCCGACGGCTCGCCGATGAAGGTCGGCATGGCGCTCGCCGATGTGCTGACCGGAAAGGACGCGGCGTTGCAGATCCTCGCGGCGCTCGCGGGAGGTCGGCGCGGCACGCGTCGGCTGTATGTCTCCTTGCAGCAGAGCGCGACCGCAGCGCTCATCAACGTCGCGCAGAACTTCCTCGTCGCCGGCGCCGCGCCCAAACGCTGGGGGAATGCGCACCCGAATCTTGTTCCGTACCAACTCTTCGCTGCTGCCGACCGTCCCATCGTGATCGCGGTCGGCAACGATGCGCAGTGGAACGCGTGCGCGCGCGCCCTCGGGCTCGGTGCGTTCGCCGCCGACGCGAGACTCGTCACGAACGCCGGACGCCTCACGCATCGCGAGGAGCTCGTGGCCGCGCTGACGGCTGTTCTCGCCACCAACACCGCCGCGCACTGGGTCGCCATTCTCGAACCCGCAGGAGTGCCGTGCGGCGTGGTGAAGCCCGTTCCCGAGGCGCTCGCAGCGGTGGACGCTTCGGCGCTCACCGGCATCGCACCGCTCGCGCCGGCCACGGTCCGGCGACCGCCTCCACGGCTCGACGAACATGGCGCACGCATCCGGACGCTTGGGTGGGAGGCCTTCCGTGACGACCCCGCGTGACCCGCATTCCGGTGCGTCGTCAATTCCATGTGACGGCACCGGCAACCTGGACCTACAGGCGGCGGGCGGGTCTGTCCACGACGCGAGCGCGAGGTTATGCTAGCGTCGTGAAGCAATCCTTCCCCACGCCCTCGCAGGAACAGGCGGACGCGGATCAAGCGATCATCGATCGCGTCCTCGCCGGTGAAACAGACGCCTTCGCCACGTTGGTGCTCCGATATCAGGATCCTCTGTATCGGCACGCAGTCAACATGACGGGGAGTCCGGACGTCGCCGAGGACATCCTGCAGAACTCGTTCATCAAGGCACTCAACCACCTCGGCGAGGTGCGCGGGCGCTTCGATGCCTGGGTGTTCCGGATCGTAGCCAACGGGTGCAAGGACTGGCTCAAGAACATCCGGCGGTCGCATGTCAGTTACGAAGAGGACGATCAACCGTCCTCCTTTGACACGCCGGAAGAAGCGATGGCGCGAACCGAGTTGGCGTCCGATCTCACCCGGGCGCTCAACCAGATTCCGGCGAACATGCGAGAGGCCTTCCTCATGAAGCACGTGGAAGGGCTGTCGTATGAGGAGATGGCAGACCTGTTGGGTTCGACCGTGGGCGCGCTGAAGATGCGCGTGCACCGAGCCCGCGAAGCGCTACAGGCGCTCTTGGAGGAACGGTACGCATGATGATGGACAATCTCGATCCGCGCGAACACGTGGCCCCGGCCACGGGCGTCACCCCCGCCGCACAGGCGGACGAAGAGATGGCGCTCGATCGCGAGATCCCGCGGGGCTCGCGCACGTCGGCGGCGGTGCACGCGTGGCTCGACGGCGAGTCCGTCGGCGAAGCGCAGCTCGCGGCGGCCGATCGTGAAGTCGCGCTCTGGCGCCAGATCGATCAGGAAGCGGGCCGTCGCCGTCGCATGACGACGCCGACCACGCTCACCGACCGGATCATCGCCGCGATCCCGAAGGGCAGCCGCTAAGCCCTCGTCCTCGCGCGACCCGCGGGCCGATCCCACTCCGGGATCGGCCCGCGTGGCTTTTGGGTACAATTCGCCCGTCCCTTTGCATGAGGTTTGCATGATCCGACGTCTTTCGCTCGCCCTCCTTGCGGGCGCCGCGCTCGCTGGGCCGGTGCGCGCGCAGCTCGCTGACACCAAGGTCCTCTCCAGCGAGGGCGCGAAGGTCGCCCTCGCCGCCGCCGAAGCCGAGGCGCGCAAGAACGGCTGGGCGCTCTCGATCGCCGTCGTTGATGCACATGGCGAACTCCTCGCCTTCACTCGCATGGATGGCGCGTCGCTTCTCTCCATCGGCATCTCACAGGGCAAGGCCCGCACCTCGGCGCGTACCAAGCGTGCGACCAAGGAATACGCCGATCGCATCACCGGCGGCAACAACGCCACGCTCGCGCTCGACGTGATGCCGCTCGAGGGCGGCGTCCCGATCGTGGTGAACGGCGTCGTGGTCGGCGCGATCGGCGCGAGCGGGGCCACGTCGCCGCAGGACGCACAGGCGTCGATGGCGGGTGCGGCGGCGGTGAAGCCATGAGTGAGGTCATGCGCGCTCGCGCGCTGCGTCCCACCGCCGGGCGCGACTTCAACGCGTACTACGATGTCTACATCGCGAAGATCGCCGATGGCGACATCGTCGAGACGCTTCGCGCGCAGGGTGCATCCTTCGACGCCTTCCTCGGTGATTGGGTCGCGACGAAGTGGGACTACGCCTACGCGCCGGGCAAGTGGACCGTCGCGGAGTCGGCGTTGCACGTGCTCGACACCGAGCGCGTGTTCGCGTACCGCGCGTTGCGGATCGGGCGCGGTGACCCGACGGCACTCCCCGGCTTCGATCAGGATGTGTTCGTCCCACACAGCGGTGCGAATGCGCGATCGGTGGAGTCGCTGCGTGCAGAGTGGTGTGCGTTGCGGGCCTCGACCGTCTCGCTCTTCGAGGGATTCCCGGCTGCGGCATGGAGTCGGGTCGGCGAAGCGTCAGGGAACGCGTTGATGGCCGGCGCGTGTGCCTGGATCGTTGCGGGGCACTGCGAGCATCACGTGCGGGTGTTCGAGGCGAAGTACCGCTAGTTCGCGCGCGTGTCAGGGAGTCGCCCCGAGGGAATCCCCGAGCGGATTCCCTCGCGGTGTTTCGGGGATGTTCCTGATGTGTGGCGCGAACGACCGTGGCATCGTGTGCCCGTCGGATCGCTCTTTTGCATGGAGGTCAGTATGACACGCGAACCCACACTCCGTCGTCGCCTCGCGGGACCGAATCTCTTCCCGCGGATGTCCATCCTCGGCACGCTACCGTCCCGGGCCGAGTCGCTGCAGCATCGGCTGCGTCACCTGCTCGATGAACCGTGGGAGGAACGGTCCGCCGTCGAGACGTCGCTGTGGGAGCCGGTGGTCGATGTGAGCGAGACCCCCACCGAGTTCGTGGTGAAGGCGGAACTCCCGGGGATGCTGATGAAGGATGTGACGGTCGAGTTCTCGGATGGGGCACTCCTGCTGCATGGGGAGAAGGTCGAGGAGCGCGTCGAGGACACGAAGTACTTCGTCTGGGAGCGCACGTTCGGCAGCTTCCGTCGCGTGATCCCGTTCGCTGCGGAGATTGAGGTGGAGCGGATCACCGCGGAGTTCACGAACGGGGTGCTGAGCGTGCGTCTCCCGAAGACGGAACAGGCGAAGGCACAGCACCGCACGATACCGATCCTGCCGCGGTGAGTTGACCTGCGGGCGTGCGGGGCCGCGGGCGCGTACCGGGGGGTGCGCGCCCGCTGTCGTTGGGGGTGGGGCGGTGTAATTTCTGCGGCGTGAACTCACTATCAGTTCGCTGGGCCGCGTGGTCCGTGATGGTCGCCGCATTCACGGCGGTCATTCTTGATCAGATCCGCTTCATTCAGCTGCCGCCGACTTGGCTCGACGACGGTTCTCGTACGCATCGGCTGCTTGCCGCTCTCGGCTTGGGGTTCGGCTTTTTCGTACTGGCGCGCTTCGCGTGGGGACGCCCGAAGCGACCAACAGCGCCTTCGAACGCGCGCGAGCGGACTGAGGCGTTCTTGATGGGCTCGCAGATGGAGTCGATGGTCCTGGCGGCGCTCCTTGGTGCGGCGGTGGCGGTCGTGGGACGTGCCGAACGCATCAGCACCGTGGCGAACTGTTTCATGTTTCTGGCCGTAGCGCTCGGTCGTCGACCTTCCCGCTGACGACGTGCAGATCGCGCTGATCCTCTTCATCGTGGTCATCGGACTGCGCGGCTTCGGCGTGATCACGCTGTCGGTGCTGGAGCCGACCTACCTTCTGCTCGCCGCGCCGTCGCGCTTCTCGGTGCTGATCGGCGGGCTCATCAGCGCGGCGCTGGCCGCGCGTGTGGTGGCTCGACTTCAACGAGACGTGACGCCGGGCGGGGCACCTCTCGGTATTCGTCGCGTTGTGGGAGCCTTCATCCTGCCGACGTTCGCGTTCGCGGTGGGAGCGCAGGTCGCAGCAACAGTGCCAAACCCGAGTCTGCGCGTGGTGGCGATGGCGTGTGTGGCGTTGGTGGTCGTGGTGCAAGCCGGCGTCACGGACAGACTCCCACAGTGACATCGAGACGGAGTACTGGATGAATCCACGCGACGACCGCGGTCTTCAGACTGATGCGCGACTGGATCGAATTGCCGTCGGGGCGGTCTACAGCGCCGCGTTGGCAATGCTTGTCGCAACCGCGATCCGATTCGCGACGGCGCCCGTGGCTGCACACTCGATCTGGAGCGCCGCCGTTTGGTACGTCAAGGCAACCACACTGGCGGTCCCGGGGACGTTCGTACTGACGCGTCTGTTGGGTGGCGCACGCGAGGCCGTTTCACTCAGCCGCGACGTACCGATCGACGCGTGGCTACTCGCGCTCAACATTGCGCTCCTCCTGCCTACCGACGCGGTTCTTCGGGCGCACGGTGACCCGCTCGTCGGCACGACCATGGCGTGGTACGTCTTGCCGAACCTGAGTCTCGTTCTCTACCGCCTCTGGGAGACGCTGTCGACGAGTGAAAAGCATTAGGCAGTCTCTGGCGCCGGCCTTCAGTCCGATCCGTCGACTCAATCCCGCGGCCGCGGCGAAGTCAACCGGGTTTCGTCGAGCGATTCATGCCGCGCGCGTGAATCGGCGGCCGAACATCGGACGCGGGTAGCTTCACTCCATTGAGCGGCTCAGGCCCGCCATGACCTCGATACTTCGACCCGTAGGTTCTGCTCGTGAGTCGAGTGTGGTGGATTCGAGAAGTCCGTCACGTGGAGCAAGGCGGCGATCCCCTCACCCACTCGATCGTCTTCAGGTCGATGCACATTTCCCCACGCGTCTCGTGGCCCCAGCGCGTCACGGGCAGTGGCTCTCGTGGCGCCACATCAATCGTGTACTCCCTCGGCAATATCGGCCGGTGCGTCGCCGCGCCACTCCGTCTCACCAGCACGGGACACCCCTCGACGATGGACCCGCCGATTCTCGCAGCGGCAGGTGAGTTCTGAGCGAGTACGCTGGGCTGGCACCGCACGATACGGTGCATGTTCCATGCCTCGGGTGATACAACGGTTGACAGTCAGTGCGGGGGGGGGGGTCAGGATTAGTGCCCACACGTCTGTCAACATGAGGTGATTGTGACGAGAATGTCATCGCGAACGCGCTACATGCTCTTTCTCTCTATCGCGGCGCTACCCTTCTTTGGGTGCACAAATGACGCCACCTCTCCGCCGCGAGGCAGCGCGCGCGCTGCACTTGCGACCACAGAGCTTGTGCCACGGCGCGGAAACGTCGAGCGCGTTTCCTTGAGCCGCAGTGGGCAGGGTTGGCGCATCAAGACCCCACGCGCCGATGTGTTGTTCGACGGTCAGCGGCTGATTGACATCAGTGGGCGCGCGGTGAACCTCGACAAGCGGTCGGCGGATGCAGTGCGAATGATGATCGAGATGCGTGAAGAGGGGCGGCGCATCGACAATGAGCTCCTCGGATGTGCGAAAGTACGCGCCGCGAATCGAGGGCGCGATCGGCAGCTCGGTTGGTTGCAGAATCCCGCGCTCGCTACGTTGCCGAACTCGCGTCTTCCCGAGTCCTTCGACTTCGAGACGCGCTCGTCATCCCGTCGCTTGACAGTGAAGCTGTCCCTTCCGAGTGCCGCGGATCTCTTGGCCGCGGACGGGCAGGGGGAGTCGCTTGCGGCTCAGTCAACCGACGAGACATGTTACTCGAAATGCTGTGACCTCGGGCGGCAGCTCTATCAGGTCAACTACTTCATCAACAACCCGATCGATTACGCGCTCGCACACCTCGCGGAGTCGGGGCAGGCACTGGCGACCGAGGCGCTCGGAGCACTTCTCGGATACTCCCAGTTCACGCTCGCGCTGGGGGCGACCGCCCTTGAAACCGTGTTCAGCTTCGCGGGACTCAGCATCCAGAGAGCCCATATCGCCGGCGAGATGAGGGAGAACAATTGCCTGTAGCGGGAGGGATCGACCTTTGAAGCCGGACACGTTCGTCGAGTCATCTCGACGGAACGTCGTCTCGTCCTTCCGGGTTCGTGTCGGCGCGTGGGCATTGTTGGCGCTGCTCTGGGGCGTCGCCGTGCTGAATAGCGTTCACCTGCTTCGATTCCCACTCCACGCGACCGAGAGCTTTCGTAAGTTGTCGATTGTGTGGAAGGTGCTGTGCATGCTCGTGCTGGGAGGAGGGGTCTTTCTTCTCGACCGCCTAGCGTATCCGCGCCGAAAGGTGGTCGAAGAGTCCGTCAATGCGAGCGTTCGCCGTGCCATCTTCCTCGGCGACTCTCGGATCGGTCACACGATCATTGCGGCGGGCGTTGGCTTTGTGATCGCAGTCTTTCTCAGAGCCGATGACGTACGCGTTGTAGTGCTGCTTTCGATGATGCTACCGGAACTGAGCCATAGACGGCCTCGCGCAAGCAATGCGCCAGTGGATCCGTGAGCCCGTTCGTCCACCGCCCACGAGCGCAGATCAGCCGACACTGTAGCTCGTGAGCTCGCGGGTCACAATCTTCCATTCCGCGCCGAGCCCGAGCGCTTCGACCCAGTGCGCCAAGTAGGCCGCGTCCGCGTCACGCTGCCGAACACGAAGCAGTGTCTTCGCATCCTCTAGCTGTCGACGGGATTCCCCGAGGTGCGCCCACTCGAGCTTCGAGAGGATCACGTCTTCCAGCGTGGCGACCCCCACCGACACGCCATCCCATTCGGTCATGATGCGTCGTGAGAACTCCTCTCGACTGAACGGACGGTCCTTGCGCAGGATCAAGTCGACTTTCCAACCGGAGTTCGCATCGACGACATTGAACATGCTGCTCAATCGATGTGCCTCCAGCGCCGCGCTCTCGGACGCGTAAAGCCCTGCGTCGAGGAACGCCGCGACGATGGTGCTGACCTGCGGCAGTGTGGGCGCGATGACGAAATCGATGTCGGCAGTCGCTCTTGGAGCACCGTGATAGGCGGCAGCGACAGAGCCGGTGATCATGAAGGGTACGTCCGCACCGGCAAGCGTCTGAGCCACAGTGCGGAGGAGCCCCGCGCCCATCATGAGCCGCGTCGGACAGTGACCGGCGGCGCCGCGGCGTCAGTTCGCACGCGAAGTCGCGCGATCGACATGATCCACTCGCTCGCCTCAAACGCCATCGCGACCCGTTCCATCGGGCTCATACGACGGAACGCCTCGATCTGAATCGCCTCGGCTTCGGGACTGGTGTCGCGCATAGGGGGAAAGCTCATCCGAACGACACGCCGCCGCAATGAACGCGGTCAAGCACCTATCCCTTCACCCACCCGATCGTCTTCAGATCCACACACATCTCCCCGCTCATCTCATGCCCACACAACGTGAGGAGCGGCTTCTCCAACGGTAGTGCGCGGAACGGGCTCTCCTCAGGCATAGACACCGAGAGTTCGCATCGTCCCCATTTCGCACGCAGCGTCTGCTTGCCTCGCAGCACCGCGCGATCCTTGATCGAGATCCCATAACTCGAGATCGGCACACGCCACTGCCGCCCCGGCGCGCTCCACGCGAGCGTGGCGAGCTCCTGTCCGCCGAGCTTCACGGTGACGCGTCCGGGACCATTCCCCTCCCGGACGAAGTCGGCCGTCTCCTTGATGGGCCGTCAGGCCGATGCAGCGCTGCGTCGAGAATTTCCGCGACAACGCGGCGCACCCAGGCGGGCGTCGCGGCGATCACGAAGGCAATCGCAATCGCGGCGGCGACTGGGCAGGTAGACTCCTCTCCCATCACGCGTTCGGCCCCTTAACGGTTGATGCACGCCCGGAGGCTGGCGACGCACGCATTCGTGCGATCGACTCGAGATATCCACCCCCTCACGAACGCCGCCCTGTAGGCTCCCTGATTCGGTGGGTGTTGCAACACGGGCTTGGGCCAAGAGTCTTGACAGGCGCATTCGGGGGGGGGGCAAGTTGCATGCCGAACCTCAACAGGGCCCGAGCCGCGTGAAAAGCTCCCTTGTCGACCGAGCCATTCGTTCGTGTGCGCTGGCAGCAGTGGTGCTACTGAGTCTCTCGTGCGCGGATGCTATCGACGAGCCGACGAGTTCTCCAAGTCGCGCGGCGTTGGAGCAGGTTTCAGTCGGGCCACGTGCGACTCGATCATCGCGGCTCTCGGCAACGAGGACCCAACGCGGGTGGAGGCTGAAAACGCCTCGCGCCGACCTCAGCTTTGAAGACGGACGATTCATCGACCCCAGCGGCCGCTTCGTGCAGCTGAACGCGCCGACGGCAACGGCGGTGACGCAGTTTCTGGAGCTCCTGGAAGACGGACGAAAGCTCGACCTTGAGCTGTCAACATGCCCTTCGGGTGCGCGCTTGCTTCGCGCTGCGGATCGGCACGTCGGGTGGATGGCGAACAGGAGTCTGAAGGTGCTGGGGAGCGGGCGAACGCCCGTCGACGCAACGATTGAGCTTCGCTCGATTCGAGGGTCGCGCTCAATCCGGATTCGCATGCCGACCGTCGAGGATTTGCTCAGGGCTGACCAAGCGGCAGCGTTGGCACTCTCTGTGGGTGCGGACGAAACGTGCTATTCGAAGTGTTGCGACCTCGCGCGGGAGTTCTATCAGGTCAACTACTTCATTAACAATCCCACCGAGTTCTTCCTCTCTGAGCTGGCAGACACCGTGCAGGATGTTCTCCGCGATGGTATTGCTATTGTGGGCGGCGAGGTGGCCATTGGCTGGGCGGGCTTCGGTGCTGATATCTTTGAGATGCTGTACAACTACGTGAGCCTCTCGCGAGAAAGGCAGTACCTGGCGGGTCAGATGCGAGAGAACAATTGTCTTCAGTAACCGGGAGGCAGGTGTCTTCGCCGAACCCGTTCAGTCACTCCGGTCACGGGCCGATGGCCCGAGAAACTGCGCGCACCGTCGCGTGGGTAGCACTCGTTCTTCTCTGGCTCGGTGCGATGTCGGCGAGTCTCGGAATTGTGGGGCTTCCTCGCGAACTTTCGCAGCAGTACGACGGGCTCGCGCGCGGGTTGCGGGTGACCGTCGCTGTCGCTGTAGCACTCGTGATCATCGCGCTCGTCAAGTTGACGAGTATTCGGCCCAGTGGCGTTGAGGGCGGCGGCGCGCCCGCGACGCGGACGCAGACACTCGATCGCACGGCCTCGGCCGTTTTCGCACTCCTCCTGGGACTTCTCGTGGCGCTGCTCTTTGAGATCGAAGACTTTAAAGGCGTCGCTCTGTTGGGTGGGATGCTGCCCGCACTCCTCCGCCGCATGCCGCGACGCGCACCTACCCCTTCACCCACCCGATCGTCTTCAGATCCACACACATCTCCCCGCTCATCTCGTGCCCACACAACGTGATGAGCGGCTTCTCCAATGGTAGCGCGCGGAACGGGCTCTCCTCAGGCATCGACACCGAGAGATCGCATCGTCCCCACTTCGCACTCAGCGTCTGCTTGCTTCGCAGCACCGCGCGATCCTTGATCGAGATCCCATAGCTCGAGATCGGCACGCGCCACTGCCGCCCCGGTGCGCTCCACGCGAGCGTGGCGAGCTCCTGTCCGCCGAGCTTCACGGTCACGCGCCCGGGACCGTTCCCCTCCCAAGCGAAGTCGGCCATCTCCTTCGGGAGCCCCAGCGCGCGACCACCCGCCATCGACCGCTCGTTATCGACGTAGATGTGCGACACCCACCACCCGGTGCGCCCCGCGTGCCGCACGTACGCAGGCGACACGATCAACTCGTGATACTCGAGCGTCGATCCCGGACCGTAATAGGTGAGGAATACCGCCCCCACCGTGCGCCCATGCCACACGCGCACGGGCTCGATCCCGCGCGGGAGCAAGGGTATCGCGCGGTCGATCGGGATGGTGTAGAGCGCGAACAGCGTCGCCTTCGGCCCGACGGGCTGCCAGATCTCGCCGGGCTCGGGCGTGCTTCCCGGTGTGGCGTAGCGCCGCTCGGGCGCGCGCGACACGCTAAATGTGGATCGCGCGCCCGAGGGCGCCGAGTGCGGCTTCCTTGACCACCTCACCCAACGTCGGGTGCGAGTGGACGGTGACGCCGATGTCCTCCGCCGTACCGCGATACTCCATCGCCAACACGACTTCATTCAACAGATCGCTCACATTCGCGCCGATCATGTGACAGCCGAGGATCTCGTCGGTCGCCGCGTCGGTCACGAACTTCACGAAGCCACTCGTCTCCCCCATCGAGCGCGCGCGTCCGTTCGCCGAGAAGGGGAACTTCCCGACCTTGTACGCGCGCCCACTCGCCTTCACCTCGCCCTCGGTGAGGCCGCAGGTCGCGACCTCGGGCCAGGTGTACACGACGGCCGGCATGTTGTGGTAGTGCATGTGCACGCGCTTCCCCGCGATCACCTCGACGGCGATCACCCCTTCGTCCTCGGCCTTGTGCGCGAGCAGCTTGCCCCCGATGCAATCACCGATCGCGAACACGTTCGGGAGATTCGTGCGGAGCTGATCATCGACGATGAGCTCACCGCGCGGACCGGTCTTCAGCCCGAGCGCCGCCGCGTCGATCCCTCCGAGCGACGGCTTACGGCCGATCGAGACGAGCACATGGTCGGCCTCGAACGACTTCGGTGCACCGTTCTGCTCCACCTCGACGATCACACGATCGCCCTCACGACGTCCACCGGTCACCTTCGTCGCGGTGTGGATCTCCATCCCCTGCTTGCGGAAGATCTTGTCCGCTTCCTTCACGATGTCGTCGTCGTTCCCGGGGAGGATCGTCGGCGCGTACTCGATCACGGTCACCTTCGCGCCGAGCCGCCGCCATACCGAGCCGAGCTCGAGCCCGATCACGCCACCACCGATCACGATCAGGTGCTTGGGCACCGCCGGGATCTTGAGTGCACCGACGTTCGAGTGGATGCGCTCTTCATCGAACGGGAGGAAGGGGAGCGCCGCCGGCACCGATCCCGTCGCGATAATCACATGCTTCGGGCGATAGGTCGTGACCGTGCCATCCGCGGCCTTCACCTCGACCACGTTCCCCGCCTTGAGCGTCCCGAACCCCTTGGCCCAGGTGACCTTGTTCTTCTTGAAGAGGAACTCGACGCCCTTGGTGTTCTGCGACACCACGTCGTCCTTTCGCGCGAGCATCTTCGCCAGATCCAATCCCACATCACCCAGCGTGATCCCGTGCTCGGCCGCGTGCGTGCGCGCGAACTCGTAGTGCTCGCTGGAGCTCAGCAACGCCTTTGACGGGATGCACCCGACATTGACGCAGGTCCCGCCGAGCGTCTTGTCCATCTCGACGCAGACGGTGGAGAGCCCGAGCTGGGCGCTGCGGATTGCCGCGACGTAGCCACCAGGGCCGCCGCCGATGATCAGGACGTCAGGAGTGTCGCTCACGAGTCGGATGGGATGGAGATACGGAAAGATACTCGGGTCGCGCCTCGGTTCGCCTCGGTGCTATCGTCCACGGACCTTCACCCCGCCTCCATGCTCCGTCGCGTCACACTCAGCGCGCTTCTCGTCGCCGCCCCCCTCGCCGCGCAGCGCCCCACCACCGCCGCCGACGTACAGCGGATCATTGGTGCGCTCGCGCACGATTCTATGGAAGGGCGCTTCACGGGGACGGCGGGGGAACGCCGCGCCGCCGCGTACATCGCCGCGACGATGAAGGGACTCGGACTCACCCCGGCGGGTGACAGTGGCTACCACCAGCGTGTGGCGCTCGCAGTCGTCCCCGTCGCGAACCCGCGCCCCGGCGGTCGCACCGAGCGCAACATGCGCGTCGCCTCGTTCGAGGCGCGCGACACCTTTCCCGCCGACCGTCGGCGTACGGGCTACAACGTGCTCGGCGTGCTCCCCGGGAGCGATGCGAGTGTGAAGGACGAGATCATCCTGGTCGACGCGCACTACGATCACGTCGGGATCGGTCGGCCGGTCGATGGCGATTCGATCTACAACGGCGCCGATGACGATGCGTCGGGCGTCGTCACCGTACTGGAGATCGCGCGTCAGCTCCTGGCCGGCAAAGCGGCACGCCGCACCGTCGTCTTCGCCACGATGACCGGCGAAGAACAGGGGCTCCTCGGCACGGGGTGGTACATCGAGCATCCGCCCTTCCCGCTCGAGCGCCACGTGGGGAACCTCGAAGTCGAGATGATCGGCCGTCCCGATTCACTCGCGGGCGGCTTCGGGAAGGGCTGGCTCACGGGATACGAGCGCTCGACGATGGGAGCTGCGCTCGCGGCGGCGGGGATCCCGCTCGTCGCCGATCCGCGCCCTGATCAGCGCTTCTTCGAGCGGAGCGACAACATCGCGTTCGCGCGGCGCGGGATCGTGGCGCACACGCTCTCCTCGTTCAACCTGCACACCGACTATCACCGGCCGAGCGATGAGGCGTCGAAGGTGGACGCGGAGCACATGGCCGCGGTGATCAACGCGGCGACGAAAGCGGTGCGGGTGTTGGCGGACGGACCGACGCCGACGTGGGTGCCCGGCGGCAAGCCGTAGCACCCGCGCGCCGGCGCGTGCTCAGTCGATGAGCATCGCGCCGGGATCTTCCATCAATTCCTTGACCTTCACCAGGAAGAGCACCGCCTGCTGGCCGTCGATGATGCGATGGTCGTACGAGAGCGCGACGTACATCATCGGGCGGATCACGACCTGACCGTTCACCGCGATCGGACGGTCCTGCGTCTTGTGAAGGCCGAGGATCGCGACCTGCGGGAAGTTGATGATCGGCGTCGAGACGAGCGAGCCGAACACGCCACCATTGGTGATCGTGAACGAGCCGCCGGTGAGATCATCCATCCCGAGCTTTCCATCGCGCGCCTTCTTGGCGAGCGCGGCGATGTCGCGCGAGATGGCGAGGATCCCCTTGGCCTGCGCGTCCTTCACATTCGGCACCACGAGCCCCGCGTCGCTCGCGACGGCGATGCCGAGGTTGACGTAGTGCTTGTAGATCACCGAGTCGCCGTCGAGCTGCGCGTTGACGATCGGGTACGCCTTGAGCGCCTGCACCGCCGCCTTGGCGAAGAAGGGCATGAAGCTGAGCTTCACGCCGTGCTCCTTCTCCGTCTTCTCCTTCATCCGTTCCCGGAGCGCCATCACCGCGCTCATGTCGATCTCGTTGAACGTGGTGAGGTGCGCGGTGGCGTGCTGGGCGTGCAGCAGGTTTTCGGCGATGCGCTTGCGGCGGGTGGTGAGACGCTCACGCGATTCACGCGGCGCAGCCCCCGCGGGAGAGACAGGAACTACAGGAGAGACAGGAAGGACCGACGGGGCGCTGGGTGCTGAAGCCGCGGCGATCACGTCGGGCTTGCTGACCACGCCACCACGACCGGTGCCGGTGATCTTCGAGAGATCGGCGCCGGTCTCGGCCGCGAGACGCACCGCGCTCGGCGCGGCGCGCACTTCGGCGGGTGCAGCG
>JAIETI010000039.1 GCA_019745365.1 Gemmatimonadaceae bacterium | reverse complement strand
GACTGACCGCACGCGCGGTCGCCGGCGGTGCGTCCTCACCGTCAGGGCCGCGGCGGCCAGTGATCATCTGGATCAGCGGTCGAAAGACACTTGGCCCGGGGACCGCGGCGTTGGTGCTGGCGAGGAGGAGGTCGAGCTTCAGCCCCGGTTCGTGCGCGAAGCCGAAGAAGCTGACGTTGTCGCTCCCGGCGAGCGCGGTCGGTTGATCGGGGAAGAACTCCGCGCGCAGTGCGCGGCCCACCAGCTTGTCGCCGTAGAGCGCGGTGTAGAAACGCTGCATCTCCTCCAGCGTGGAGAGCATCCCGCCGTTGCCGCGCAGGTTCCAGAACGGGCCATCGCTCGCGTGCGGACGCGAGAGCATCGTGCCGTTGTCGCGCCCCTCGCGCGTGTAGCCGTGCGCGAGGTCGCTGGTGGCGAAGGCGGGGAGATGGAACCCGGTGCGCGTGAGTCCGATCGGCGCGAGGATCCGTTGCTGCACGTATTGGTCGAAGCTCTCGCCGCGTCGCAGCTCGATGATCGCGGCGAGGAGGGAGTACCCCTCGTTCGAGTACTGCTCGCGGGTGCCAGGGCGGAAGGCGAGCGCGCGGGCGAGTGCGCGATCGACCATCTGCGGTCGCGTGACGGGGGCGAAGTCACCGGCGATGGGATCCGCGTGGCCGGCGAAGCCGGCGCGGTGCGTGAGCAACATCCGTACGGTGATACCGCGCTTGTCGGCGGGAACCCCCTGCCAGATGGTTGGTAGCGAGTCATCAAGCGAGAGCTTCCCGGCGTCGACGAGCTGCAGGATCGCGACCGTGGTGAAGTCCTTCGTGTTCGACCCGATCTGCACCACCGTGGCGGGCGTGAAGCGGCGTGCCGTCGCGCGCTCGGCGAGCCCATACCCCTTGAGGAGCGCCGGGCGGCCGTCGATGGTGATCAGCACGCTCCCCGAGAACCCCCGCCGCTCCGCGTCGCGGAGCATCGAGTCTGCCCGCGCGGCGATGGTGGGAGACTGTGCGGTGAGTGGAAGCGCGACGAGCGTGGCGCTGGCGATGAAGGAGAGGCGCATCAAGGTGCGAGTGGTGGGAGACCGTATGATGGTTCAGTCACCCGCACGAGCGCGAGCGTTGCCGCGGTGAGTCAGGTCGGGACGAAGAAGTGGACCGTGATCAGTGGCCGAACGCGCAGCAGCCCACCGAATCGCCGTGGCGCGGCGATCCCCCAGCGGCGGATGTCGATCGGCGTCGAGCCATGCACGCCATCGTCGCGCCACGTCGCCGAGGCGCGGAGCACTTCGGTGCGCCCCCCGATGGTGAGCCGGCCGATGAGTGCGACCGAATCGGCGGCGAGCCGCACGAGTGAGTCGAGGTCGAACCGGATCGCTGTCGCGCTGTCGCGGCCGACCGCTTCACGGAGGTGCCCGTTCATCTGACCGATGCCGCAGTCGAGTGCACGCGATGTGGTCGCGATCCATGCGGTGTCGCCTGGCGCAAAGCGCGCGCGGTCGCGACGCGCGACAAAGGCCGTCGGCGCGCGCGCCACGCAGTGGAAGCGGCGGATGTTCGAGCGACCGTCGAGTGAGAGCGCGGCGCGGATGGGCGCGGTCGGCTCGGGGCGTGGGCCCGGAAAGGAGAGGCACGCTTGGGTGAGCAGGAGGAGAACGAGACCGCGCCGCATCATCGGACGGATGATGCGGCGCGGGGAAGGGTGAGGCGAGAGGGGATGCCTGACAACCGCGCCGATCTGACCTCACACGACCGGCGGAGCGCCGCCTCAACGCGCAGGAAGCGACTTCATGAACTCCGCGAGATACCCACCCCACACAGCCGGCACCGAGTGTGTCCCATGCCCGCGCGTCTGCTCGGTGATCGGGAGCAGGATGAAACGCACGTTCGGCATCCCTTTCGTCAGGCGCTCCACCAGCCCGAGCTCCGGCGGGTTCACGAGATCATCCGCAGAATTGATCGCGAGCACCGGGACCTGCACACGCGCGAGCTGTGCCGAGGGGTCGTAGTCGCGCGAGGCATCGAAGGCGTAGAGCATGTCGTTCGCATCGTTGTTCGCGACGCGCGCGTCGAGATAGCTCCGAATCACGCTGTCAGCGGCCGCACGCGTCGCACCCACGCGGTGCTGCACGAGCGGCGCGCTCGACATCATGTAGAGGAGCTGGTTCGCGGCGCGAAATCCACGCGGCTGCGCGGTGTAATTCCCGTCGGCGTACTCGGGGTCCTGCCGGATGTCGTCGATCACCATCGTGCGGATCATCCGATTGCGCCCCACGATCGCCGTCGGCGCACATGCCAGCGGGACGAGTCCATCGGTGAACTCAGGGAACGTCGTCCCCCAGACCCACGCGTGCATACACCCCATCGACGTGCCGATGATCAGCCGCAACCGCGACACGCCTAGCCCGTCCGTGAGGAGGAGCCGCTGCGCGCGCACCATGTCGTTGTAGTTGTAGTGCGGAAAGCGCGCCCGCATCCCATCCGAGGGCTTGGAGCTCTTCCCATGCCCGATCCCGTCCGGGAGCACCACATAGTAGCGCGCCGTGTCGAGGAGCTTCCCGGGCCCGAAGAGTTCCCCGGCAAACCCCGCACTGAGAAATCCGCGCCCGCTCCCGCCCGTGCCGTGGAGCACCAACACCGCGTTGGTCGTCTTGCCATCCGCACCGCGCACCGGGCGACCGAATGCGGTGTAATGGATCCGCAGCTCGGCGAGCCGTTCGCCGGAGTCGAGGCGGAAGTCGCGCGTGATGAAATCGCCTTCGCTCGAGCTCCCGCTCACAGCGGGGGTTTGGGCCGTGAGCGCGCTGGCGAGAAGGAAGCAGGGGAGGAGTCGCATGCGGGAAGGATCCCAGCCCCCGTAGCCCGTCGCAAGCCACCCCACTAGCTTTCCCCTTGCTCCAGATCCCGGTGGGCGCTCGTGCGCCAACCCCGCCAGGGCCGAAAGGCAGCAACGGTACGCGAGGCGTTCGTCGCATCGGTCGGTCTGGAGCACTCACGGGGGGTTTCGCGCTCAGAGCGCGAGCCCCCCGTGATGCGTTTCCCGCTTCCGCGCCCGGCGCGTATCTTTCTCCCGATGCTCGCGCTCGCCCGGAAGTACCGTCCCAAGACCTTCGCGTCGGTCGCCGTGCAGTCGCACGTGGCCGCGACGCTCCAAGGCGCGATCGCGCGCGGTCGCGTGGCCCACGGCTATCTCCTCTGCGGCCCGCGCGGCACCGGCAAGACCACGCTCGCGCGCGTGCTCGCTATGGCACTCAACTGCGAGAACAAGCGCCCCGACGGCGAGCCCTGCGGCGGCTGCGCCTCGTGCACCCGTATCTGGAGCGGGAACGCCTCGCTGGACGTGGTCGAGATCGACGCGGCCTCGAACCGCGGCGTCGACGACGCCCGCGACCTCCGCGAGCGCGCGATGTACGCCCCCTCTGGCGACGATCGCTACAAGGTCTATATCGTCGACGAAGCACATATGCTCACGCGCGAAGCCTGGAACGCGCTCCTCAAGATCCTCGAGGAGCCACCGCCACGGGTGGTCTTCGTCTTCGCCACCACGGAGCCGCAGAAGATCGCGCAGGCCGCGGCCCCGGTCCTCTCGCGCCTCCAGCGCTTCGACCTCAAGCGGATCGGCCCCGCCGCCGTACGCGAGCGGCTCGCCGATGTCCTCGCCACCGAAGGCGTCACCGCCGACGCGGAGTCGGTCGCGATGCTCGCACGCGCGGCCGACGGCTCCATGCGCGACGCCCTCTCGCTCACCGACCAGGTCCTCTCGTTCGGCGAGGGGCCGGTCACCGCCGTCCGCGTGCGCGACGCGCTCGGCCTCGTCCCCGACGACGAGGTCCTCGCGCTTCTCGACATCATCCTCGAGCGGCGCGGTGCGGATGTCTTCGCGGCCGTCGGTCGGCTCGCCGACCTCGGCATCGATTTCGGTCTCCTCCTCTCCGATTTCGCCGATCTCCTCCGCGCGCAGCTCGCCGTCGAACTCGGCGGCGCGCTCCCCGACGTCGGCGAGCGGATGCACGACGCGCTCCAGAGCCGCAAAGGAAAGCTCAGTGCCGGCGATCTCCTCCGGATGCTCTCGATGCTGATGGAGATCGAGCCGCATCTGCGCCGCTCGGGGCAGCAACAGCTCCTCTTCGAGACGATTTTGGTGCGCTTCGCGCTCCTCGATCGCACCGTCGCGCTCGAGGATGTGCTGAACGGGGTGAACGCGTCAGCGCCGACCACCGGTGGCGGCGGCACGCGCCGGGTGGCCGAGTCGGGGGCATCGAGTGATTGGCGCGCCGCGCTCGCGCGTGATGGTGCCGCACCCGTGGTGGCTGCACCGGTCGTCGCCGCGCCCGCGCGCGCAGCAGCGCCGGTCGAGCACGCCCGTCCGGAACCCGCTGCCGAGACGCTCCCGCCGCGCGCGTCGAAGGGTGCCCCGAACGTGGCACCGCCCGCGGCCGTGGCCGCCGACGCTCCGGCGCCGCCCGCGCGCCGCGCAGCAGTGGAGCTCAATCGCCTCGTCGAAGCGTGGGACGACATCGCCGACGCGGTCCGCGCGGCGGGGAAGGGGATCCTCGCGGGGACGCTGCGAAACGTGGTTCCCAAGGCCGTCACCGCCGCCGGAGTGATCACGCTGCTCGCCGAGTCCGAGACCCACGCCGAAGCGCTGCGGAACGGCGAGAGCGCGCTGATCACCGCGATGCGCGAGCGATTCGATGGGGTGACCAAGCTCGCCGTCCGCGTGCTCGAGGCGCCCGGTGCCGAAGCGCCCAAGCGGCTCTCGGCCGAGGCGATCCGCGCCGATCGGTTCGCGACGATCAAGAAGGACGCGCTCGCCGCCGAGGCGATCGACGTCCTCGACCTGCGTCTGGTGGAGTGACGATGGATCTGATGAAGCTGATGAAGGACGCCCAGCAGATGCAGGAGCGTCTCCAGAAGGCCCAAGAGGAGCTCGCGCGCATCACCGTGGCGGGCTCGGCGGGTGGCGGCATGGTCGTCGCCGAAGCGGATGGCCGGGGGATCGTGACGAAGGTGCGGATCGATCCGAGCGTGGTGAATCCGGCGGATGTCGAGATGCTCGAGGATCTCGTCACCGTAGCGGTGAATGAGGCACAGAAGAAGGCACAGCAGACGGCGGCCCAGGAGATGTCGAAGGTCACGGGGGGGATGAATCTCCCCTTCGGACTTCCCGGCTAGCGTGGGCGCGATCGACGAGTTGGTCACCGAGCTCGCGCGCCTCCCGACCATCGGGCGGAAGTCGGCGATGCGGCTGACCTATCATCTCCTCAAGCAACCCACCGAGCAGTCGCGCCGCCTCGCGGCGGCGCTCACCACCCTCGTGGAGACGGTGAGGCCCTGCGCGCGGTGCTTCAATCTCACCGAGTCGGAGCTCTGCGCCATCTGCAGCGATCCGCGGCGCGACGCGGCGATCATCTGCGTGGTCGAAGAGGCGTCGGATATCCCGGCGATCGAGCGGGCGGCCGAGTTCCGTGGGACGTATCATGTACTCGGCGGGCGACTCGCGCCGATCGATGGCGTAGGGCCAGAGGAGCTCACCGTCGGGGCGCTGGTGGCCCGGGTGGCGGCCGGGGGGGTGGGGGAGGTCATCGTGGCGACCAATCCCAAGCTCGAAGGTGAGGCGACGGCGCTGTATCTTCAGGAGCAGTTGGCGGGGCACCCGGTCCGGGTCACCCGGCTGGCGCGTGGCCTCCCCATGGGGGGCGATCTGGAGTACGCGGACGGTGGGACCATCGCACAGGCGCTCTCCGCGCGCCGCGTGATGGGGTAGCCGCACGATCACGATTCACCGCGAGGCGGGCCGATGGCCGTTGGCGCAGCGAGCTGGTCCTTCACGGAAGACGATTTCGGCGCGATCACGACCACGCTCCAGAAGTTCTTGGGCGAGTGCAACGCGCGCTGCGCGCTGTTGGTCGATCGCACCGGGCAGCTCGTCGCGACCGTCGGTGAGCAGCCGACCTTCGACCCCACCGCCTTCGCGACGCTCACCGCGGCGGACTTCAGCGCCAACGACCAGCTGGCCAAGCTGATCGGTGAGAACGATTTCTCCTCGCTCTTCCATCAGGGAGAGAAGGAGTCGATGTATCTGGCCGACATCGCGCGCCGCGTGATCCTCGTGGCGCTCTTCGACAACCGGACCACGCTCGGTCTGGTGCGGCTCAAGATGAAGGACACCGTGCACGAGCTCACGCGGCTCTTCGAGGAGGTCTTCGCGCGCGGCGCGTCGGCCCAGCAGCAACCCAGCATTCTCGCCGGCGCGGACGACGAGATCGACAAGCTGTTCGGATAAGGAGACCAGCCATGTCGATGATCAACTACGCTTCGCGCGAGATCAACTGCAAACTCGTCTACTACGGGCCCGGGCTCGGTGGGAAGACGTCCAATCTTGAGCACGTGTACGGGAAGGTGAAGCCCGATACGCGCGGCAAGCTCATCTCGCTCGCCACCGAGACCGAGCGGACGCTCTTCTTCGATTTCCTCCCCGTGGACCTTGGCACGATCCGCGGCTTCAAGACGCGCTTCCATCTCTACACCGTCCCCGGTCAGGTGTACTACAACGCCAGCCGGAAGCTCATCCTCAAGGGAGTGGACGGGATCGTCTTCGTCGCCGATTCGCAGATCGAGCGGATGGAAGCGAATCAGGAAGCGATGCAGAACCTGTACGACAACATGGCGGAGTACGGCTACGATCTCACGAAGATGCCGTTCCTCATCCAGTACAACAAACGCGACCTCCCCAATGCGGCGCCGCTCGCGGAGCTGCAGGCTGCGCTCAATCCGGGGTGGGAGATCACCGATCCCGCGAAGCAGAAGCCCACGCCCGACCCGAACCACCCGGGTGAGATGCTCGTCGAGCAGCTCCCCACGGGCGAGTGGATCGAGCGCGCGCACTATTTCGAAGCGGTGGCGGTGACCGGCGATGGCGTGTTCGAGACGCTGCGGGCGGTGAGCAAGCTCGTCCTCAAGGCGCTCGCCTGAGCGCGGTGGCGGGTCGCGGGTGAATCTCAATCTTCCCACGTGGATCACGGCGGGGCGCATCATCGCCACGCCGCTGATCTGTTGGTTGCCGTTCCAGAACTCATCCACGCTGCGCCTCCTGGCGTTCGCGCTCTATCTCGTCACCGCGGTGAGCGATTATTGGGATGGGAAGCTTGCGCGCTCGCGGAAACAGGAGACCGATCTCGGGCGCTTCCTCGACCCGCTCGCGGACAAGCTCCTCCTGCTCGCGACCTTCATCCCGATGTTCGTGCTCCAGGCACCGCATCGCGATTGGTTGGGGCGCATCCTCCCGCGCATCGTCGAGTCGTCGCAGTTCGCCTTCGTCCCCTGGGTGATCGGCTCGGTGGCGCTTCCGTGGTGGGTCCTGATCGTGGTGCTCGGGCGCGAAGCGTTCATGACCGCGTTCCGCACCCTCGCGCATCGCCGTGGGACCGCCATCGAGGCGATCGGGCCTGGCAAGTGGAAGGCCGGGATGCAATACACCTGGGTCGGCGCGGCGTACTTCTGGTTCGCGCTCAAGACGTACATCGAGGAGCACGACTTCGTCGGCACGACCTGGACCGCGTTGGCCCACGGCACCGGCACCATCGGCGTCGTGAGCGGCGTCGCCGCCGTGATCCTCACCTTCTACAGCCTCGGGCTCTACCTGAGCCGCTATCGTCATCTGCTGCGCGTGTAGCCGATGCGGATCGAGCTGGTCACGATCGGGGACGAACTCCTCCTCGGCTACACCATCGACACCAACGGCGCGTTCATCGCGCGGACACTCGCGGCGGACGGCGTGCAGGTGGTGCGCCGCACGTCGTGTGGCGACGGCGCCGACGAGATCGCCGACGCGGTGCGTGGTGCGTTGGAGCGGACGGGCGCGGTGATCACGACCGGGGGACTCGGCCCCACCGCCGATGACCTGACGAAGCCGAGTATCGCTGCGCTCTTCGGACGTGCGATGCGGAAGGACGACGCGATCCTCGAGGCGCTACGCGAGCGATGGAAGGCCCGCGGGTGGCCCGGCGGCCTTCCCAAAGCGAACGAGCAGCAGGCGTGGATCCCCGAGGGCGCGACGGTGCTCGAGAACCGGCATGGCTCCGCGCCGGGAATCTGGCTGGAGAACGAGCGCGGTCAGTGGGTCGCGATGCTCCCCGGTGTGCCGCGGGAGATGCGCGGGATGCTCACGGACCACCTCGTCCCACGGCTGAGAGTGCAAGGCGCCGCTGCCGTCGTGCGCTCCGCCACACTCCGCACCACCGGGATCAGCGAGTCGATGCTCGCGGATCAACTCGGCGCACTCGGCAAGGGCTTCGACGGACTCTCGCTCGCCTTCCTCCCAGGATGGGAGGGAGTGGACCTCCGGCTCACCGCACGCGGGCGCGGAGCAGAGGACACCGATCGGGCGCTGCGCGACGGGGTGTCGCGCCTCCGCGAGGTCGCTGCGATCCATGCCTACGGTGAAGGCGATGCCGACCTCGCCGGTGTCGTGATCGATCTCGCACGCACGCGCGGCGCGCGCATCGCCGTGGCGGAGAGCTGCACCGGCGGCCTGCTCGGCGCACGACTCACCGCGGGGGCAGGCTCCAGCGACGTCTTCCTCGGCGGCGTGCTCGCGTACCACAACGATGTGAAGACGGTCGAGCTCGGTGTGCGTGCCCACACGCTCGAGACCGTCGGGGCGGTGAGTGAGGAGACCGCGCAGGAGATGGCGCGCGGTGTGGCCAGTAAGCTCGGTGCCGACATCGGGATCGCTATCACCGGGATTGCCGGGCCCGGCGGAGGGACCGCCGAGAAGCCGGTGGGCACGGTCTGCTGGGCCGTGTCGCACGGCGACGCGGTGGTGAGTCGTCGCGCACAGTTGATCGGCGACCGCACCGAGATCCGCCAACGCGCCACGCAGGCCGCGCTCGATCTGGTGCGGCGGACGCTGGCGACTTAGCGCCGCTTCACCACCAGCAGAGCGTTCCCGACCGCGCGCTCGGTCGCATCACTCGGCAGGTTCACCAACGTGCCACCGACCACCATCGCGGTCGAGCCGCCGCCATCGAGGTTCATCGCCTCGCTCGCGCCAAGACGCTCGAACAGCGCCGCGAACTCTGCGAGCGACATCCCGACACTGCTCTTTCGGCGCCCGTCCACCGTCACGAGCAGGATCGTGGATGAATCGCGCGAGAACCCGACGCCGGTGCGCGGGTGCCTCGCGGCGCTGAACGCAGGAGGCGTCCCCTCGACCGAGTCGCTCGTCGCGCCGACGGCGACGCCGTTCTTGATGAGCCGCAGCCATCCACCGGTCAGCTCGCGCAGGCGCACGTCGCCGGGCACGAAGCGGAGGGAGACGGTCACCGTGCGACCTCGACGGAGCGTGGCAAAGGTGTGCGCGAGCGCGCCGCGCACCACGATCACGGCACCGTCCGCCGGGATCGGCGTCTGCGCTGCCGAGCCCGCCACGGTCGCGATCCGCGCGGTGTACTCGCCGAGCGCACCACGCTGCCACCGTTCGAGCGGCACGACGGTCGCTCCCGCGGTGTCGTTCTCGGCTATACTCGTCCCGAACGCACTCGTGTAGATCGCGGCCGTGCCCCACGGCGCACTCCCGTTCACGGCACCTACGGGGTAGAAGATCCCGTCGATCCCGAGTTCCCCCTCGAGCGCGAAGCGATCCATTCGCGGCCGCCCCGCTTCGTCGATCGCGAACTGCGTGCGTGGAGCCTGCGACGTCCCGAAGGGTGAATCACTCCCGCGCAACGCCCGCCACACGAATCCATTACCGATCGAACTATTCTCGGTTACTCCTGTCTCCCCTCGCAGGTCGAAAAAATCAGCGTTCACGGCGCCGAGTACCGTGGTGCCCCGCGCGGTAACGCGTGCGCTCAACGCCGTGGTGCGCTCAAGGCCGCGATACTGCCCCGCGGCGCGCTCCACCGCGAAAGTGCAACCACACTGACGCAGATCGACCGCAAGGACGTTCACCGTCCACGGCCCGCCACTCTCGGTGAAGCGGCGGTGCCGCACCCCGGGCGCGAGTTGCGTGTCGATCGGCGCGAGTGTCGCAGTGTCCTTGGGCGAGGGCTGGATCGGCGGCTCCTGCGCCGCGAGCGTGGTCGCGAGCGCGAGGATCAACGCTCTCACGGGTAGAGTCTCCAGGGGAGCGTGCGCTCCGCGAAGGCACGCGACTCGGCATCCCATCGGGTCAGCAGTG
Source organism: Gemmatimonadaceae bacterium (assembly GCA_019745365.1). GTDB lineage: Bacteria > Gemmatimonadota > Gemmatimonadetes > Gemmatimonadales > Gemmatimonadaceae > JAIETI01. The sequence continues at coordinate 5,426 of JAIETI010000039.1, read as the reverse complement.
CACGGACAGCATCGTCACCCTGCCGCACCGCGAGGCGGAGCGCGTTCGTCCCGGCGAGGCGATCGAGCCCGCTGCTGCGGAACTGGAGCTCGCTCATGTGCCGCGCATAGATGTCGCGGAGCATCCACGCGCCCACATCACTCGGCCGCACCGCGTTGCGGTCGGTGACGACGACCCGGATCATCGGGATCGTCGCGTCGCCATGCTTCTGTCCCTTCTCGATCGTACGTGTCGCGGTGTCGAAGCGTACGCCGGGGAGTGCACGCGCGTTCAACGCGGCCGCGATCGCCGCGTGATCGGTGAGCCACGGCGCGCCGACGAGGAGGAACGGGGCATCGGTGCCACGCCCCTCACTGAGGTTCGTCCCCTCGAAGAACACGGTGCCGGGATAGAGGAGCAACGCGTCAGGCGTCCGCAGATTCGGCGAGGGGGCGAGCCAGGGAAGCCCCGTCTCGTCGATCCACATCTGCCGCGTCCATCCCTGCATCGGGATGACCGTCACCTTCGCACTCAACTCGCCGGTGCCGTTGAGGAAGCGCAGAAGCTCTCCCGGCGTGAGTCCGTAGCGCAACGCGACCGGGTACTGTCCCACGAACGAGGCGAACGGGCGTTCGAGCACGCCGCCTTCGAAGCGATCCCCGCGGATCGGTGCTGGGCGATCGAGCACGATGAACGGCTTCTTCGCTGCCGCCGCCGAGAGCGCCATTGTCCATTCGAAGGTGTACACACGCGCGCCCGCATCCTGAATGTCGTACACGAGGACATCGACATCCTTCAGCATCTCCGGCGTCGGCACCCGCGTCGCGCCGTACAGCGAGTACACCGGCAACTGCGTTGCCGAATCGACCGCGTTCTCGATACGTTCGCCCGCCTGCGCCGCGCCCCGGATCCCATGCTCCGGGCCGAAGAGCGCCACGAGCTTCACGCCAGGTGCTTTGAAGAGGAGGTCGATCGTGCTCGTCCCGTTCCGGTCACGGCCGGAGTGATTGGTGATGAGCCCGACGCGCTTTCCCTGGAGCAGATGGAGCGAGTCGCGGAGCAGCACTTCAACCCCGGGCATCACCGGCTCCCGGGGCGCGGCCGGAGGTGGCGGCGTACCGCGCTTTCCTTGGGCGCCCAGCGGTGCGAGCGCTACGAGCAGGAGAGCCATCAGGCGGGCGAACAGGGGCGAACGGAGCATCGTCCACTCGGGTGCTAGAGGCGAAACGGACCGTGGTCGCGGCGCGTAGGGAGAGCAGGGAAGCACTCACCCCGTCCGCGTGACGGGGATAAAGTTGCATCCAAGGGGCCTTGCCCGTGAAATTCCATGAACCATCGTCGGCCCCGCCGCGCGATGTCACATTTCTTGAGACGTGATGACTGACGAGACCACTCCACCGGTCGCTGACGCGGCGGTCGCGAACGATACCGACGAGCTCCCGATCGATGGGATGAGCGCGGCGAGTGCGGCCGAGACCGAAGCGCTTCAGCTCCTTGCAGAGCAGAAGGACAAGTATCTCCGCCTCTACGCCGAGTTCGAGAACTTCCGCAAGCGCGCCGTGCGCGAGCGGCAAGAAGCCGAGCATCGTGGCATGAGCGATGTCGTCCGCGGGCTCCTCGACGCCCTCGATGATCTCGCGCGCTTCGCGCATGTCGACCCCTCGACGGTCGATGCGAAGACCGTGGTCGACGGCGCCGCGATGGTCGAGAAGAAGATGCTCAAGTCGCTCGCCGGACACGGACTCGAGCTCGTGGACCCGGTCGATCACCCCTTCGATCCTGCGGTCGCTGAGGCGCTTACCACGGTCCCGGCGGCGAGCGAGGCCGAGGATCATCTCGTCGCCCAGGTCTATCAGGTGGGGTATCTGTTCAACGGCCAGCTGCTGCGCCCGGCGCGCGTGGTCGTGAAGCAGTGGAACGGCTGACGCCGACCTGATGGCTCCTCAAAAGGACTTCTATGCGGTGCTCGGCGTGTCTGCGAGTGCGACCGCCGACGAGCTCAAGAAGCACTATCGTCGATTGGCCAAGCAGTTCCATCCCGACTCGAACAAAGGCGACGCGAAAGCCTCCGAGCGCTTCAAGGAGATCTCCGAGGCGTACACCGTCCTCGGGGACGAGAAGAAGCGCAAGCAGTACGACGAGATGCGCCGACTCGGCGCGTTCAGCGGCGGCTTCGGCGGGGCCTCGCGCAGTGGCGGGAGCACGCGTCCGAACACCGGCGGCGCCGGCGCGCGACGTCCGAGTGGAGCCGCGGGTGCAGGCGGCAACTACGAGTACCCGGACTTCGACGTCGGTGGGCTCGGCGGCCTCGGCGATCTCTTCAGCTCGATGTTCGGCGGTGGTCGTCAGCGCCCGACCGGCCCCGAGAACGGGCAGACCGTCGAGACCTCGCTCGAAGTGCCCTTCCGCACCGCGGTGCTCGGCGGCAAGGTCACCATCGACCTCGAAGTGAACGAGGAGTGCGCCACCTGTGCGGGTTCTGGGGCGGCGCGCGGCGCGAAGCTGCAGCCCTGCCCCGAGTGCGCCGGGCGTGGGACGATCTCCTTCGGCCAAGGGAGTTTTGCGACCGTCCGCCCCTGCCCGATGTGTCTCGGCAAGGGCACCGTTCCCACCGAGAAGTGCGGCACCTGCAACGGCGCGGGGGAGCAACGCTCCAAGCGAAAGGTGAACATCACCGTCCCCTCCGGCACGGAGAGCGGAGGGAAGATCCGGTTGAAGGGGCAGGGTGGCCGTGGCGTGCGCGGCGGTGCGCCCGGAGATCTCCTGATCACCTTCCGCGTGAAGGACGATCCGGAGTGGGAACGCGACGGGACGGACCTCATCACGCGTGCGGCCGTCAACATCGTGCAGGCCACGCTCGGGTCGAAGGTGACCGTCGAGACGCTGCACGACAAGAAGGTCACGATCGCGATCCCCGCCGGGACGCCGAGCGGGAAGCGCTTCCGAGTGCGCGGGCAGGGCGTCGCGAAGGATGGCAAGGCGGGCGACCTGCTCGTTGAGATCGCGGTGCAGGTGCCAAGCACGCTCACGCCGGAGCAGACGCGGCTGCTGAAGGAGTTCGCGGCGGCGGCGGGGCTCTCGTACTAGCTTTGACCACTCTTCTTCCACGACCGATGCGCCTTCGACTCCTCGCGCTCTCGCTCCTCCTCGCCGGCTGCAACAAGATCGATCTCGTCACCGAGCCGACCTTCGCGCTGACGGTGCGGATCGCCCCGCGCGAAGTGGCGCTCCTCCCACAGGAAACGCGCAAGCTCACCGCGACGGTGACGAAGGGTGTCACAGACCCCGCGAGTATTTCGTGGGCGTCGCGCAACACGACGATCGCGACGATCGATCAAGACGGTACCGTGCGCGCGCGCGCGGTCGGGCAGGTGTTCGTCCTCGTCTCCGCGGTGGTGCGGAGCCAAGAGGCGCTCGATTCGATCGTTGTGACCGTGGGCGCGGCGCACTAGCGCCCGCGCCTCGCTACACCGAGAGGAGCGGCAGCACCCCGCGCGCACGGCGCGCGGCCTCGATCACGCCACCGCCGAGTGTTCGCGTCCCATCGTAGAGGACGAGCGACTGCCCCGGGGCGATCGCCGCCACCGGTTCGTCGAGCGCGAGCTCCAGTTCATCACGCTCGAAACGGACGATCTCGGCCGCCGTCGGCGTATGGCGATGACGCACGCGCAGCTGCACGCGGCTGCCGACTGAGGGCACATCCGCGACGAGCCAGTTGACCCCACGCACGATCACGCCGTGGCCGAGCAGCGCCTCGCGCGGGCCGACGACCACCTCGCGCGTCGCCGGGCGGATGGCGACGACGTACCGCGGTGCGCTCCCGCCACTCGGTAGGCCGCGCCGCTGGCCGATGGTGAAGTGCGCGAAGCCATCATGCATCCCGATCTGTTCGCCCGTCTCAGTGACGATCGGGCCCGCGGAGAGCGCAGGGGCATCGGCGCCGAGTTCCCGGCGGAGCACCTTGGCGTAATCCCCGTCCGGTACGAAGCAGATCTCCTGGCTCTCCGGCTTCGTCGCCATGCGCGGGAGGGTGAGGTCGGCGGCGAGGGCGCGGGTCTCGGACTTGGTGAGTCCGCCTACCGGGAGGAGCAGACGATCGAGCACGCCGCGATCGATCCCCCAGAGGAAGTACGTCTGGTCCTTCGCCTCGTCCACGCCGCGGTGCAGCGCCCCGTCGATCACGCGCGCGTAGTGCCCCGTCGCGATCCACCGCGCGTCGATGCTGTCCGCCTTCACTACCAGATCGCGGAATTTGGTGAAAGTGTTGCAGCGCACGCAGGGGATTGGCGTGCGGCCACGCGCGTACTCCTCGACGAAGTCCTGCACCACATCACGCCCGAACGGGTCCTGCAGATTGAGCACGTAGTGCGGGATGCCGAGCTTCTCGCACACGCGACGCGCGTCGTTCACGGAGTCGAGCGAACAGCAGGGGCGGTCCGGGAGCTCCCCGCCGTCGTGGAAGAGCTTCATCGTGACGCCGACGACGTCGTAGCCCTGCCGCGAAAGGAGCGCGGCGGCGACCGAGGAATCGACGCCGCCGCTCATTGCCACCAGGACGCGCTCGCGCGTCATCACAACACGCCGGCGAGCCCTCGCGCCTTGCCGATCAGCGCGGGGAAGAGGTCGCTCACACGCTGGACATCCTCGTCGGTGGTGAGCGAGCCCAGACTCATACGGATGGCGGCATTCGCGATCTCTGTGCGCACACCCATGGCCGCGAGCACATGCGACGGCGTGACGCTCCCGCTCTGACACGCCGACCCGCTCGACGCGGCGACGCCCTGCAGGTCGAGCGCCATCAGCATCGACTCGCTGTCGGTGCCCGGCACCGAGATGTTGATGATGTGCGGCGCGCGCTCGGCGCCGCGCGCGTGGATCACCGCGTCGGGAAGGCGCTCGATCAACGCGGCCTCGAGGCGGTCAAGCAACGTGCGCAGCCGCGCGCACTCGGTGTCCTTCTCCTTCAGCGTCAGCTCCATCGCCGTGGCGAGCGCGACGGCGGAGGCGACGTTCTCGGTCCCCGGTCGGCGACCACGGTCCTGCGACCCGCCGAAGAAGAGCGGTTCGAGCGCGGTCCCGCGGCGGATGAAGAACGCGCCGATCCCCTTCGGCGCGCCACACTTGTGGCCGCTGACCGCACAGAAATCGAAGGGCGTCACGCGGGCATCGACCGTCACCTTCCCGAACGCCTGTACCGCGTCCGTATGGAACACCGCACCGACGCTCTTCGCATGCTCCGCGAGCGCTTGGATCGGCTGCACCGCGCCGGTCTCGTTGTTGATCCACATGACGCTGGCGATCGCGGTATCGGAGGCGATCGCCTGACGCGTCGCGGCGAGATCGACCACGCCATCGGCGGTCACGGGGACGATGCGCTCGTCGGCACCCTCGCGCGCAGCCTGGTGGACCGCGGCGAGCACGGCCTTGTGCTCGATCGGCGAGGTGAC
>JAIETI010000113.1 GCA_019745365.1 Gemmatimonadaceae bacterium | reverse complement strand
ACCCGCGCCAATTCCACGCATTCCGGCACTCGTCGGCCACGCACGTCGCCGGATCGTCCGACCGCACCCGCACCGTCTCCGTACGTGCGCCGATGTGGAAGTGGACCAGGAACGTCGCCGCCGTCGGGTCGGCGCGCTTGAAGCCGCGCCGGTCGAGTTCGTACGCGATCGCCCGCTCCACGCGGTGCTGCACCGAGTCAGAACGCGCGCGCGGGTCGGCTTCATCCACCGAGTAGGCGCCGTCCTTCCCGCCAAAGCTCCACGTCGCACGCGGCGGGATCACGATCGCCGCGTCACGCGTGATGCGGACCGCAGGCGCGCAGCCGCTGAGGAGGAAAGCGAGAACAGCGAAACGAGCGGCGCGCATGCAGAGACTCCAGTGGAGGTCTCTGAATTCTACTACGCACCGCGCGGACGTGCGCCGCAGCCCGGACTGCGCTGCCCTCTTCCAAGGTCACGTCGGCGGACGCCGCGGCGGCGGCCCGGGCGGCGGTCCCATCCCCGGTGGCGGCCCCCTCCCATCCGGTGGTGGCCCCATGCCATCTGGTGGAGGTCCCATCCCATCCGGCGGAGGCGGGCGACGCCCATCAGGGCCGCCCGGACCACGCGGCCCGCCTGGTCCCCCCGGCCCACCCCCAGGTGGCGGCGGTGGTCGCTTGGCCATCTGCTCCAACCGCTCCGCCTGCGCGGCATCAAGGAGCGGCGCCAGCTCGCGACGCGCCGAATCGAAGCGCGCCCGCAGCGCGGCGTTCGATCCCTCGATCGTCGCGCGGTTGAACGAATCGACCGCCAAGAGGATCGGCCGGATCGCCGCACGCTGCGCCGAGTCGCGCGGTTGGATCACACGCTCAGCCTGCTCCACGAATCCGCCCGGTCCGCGCATCCGCTCGCGATCACGCATCCGCGTCGCCCGCCACGTCTGCCCACCCAGCAGCCCGAGGGTGACGCCGAGCGCGAGCGTCACCAGCAGGAGGAGCACCGACTTCGCCGTCGCGTTCATCGTCCCTCGCCCGCCACGGGCAGTTGATACGCGTCGCTCCATACGGCATCGAGCGTCACCGTCGGGACACCGAGCATCCGTGCCGCGAGCGGGTCACCGGCAGCGGAGAGCCGGTAGTTCGCGGCCATCAGTAACAGCGCCGCGGCGGCGAGCAGCGGTGCCGCGCGCACGAACACCCGCTCGAACGCCGGCCGCTGTTGCGCCGCGCGCCAACGAAGCATCACCCGATCGTCGAACCCCGCACTGAAGCGCTGTGGTGCCCGCGCACGCGCGACCATCGCCTCGAATCGATCTGTCACTGCTGGCTCCCTATCCATCGCTCATCCTCCCTCAGCCGCATGATCCCGCAGGACCACGCGCAGTCGATCCATCGCCCGTTTCAACCGCGAGAGCACCGTTCCCTCGGGCACGCCGAGCGCCTCGGCCGCCTCGCGGGTGGAGTACCCTTCGAACATCCGCAACACGATGACGGCCCGCTGGTCCGCACCCAGCGTGGCCACCGCCGCACGCACCACCGCGTTCGTCTCCGCCTGCTCCACCCCACGCGCGGCATCCTCGCCCGTGTCGAGCGCCACGGATTCGTCGGGATCGTCGAGAAAGACGGCGCGACGGAACCAACGGGTGCGGCCGCGAACCGCATTCAACGCCAGCCGTGTCGCGATCGTGAGGAGATAGCTCCGCAGCGACGCGTCGCCACGAAAGCGATCGAGCGACGCGAAGCACTTCACGAACGCCTCCTGCCCCACCTCGTCCGCGAGCGCGGCGTCGCGCACGATCCCCCGCACCACACCCGCGACCATTCCCTCGTAGCGGCGCACGAGCTGCCGATACGCCTCGTCGTCGCCCACCCGCGCGCGCGCCACCAGCGACACATCGACCGCAAGGTCGTCCGGTGTCGGTGCGGTCACGGGAGAAGGAAGGGCATAGGCTCACGAAGATGGTGACCCCGCACCCCCATCGGCCATTCCCCGGGCGGGAATCCCACCGCCGTCTGCGGTGTCCCACCAGCAGCTGGGAACGCGTGGCGCGGTCGCGCGGTAACAGCGGAGAGCACGGCCCACGCATCGGCAGACTCAGGGTCCCGTGGGGGCACCACTGGGGAGTCTGCCGATGCGTGGGCCGCTCTATAGGTAGCCGCCGCCGGTGCCGACACGTACTTTTCCGTCCGGCGCGCCCACGGTGGGCGCGTCCCCCGACGGAGTGCATGCGACCCCTTCCCCCATCCCTCGTGCAGCCCACGCTGACGACCGGCCCGACCGCGCGGTGACTACCTCGCTCGGGATCGGCGCCGTGCTCGATGGGCGCTACGAGGTCCGCCAGGAACTCGGTGCGGGCGGGATGGCCCATGTGTATCTCGCGCGCGACAATCGGTACGATCGCGACGTCGCCATCAAGGTGCTCCGCACCGAGGTCGCGGCCGCGCTTGGCGCCGAGCGGTTCCTCGCCGAGATCGAGATGATCTCGCGTCTGTCCCATCCGAACGTGCTCCCGCTCTACGACTCGGGGAACACGGCCGGGACGCTGTACTACGTCTCGCCGTACATGGACGGGAAGTCGCTCCGCGAGCGCCTCGAGACGCAGGGGGCCCTGCCGCTCCCCGAGATCGCGAGCATCACGCGCGAGGTCGCGCACGCGCTCGAGTACGCGCACGGCCGCAGCATCGTCCATCGCGACATCAAACCGGAGAACATCCTCTTCTCCGGCGGAGTGGCGGTGATCGCCGACTTCGGCATCGCGCGCGCGGTCTCGGCGGCCGGTGGGGTGCGCCTCACGCAGGCGGGCATGGTGCTCGGGACCCCGAGCTACATGAGTCCGGAGCAGGTCGCTGGTGAGCAACTCGATGCGCGGTCAGACGTGTACAGCCTCGCCTGTGTCGTCTTCGAGATGTTGACCGGCGATGTGCCGTTCACGGGGACCAACGCCGTCGCGGTGATGGCGCGCCACGCGCGCGACCCGGTGCCAAGTCTCCGCGTGGTGAAGCCGGGGCTCCCGGAGGCGCTCGATCCGGTGCTCGACCGCGCGCTCGCGAAGTTGCCGGACGATCGGTACCCCACCGTCCGCGAGTTCGCGGATGCCCTCATCACGGCGCTCGGCCCCGGGCCGCTCGCATCGCGCGCCTCGTTGATGCGCATCACCGCCGCGGTCGCGGCGGCGGCGGTGATCGGTGCGGCGGGCCTCGCGATCTGGCAGCGGGTGGCCGAGGCCGCTCCCGCCGGCCCACCACGGGTGGTCGTCCTTCCCTTCGATCACCTCGGCCCGGCGGAGGACCGCTTCATCGCGGATGGGATCGCGGACGAGGTGACGAGCCGCGTCGCGGGGCTCTCCGGGCTCGCGGTCGTCGCGCGGGCGACAGCGCTTCACTACGCCGGAAGCACCGACGACGTGGCGAAGATCGCGCGCGAGGTGAACGTCGGGTACGTCGTCACGGGGACGGTCCGCACCGACGTCGGTGCCGATGGTGCCCGCCGCGTCCGCGTCACGCCGCACTTGGTGCGCGCCGACGGACAGCGGGAGATCTGGACCGAGCAATACGACGCGAGCTTCATCCCCGGCGAGCTGTTCGCGCTCCAGTCGCGGATCGCCGAGCGGGTCGCGGGTTCGCTCGGTGTCACCGTGCTCCTCCCGGAGAGTCTGCAACTCGCCGCGCGCCCGACCTCGAACGCGGCGGCGTACGCGTCATTCCTGCGCGGGAACGTCTTCTCCTCGCGTCGCTACGAAGAAGCCTCGGCGCGGCAGGCGATCGAGCAGTATCAGCAGGCGGTCACGGACGACCCGAAGTTCGCGCTGGCGTGGGCGAAGCTCGCCGAGGCGCTCGTCATCTACAACTACTACTACGTCGATAAGTCCGCGACCACCCTGACACGTGCCCGAGACGCGCTGACGCGCGCGGCCGCGATCGACTCCACGATCACTGAGCTCCCGCTTGCGCGGGGCTACGTCGCGTGGTGGGGTGAACTCAATGCGGACCGCGCCCTCGAGGCGCTCAATCCGGCCCGGGTGGCGCACCCGAACAACAGCGACCTGCTCTGGATCCTCGCGCAGATCGAGCGCCGCCGAGGACGGTTCGCCGATGCGGCGACGACGCTCCGACGGGCGATCGCGATCGATCCGCGCTCGCATCTGCTCGCACTCGACCTGAGCATGGCGCTGCTCGGGATGCGCGATTTCCCCGCGGCGGCAGGAGAAGCCGATCGCGCGATGACGCTCGCGCCCGACTGGGCGCCCGCGGTGGTCATCCGTTCGCTGATCTCCTTCGCGTACGATGGCAACGTGGACTCCTCTCGTGCAATTGTGGAGCGCGCGGTGCCCCGCGTTTCGATGCGCGAGATGATGAAGTGGATGTATCGCTATCCCACGCTCGCCGCCGAACTCGGCGGGTTCGTCGCGGACTCGGCGCTCGCGATTCTTCCGTCGGCGGAGTTCTTCGACACCGCCAAGCTCTACCTCTCCCAGGGGTACGTCTGGCGCACGCGCGGCGACTCCGCCAACGCGCGGGCGTCGTTCGGGGCCGCACGCGCACTCCTCGAGCCCCGCGCCCGCGCCGCCACGGACGACGCCGAGCTGCACGCGCTGCTCGGGTTCGCGTACGCGGCGTTGGGGCAACGGGAGGAAGCGCGCGCGTCGGGCGATCGGGCGATGCGCCTCATGCCCTTCTCGCGCGAGTTCGTCCTCGCGACGACGATGCTCTTGCACCGACTCGACATCGCACTGATGTGCGGCGACGTCGACGACGCCTATCGGCTCGCGACCATCAGCGTGCGGATCCCGTCGCAGTTCACGCGCACGCTCCTGCGTACGCTCCCCGCGTACGCGCCCCTGCGCACACACCCAGGCTTCGCGCGACTGATCGCGCAGCCGGAGCAGCGCTATTAGTCGTCGCGCGGCGCGCGCGATCGGGATGCGATCGCGAGTGCGGGGACTTCCGGTCGGCGTCGGTTCGCCGATCCACGTGGCGATGGCGTCGGTGGCGGGGCGCGTCGAGTCCCTGCACGGCCAGACGCTCACGAACTGCTTCGGCACCGGAACGACCGCCCACGAAGCCGCCGCGCGCGCGCGCGACGAGTACCTCGAGCGATGGTCAGGGTTCGCGCATGCGGGTGTGGCGGTCCGTCTCGCGACCCTCGCCGAGCTCGGCCACCGTGCCCTGCACCCGAACGACGTGCTGCTGGTCAGCGAGCGGCAGTTCGCCGCGGCGGGGATCACATCGCCGTACGCGACGGACGCTCCGGTGGGATGGGTCGAGGCGCGGGGACTGACGACCGACCGTCGAACGCTGGTTCCCGCCCAACTGGTGTACTACGGGTACGGCCGGGAGTTCGCGTTCTCCTTCGGTAGCGCCGACTCGAATGGTGCTGCGGCGGGTGTGACCGTAGAGGACGCCGCCCGGCGCGCCCTGCTCGAACTCGTCGAACGCGATAGCGTCGCGCTCTGGTGGTACAATCGGTTGCGACGCCCCGCAGTCGCGCTCGACGCCATCGCTGACCCGCTCGTCGGGGAGATCCTCGGCTGGTTGAACGAACGCGGCCGCAACGTGTGGGCACTGGACCTCACCAGCGACCTCGGGATCCCCGTGGTCGTGGCGATGAGCGCTCGCCGCGGGCACGCTCGGCCACATATCCGCTTTGGATTCGGCGCGAACCCGGACCGTGCACTCGCCGCCCGCCGAGCCCTCGTCGAGCTGATGCAGGACGAGGGGATCGTGCGTGCACAGCGGGCGGGACTGCTCGGCGTGCAAGACGAAGAGCGGCGCTGGCGGCGTGAGGGGACGATCACGTCGGCACCGTTCCTCGTGCCACTCCGAGGGAGGGCGCGCATCCCCCGCGCGATGCGTCGCGATTCGCTCGAGGCGATCGCACGGCGACTCGCGGCGCGGGGGCATGAGCCGCTCCTCGTGGAGCAGACGCGTCCGGAGACGGGGCGCGTCGTGGTGAAGTGTTTCGCGCCGGGACTTCGCCCGTGGTGGCCGCGATTCGCGCCCGGCCGCTTGTTCGACGCGCCGGTCCGTGCCGGATGGTCGCAGACACGCCGTCGCGAATCGCAACTCCACTCTGTTCCGATCTGGTTCTGACTGTTACTGTATGGGCGACCGCGCAAACGCGCGGATCGCACACCATACCTCCGGGGGTACCAGATGGCTGCAAAGAAGAAGACCAAGAAGAAGGCCGCGAAGAAGCCCGCCAAGAAGAAGGGCGCCAAGAAGGCGGTGAAGAAGACGGTCAAGAAGGCCGCGAAGAAGCCCGCCAAGAAGAAGGCGGCCAAGAAGCCCGCGAAGAAGGGGAAGAAGAAGGGCGCCTCGCGCACCACCGGCGCGTCGCTGACGATGGCCCCGCAGAGCAAGGGCGCCTCGTTCACGATGGCCTAAGCGCCAGCGAACGGATCGCGCGACGCGTGGTGCGTCGAGTCGTTCAATGACCCGCACCATGCGTCGGCTCCACCTCTCCCGCCCCGTCGCCGTCTCTCGTGGACCGGCGCGGGGCGCGCGAGTTTCTACCGTCGACGGCGACCTCACCTTCGCCTTCCGCACCCGAGGGGCTTGGCGCGCGCTTCGCGCCTGCGCCGCCGCGGCCACCACGCCCGCCATGCTGCGGTCGATCGCGCGCGCTGAGAGCGGCGCGCCGGGTGTCGCCGAGTGGGCCTCGACGCTACGCACCCTGACGCGCTACGGATGCATCGCCGAGGAGTTCACGATCGACGAGGCGCAGAGGCTGCGGGTGGTGCCGCAGCAAGGCGAGCTCCGCCCCGCCGCACCGCGTCTCCCCGCCCGCACGCGCGTTCGCCTCTCGCGCTTCGCACACCTGCGCCGCCTCGACGACCACTGGCAGCTCGACTCGCCGCTCGGTTTCGCCCGCGTCGAACTCACCGAGGCGATGCTCCCGCTGATCGCTGCACTCCACACGCCACAGTCGCCCGCGACGTTGGCACGCCAGCACGGACTCGCACCCAGCGCCGCCCGCACACTCCTCGCCACACTGCACGCACACGGGATGCTCACAACTGTGAATGCGCGCGGCACGGCGAGCGAGGACCGCGATCCGATCTTGCGGCAGTGGGAGTTCGCCGACGCGCTCTTCCTCGCCCAGCATCGCGTCGGGCGCCACGACCGCGATGTCGGGGGGAAGTTCCCGTTCTGGGGCACGATCGCTCCGGAACCCGCGACGATGCGATTCTCCGGGACGCGACGGATCGCGCTCCCGCGCCCGCACCGCCGGTCAGTCACCGCCCGCGATGTCACCCTCGTCGAGGCGATCGAGTGTCGTCACTCGATCCGCGACTACGGCCGCCGCGCGATCTCACTCGCACAGCTGAGCGAACTATTGTATCGAAGCGCTCGCGTGCGCGGCGTACTCGAGGCGAACGCTGAGCGGCGCTACGCCGTGAGTAGCCGTCCCTATCCGAGCGGGGGTGGCTGCTATCCACTCGAGATCTTTGTGGTCGCGCGGCAGTGCCGCGGACTCGCCCGCGGCGTCTATCACTACGACGCCGTGGGCCACGCGCTTGTGCGGCAGCGCGGCGACCGGGACGCCGTCGAGGCGCTTATGCTCGACGCGCGCAATGCCCAGGGGAAGACGAGCGGCGGGCAGGTCCTAATGGTCTTCGCGGCGCGATTTCGTCGCCTGACCTGGAAGTATCGCTCAATCGCGCTCGCCACGATCCTCAAGGACGTCGGCGCACTCCTCCAGACGCTCTATCTCAACGCGACCGCGATGGGACTCGCCCCCTGCGGAGTCGGCGCGGGCGATTCGCTCCGCTTCGCCAATGCCGTCGGGCGCTCGCTCCATGACGTCTCGTCGGTCGGCGAGTTCCTTGTCGGGAGTCGACCGGACGCGCGCTGACGAGCGCGACTACGCGCGATGCACCGCCTCGGCCACCGCATGGCCACTCTCGATCGCCCCCTGGATCCACCCCGGGAGCGACGAGGTCGCGTCGCCCGCGAAGTAGAATCGCCCCACGGGTTGCTTCATGAGCGGTAGTTGCGCCCGCAGCATTCCGGGCTCGAACGACGCATAGCCGCCGCGCGCGTACGGTTCATCGTCCCAGTCGAAATGCGTCTCGCGAAGCACCTGCTTCGACAGTCCGGGATACACGAGGTCCATCCCGGCAAGCAGCATCGCGCGACGCTCCCGGCGCGGGAGCGCCATCCACGCCCGCGCATGCGGCCCCGTGGAGTACGCCTCGAGGATCCCGTGCGGCCCGGGCTGATTGATCGACTGATCGTTCAGGTACTGAAGACTGTTGTCGGTGATCGTCGTCCCCGCCTTGTTCACGCGCCACCACGGGCGTCGGCGTGTCTGCACGTACTGCCGCACCACGCTCGTGATCTGCACCATGTCGATCATCCGGCGCACCGCCGGCGTGCAGTCGAGCGCGAGGTCGATCGTCCGGAGCACCGAGAACGGGATCGTCGAGATCACATAGTCCGCATCCCAGCTCCGATGCCCGCGCGCCATCTGCGCGGTCACCCGCACGCCGCGGCGTTGCGACTCGATCCTCACAATGGGTGCGCGATACGTGATCCGCCCCTTGAGCATCGGCGACTTCGCGAGCGCGTGGGGGAGCAGGTCGTTGCCACCGAGGATCGTGAACGCCTGCGCGTCGATCTGCTTCTGCGACTCCGGATTCTTCACGCCCTGCACCTTCACGCCACGTGCAAAGGGCATGTCATGCAGTCTCCCAACGGAGAAGCCCGACGCCAGCGGCGGGAGGCCATCGACTGACGCGGTGAGATCGCGCAGCATCGCCAGCGCCGACACGCAGTGCAGCCCGTTCCCCATGAGGTCGAGGTACCCGGCATTCAGGATCTCCAGCACGCCGGCCGACGCCCCACGCACGCGGAGGAAGTCCGCCGCGGTCATCTCATCGATCGCTCGCAACTTCGGCGACGGGAATCCCTTGGCACGCGGGTCGGTGAGCTCCTTCTGGACGACCGGGATGATGTACTTCTGCCAGAGCGCCATCAGTCCCAGCCCGGCCTCATCTTTGCTCACCTGCACCGGCCACTTCATCCCTTTGCGGTCGATGTCGGTGAGCCGCTGGCCGCGCAGATACGCCACGCTCGAGCCCCGATGCACCAAGGGGACGAGGGTGAGTCCCATCATCGCGATGTAGCCCATCGTCAACGTGTGATGCCCGTGCAGGAACATCGCCCCCGCTTCTACATGCTGTCCGCCCACGAACGGCTCGCGCAACGTGCGCACCCGACCCCCAGCCTCGTGGCGCGCCTCGATGACGGTGACATCGTGCCCGGCCTGCACCAGCTGATACGCGGCCGTCAGCCCCGCCATGCCGGCGCCGAGGACGATGATCTTCTTCGGCGGCCCGTCGGCGCGCCGGAGCAGCGACGGATCGAACCGCGGATACGAACGTGGCGATCGATACGTGGGCATCAATGCTCCGTGCGCGCGAGCAAGCGTTCGACGTTCAAACGCCCCGCGCCATAGGTGGGGGTGAATCGCTTACCGCGCATCGCCGCCAGCGGCTCCGCGCTCCGTTTCAATCGCCGCTGCACCTCGGCGGGCGTCATCTGTCCGCGCGTCGCTAGGAGCATCGCCACCGCTGCCGTCACCTGCGGACACGCCATCGACGTCCCCGGCCACGCATCGTAGCGCACGTTGCGCTGTAGCGGGTTCGGTCCGGGAAGCGGGGCGCCATCCTTTGCGATCGCGAAGCCAAACTCGCCCGGCTGTCGCGGCAGCGTCGACCAGATCGATTCGCCCGGCGCGACGAGCGTGATGTGCGCGCCGATCCGTGAGAAGTTCGCGATCATGCCTGACGGGCCCACGGCACCCACCGCGATGACGCCGGGGATCGCGGCTGGATACGACACCTGGGTCCGATCGACCGTCGTGTTCCCCATCGCCGCGACCACGACCGTCCCGGCAGCGATCAACGACTGCACGAGCGCGCGCTCGTGCGGATCGGAGGCGCCGGTGCCGCCAAGACTGAGATTTATCACGTCCATCCCGCGGCGCAGGCAGTCGCCGAGCGCCGCGTAGTATGCGACCGGGTCGACGAGGAAGATGCGGAACGACTTCCCGGCGTTCACGATCGGGACGGAGCGATCGCCGAAGATCTTGTACACCGAGAGCTTCGGATGACACATCCCGCGTACTCCGATCTCGCGGTCGGCGGCGGCGATGATCCCCGACACGTGCGTGCCGTGGCCCGCGATGTCGTCTGGCGAAGGGTGGACCCCGCCGATGCGATGCTCATAGCGCGCAATGCGGCCGCGGAGCGCGGGATGGTCGCGGTCGACTCCGGTGTCGAGCACCGCCACGCGGATCGTGCGCGGTTCGCGAAAGGCGCGCATCGCGCGTGCCTCCGCGAGCCGGATCGCGGGGTGGTGCCACATGCGCTGCACGGGGAGTTCGGGCGCCTTCGCCGCGCCGACGTAGCGGCAGGGCACGCGGTGTGCCCAATGAATGTGGGGATCATCGGCGAGCGCCTGATGCAGCCGCTGGCGATGCTTCGTGTGGCGAAGGCGGATCAGCACAGATCCCGTATGCGCCTCGCGTCCCCGATGCGCCGACGCGCGCGCGAGCGCATGCCGCAGCGTCGCGGCCGGAGCGTGCGCCCGGTGATCCAGTACGTGCAAACTGCGGAGATGCCCGTCGCGCTCGAGGCGCGCCAGCTGCGAGAGTCCGCGTCCCATGGTCCCGGTCGCGTGCGCGGCTCCGGCGCCGCGGTGCACGCGCACGATCAGGAGATCATCGTGGAAATCCGGCGTCCGACTGTCATCCCATCCGATCCCGCGCATCGCGTTCCTCGTTCACGAATCGACGTGAAGGTGGGCGACCCACCTCCGATACCCGAAGGTGGGTCGACTCGCTGCCTCGCACAAGGCAGCACCCGAACGGCGACGGTCAGCCCTGCGACCGCCGCTTCTCGATCAACGCGTACACGGTCGGCAGTACCAGAAGCGTCAGCAGCGTCGACGTCACGAGACCACCGATGACCACCGTGGCGAGCGGTCGTTGCACTTCCGCTCCAGCACCTTGTGAGAGTGCGACCGGAAGGAAGCCGATACTCGCCACCAGCGCCGTGATCAGCACCGGGCGGAGTCGAAGGATCGATCCTTCGATCGCGGCGGCCGCAGGCTCCCAACCCTCTGACCGCAGACGCTGGATCGTCGTGAGGAGCACGAGCCCGTTGAGCACCGCGACGCCGAACAGCGCGATGAAGCCGATGGCGCTCGGCACCGAGAGGTGCAGTCCGCGCGCCCAGAGCGCGAAGACGCCTCCAACGGCGGCGAACGGGAGGTTGATGAGCACGAGGGCCGCGAGCCACCACGACTGCAACGAGAAGTAGAGCAGCGCCGCGATAAGCACGATGGCGACGGGCACCACCACCTTCAGACGCGACATCGCCCGCGCCTGATTCTCGAACTGACCACCGTACACGAGGAAGGTGCCCGCCGGGAGTTGCAACTCGCGCCCGAGCGCCGCCTGCACGTCGGCCACGAAACTCCCGAGGTCGCGCCCGACCACATTCGCTTGCACCGGCACGAACCGCTGCGCTCCCTCGCGATTGACCTGCACCGGTCCGGGCTCCTGCCGCACCGCCGCCAGTTGCCGCAGCGGAACGCGAGCGCCGCTCGGCGCCGGCACGGTGATCGCGCGGATCGCATCAGCCGACGCGCGGAGCTCGTCCGGATAGTACACGGTGATGTCCACCGCGTAGTTGCCTTCGACGAGCGTCGCGACCGGTTTCCCCCCGACCGCAGTCTCAAGCGCTTCCTGCACCTCGGCCACCGGAATCCCGAAGCGCGCCATCGCCGTGCGGTCCAGACGCACATTCAGGTAGCCCTGCCCATCCGTGGCACTCACGTTCACTTCGGTCGCACCGGCCACACCGGCCACGATGCGCGCCACACGCTGCGCCACGTCCAGGTTGACCGCCGGATCGTCCCCGAAGACCTTGATTCCGAGATCTGCGCGTACGCCAGAGACCAGCTCGTCGAGCCGCATTTTCATCGGTTGCGTCATCGCGATCGCGGCACCGGGAACGCGCTGTTCCACCCGATGCGCGATCTCCGCCGCGAGACTATCCTTCGACACCCCCTTCCGCCAACGCGATATCGGGTGGAGCATTACGAACACGTCCGCCTGGTGGATCCCCATCGCATCGCTGCCGATCTCTGGTCGACCGACGCGGCTCAACACGATACGAACCTCGGGCGACTCGCGCACCGCGAGCTCGACCTCTCTCTGCATCGCAAGCGACGCCGAAAGCGAAATTGAAGGATCGCGCACGACCTCGATCAGCAGGGAGCCTTCGTCGAGCTCCGGAACGAACTCGGTCCCGAGCCGCGGCACCAGCGTCATCGCCGCACCGAAGACAGCGACGGCGACTGCAACGGTGCGACGCGGGTGCGGGATCACGATGTCCAGAACGGCGCGGTACAGACGTTCAGAAGCATGGGCGACGCGTCGGGCGAACGGCGACTCCTGCGCGCCGTGCCTGAACACCCATGTCCCGACGGCCGGCACGGCCACGAGCGCGATGAGCAGACTGCCAAAGAGCGCGATCATCACGGTGATCGACATCGGTCGGAACATCCGCGCCTCCAACCCCTCAAGGCTGAAGATCGGGAGATAGACGATCATGATGATGAGCACCCCGAACGCGATCGGTCGCCCGACGTCGTGCGCGGCCGCCAGCAACCGACGGCGCAGCTGTGGAGCGTCCGCCGCCGGTGCACCCCGCGCGTGATCGCGTTGCAGAGTGCGCACAAACTGCTCCGCCATCACCACCGACCCATCAACGATCATCCCGAAGTCGATTGCGCCAAGGCTCATGAGGTTGGCGGACAACCCGAGCCATCGCATTCCGATGAAAGCGAACAGCAGGGAGAGCGGGATGGTCGCCGCGACGAGCAGCGCCGCGCGCAGATTGCCCAGGAAGAGGAGCAAGATCGCGATGACGAGCAGTCCGCCTTCGACCAAGTTGCGCCGCACCGTTCCGATCGTGCGGTCGATTAGATCTGTCTGATCGTAGTACGAGACCACGCGGACGCCCGGCGGAAGCGAGCGATTGATCTCGACCACTCGCGCACGCACGCGCATCGCGACATCGCGGCTGTTCTCACCACGCATCATCATCACGATGCCC
The DNA here is from genome assembly GCA_019745365.1 of Gemmatimonadaceae bacterium. GTDB lineage: Bacteria > Gemmatimonadota > Gemmatimonadetes > Gemmatimonadales > Gemmatimonadaceae > JAIETI01. The sequence continues at coordinate 2,503 of JAIETI010000113.1, read as the reverse complement.
GACACCACCTCGCCCTCGCCACCGACCGAGACCGCGCCCTGGCGGATCTCCGCGCCGAACCGCACCTCCGCCACGTCACCCACGAGCACCGGCACACCAGCCGCACTCGCGCGGATCACGGTCCGCCGAAGGTCGTCCAGCGACTCCACCTGCCCCAGTCCTCGCAGGATGTACTGCTGATCCTGATGCTCGAGATACCCGCCGGCCGCGACCGCACTGTTCGACTCGACCGCCGTCACGACGTCGTGCAGTGTCAGCCCGAAACTGAGCAGTCGCTCCGGACGGACCACGACCTGCGCTTGGCGTACAAGGCCGCCAAACGAGTTCACCTCCGCCACGCCACCGATACTCCTCAGCCGGGGTCGGATCAGTCGGTCATGGATCGTCCGTACCTCCATGAGGGTACGCCCGGGCGCTTCGACGAGGTACATGTACATCTCCGAGCTCGCGGAGGCGAGCGGTCCGAGCTGTGCATCTGCCCCGACCGGAAAGGCACCGCGCACCATCTGAAGCCGTTCACTCACGAGCGTACGCATGCGCGGAAGATCGACGCCGTCGGCAAACACGATGGTGATTGATGCGAACGCGTACTTGCTCACCGAGCGCACCCGCTGGACATTTGGAAGTCCGTTCAGGGCAACTTCGACCGGAAAGGTCACGAGGCGCTCGACCTCGACTGGGGAGAGGCCTGGAGCATCCACGAGCACGGACACCTGTGCGTCCGTGAGATCGGGGAACGCGTCCAAGCGCACCGTGAGCGCCGACCACGTTCCGACGCCGATCAGCACCAGCAGCAGCGCGACGACCAACCCGCGGCTTCGGACGCCCCACGCGATCAACGCATCGATGAACGAGGGCCGTGGAGCTGTCCCGTCCACGTCAGGAGCAGGACCCACCTCGGGCGTTCCCATTAGTGCTCCGCGAGCGCGGCTTTCCCGAGCTCTGATTTGAGAACAAAGGCGCCCCGCGTCACGATGCGTTCCCCGACCATCACCCCGGTTCGCACCAACACCGCGTCACCGACGGCGCGCGTCGACCCCGGCGGCGAAAGGGACTCCACCTGCACCACTCGGCGTGCGAATGTGCCCGCCGCCGTCTCCACGAAGATGATGGACTCCGCACCGTCGAGCACCACCGCGCTGGAGGGGATGCGCACGGCCTTGCCTCGACCATCCGACCCGCGCGGGGCGACTGCGATCTGCACCGACGCGTACATCCCGGGGCGTAGCACGCGCGTGTCGTTGACCACATGCAGGATCGCGCGCACTGTGCGTGTCTCAGGGTCGAGCACATCGCGGATCCGCTCGATCGTCCCGCGGAAACGCAGCGCCGGGAATGCCGTCACACTGATCGTGGCGCGCTGGCCGATCCGCACCGCGGCGAGCGAGATTTCTGGGATGTCGGCGACGACGTCGAGCTCGGTCAGGTCGGCGAGCGTGGCCACCGCCCCACCCGCGGTCAGCGCTCCCCCCGCACTCACATGCGACGCGATCACACTCCCCCCGATCGGCGCACGCAGCACCTGTGTGCCGCGCGGCGGATCGCCGCGGCGCAGGGCGTCGACGTCCGCGTCGTTGGCGCCGAGGACGACCAGCCGTTGCGCCGCAGCCGCCTCAAGCTGGGCCGCGGGGACCGAGTCCGCCGTGTGACGCACCAGCGCGCGTCGCCGCACCGCAGAGACGAAGTCGGATTGCGCGAGCTGGTAGGAGGGGCTGAAGAGCTCCGCGACCGCACCACCTGCCGGAACGACATCGCCTTCCACGGCCAGCAGCCGTTCCAGTCGGCCGTCCGAACGCGCGGTGACCACGCCGATGCGTCGCGGGTCCGCCTCGACATGCCCCGGCACCTCGAGCGCCTGCTCGGCGGCGAGGGTGCCGGCAGCCTCCGCCGTCACCGGCGCCACCGTGATCCCCGTGCGCCGGATCGCTTCGGCGGAGAGCGTCACGACCGACGGGTGTTCGTCCGACTCCGTATGGGCTGCGGTGTCCGGCACCGACTCGGCGGTGCAGCTCACGGCGAAGACGCTCGCCGCGACGATCGTGCGAAAGGTGGCGCTCATGTGTGGTCTCCCGATGCGGATGTGGTGGCGCCAAGCAGTGCGGCGCGACTGGCGGCGGCGGCGCGCAACGCCTCCGAGCGTTCGAGCTCGACGGCGAGGAGTGCGCGCTCGAGGTCCAACAGCTCGAGGAGCGTCAACGCCCCGGATCGGAACTCTGCGAGCGCGGCGTCGCGTTCCGCGTCCGCGGCCACTTGCAACACGCCGTCGATCGCCGAGAGTCGCGCTCGCGCCGCGAGATAGCGCTCGTACAGCGCGTCGAGCCCCTGGCGACGGCGCGCAACCGCGGCGCCGACGGCGGTCGCAGCGGCCACGACATCCGCATCCATCGCCTCGCCGGCGAGTGCGTTCGCGCGCGCGGCCGTGAAGGGGAGTGTGGTGGAGAGCCCGAGCAACAGGCCGAAGCTCGGCCCGCCGTTGATCGCGCTGATGCGTTGCACGCCCACG
>JAIETI010000061.1 GCA_019745365.1 Gemmatimonadaceae bacterium | reverse complement strand
GTTGCGCGATGCCCTCGCGACGCAGCGCGTCGCCCTGACGTACCAGGAGTGGCCTGGTGGCCACGACTGGGTGTACTGGCGCGCGCACGTGCGAGAGTCCCTAGTTTGGATGCATCGCCAACTCGGTCGCTGACCTCCGCCCCTCTCGTGTCCGCCGACTTCTTCCCCCGCGCCACCATCCAGTGGAAGGCCCTCGAGGACCCCGCGCTCACGCGGCGGATCTCGCTCTCCCTTCCCGAGATGGCGCTCATCTCCGGTGTGGTGCTGCGCCTCTACCGGGCGTACGTGCTCACGCACGGATCGAGCTCGAGTTGGCTCTGGGTGGCCGGTACGTTCCTGCTCGGTCTGATCTTCATGCTGCTGATGCTCACCGCGCATCTCGCGAACTTCACGATGCGCCATTGGTGGTGGCGCGCACCGGCCTTCGCTGTGCTGCAGGCCGGGACGGAGATCGTGATGAGTCTCGCCCTCACCGCGGTGGGGTGGGAGACCTACGGCAGTGAGGTCGCGGATCTCAGTGTGTGGTGGCCGAGTGCCGAGCGCGTGCTCTGGACCCGCATCGCGATCACCATCGTGTTCACGCTGATCCTCGCGTTCGTCGTGCGGATCATCCGCAGTCTCGTTGTGCGTCGGGAGCGCCGTGCGTCCGGTGCTGCCAGCGCGATCATCCCCTGAGGATCTCTTGATGCGTCGTCCCACTCTGCTCGCGGCGTACGCCGCGCTCATCACGCCCGCGCTCCTCGGCGCGCAGCTCTCGACCGTCACCCCTGCGATGGCGTTCCCGCCGCCGCGTTTCTCGCGGCCGTTCGGCACGCTCCAGCAGCAGGCTGAGGTGCAGCAGCGCTGGCTGGCGACCCGCATGCGCACGGTCCTTCCCGCGCTGATGCGGAAGCACGGCGTCGATATGTGGATCGTCCCGATGCGCGAGTACAACGAGGATCCGGTGTTCTCCTCGCTCGTCTCGCCGACCACCTTTGCGGCGCGTCGCCGCACGATCTACGTCTTCTTCGATCGCTGTGCGTCCACAGGCAAGGTCGATGCCGGCGACGGCGCCTGCGTGGAGCGGATCGCGCTCGGCGGCACGTCGCAGGGGGGCGTGTACGAGGCGAAGCGGTCGATGAAGGTCGCGCCCGGTGGCAACGCGGGGACCGGCCGCTCGGCCGAACTCTGGGGCGCCGAGCAGTGGGGCGCGCTCAAAGAGGTCGTCGAGGCGCGCTCCCCCAAGGTGATCGCGATCAACTGGTCCACCACCTTCGCCTTCACCGACGGGCTCTCGCATGGCGAGTACGTCGGCATGACCGACGCGCTCGGCGCGGCGTGGACGGCGCGCATGAAGCCCGCCGAGGCACTCGCGCTCGAGTTGATCGCGACGCGCCTGCCGGAAGAGCAGCAGTTCTACGCACGACTACAGGCGCTGGTCTGGTCGCTCACCGAGGAGATGTTCTCCGCGCGGACGATCGTGCCTGGTAAGACGCGCACCAGCGATCTCGTCTGGTGGTGGCGCCAGCGCGTGAACGACCTCGGCCTCGGCACCTGGTTCCAGCCGAGCATCGAGGTGCAGCGGCGCGGCGCGACGGAGGAGCAGCTGGGTGATGATCCGATCATCCAGCGTGGCGACGTGCTCCACTGCGACGTGGGGATCACCGCACTCGATCTGAACACAGACACGCAGCACATGGCGTATGTGCTCCTGCCGGGGGAGAAGGCGCCGCCCGCAGGGATGTTGGCCGCGCTCAAGAACGCCAATCGCATGCAGGATTTCGCGATGGAGGAGATCCGCCCCGGCGTGACCGGCAACGAGGCGCTCAAGGCGGTCCTCACGCGCATGCGCGCGGCGGGGATCGACGGGACGATGTACTCGCACCCCATCGGGAAGCATGGTCACGGCGCGGGCCCGCTCGTGGGACTCTGGGATTATCAGGAGGGCGTGCCGGGGCGCGGCGATGCGACGGTGATCGCGAATATGTGGTACTCGATCGAGCTGCAGGCGACCACGCCGGTGAAGGAGTGGGGCGGTCAGCCCGTGCGGATGGCGCAGGAGGAGGACATGGTCATCGGGCCGGACGGCAAAGCCGTGTGGGCGATCCGTCGGCAGGACCGACTCTGGTTGGTCAAATGAGTCGCCCCGTGCGCCGCAAGTCGCGCGAGCTGATCGTCGTCGGTGATCGCGTGTTGATCAAGGTCGAGGAGGGCGAGGAGCGCTCGAAGGTCGGGCTCTATCTCCCCGCGACCGCGGTCGACAACCAAGCGGTGCAGGGCGGGACGATCATCGCGACGGGGCCCGGGAATCCGCTCCCGGAGGTGACCGATCATCTCGACGAGCCGTGGCGCATCGCCGACACGAAACCGGCGAAGCATCTGCCGTTGCAAGCGCGCGTTGGCGACTACGCGCTCTTCTTTCGGAAGGCCGCGGTCGAGATCACCTTCGAGGACGAGCGCTATCTCGTCGTCCCGCACGCGGCGATCTTGGCTCTGGCGCGAACGCCGGGGTCCGTTGAAGATTGAAGGGCGCGCCGATGCGCGAGTGGTCTCTCTGATCGAAGGAGTCGGGCAGGATGATGTACGATGAACGGATGGTGGTGCCGATGCGTCAGGAACTGACGCGCCACGGCGTGGAGGAACTTCGCACGGCGGCCGCAGTCGACGCGGCGCTGCGCGACGCGAAGGGGACGGCGTTGGTGGTGGTGAACTCGGTGTGTGGCTGCTCCGCGCGGAACGCGCGTCCGGCCGTGGCGATGGCGCTCGCCGGTGCGGCGAAGCCCGACCACTCGTACACCGTGTTCGCCGGACAGGATGTGGATGCCACGCGTCAGGCGCGCAGCTACTTCACGGGGTACGCGCCCTCGTCGCCGAGCATCGGGTTGTTGAAGGACGGGGCGCTCGTGTTCTTCCTCGAGCGGCACCGGATCGAAGGGCGGTCGGCGCAGGAGATCGCGCAGGATCTGGCGCAGGCGTTCGAGCAGCACTGCACCCCAGCGGGAGCGACGGCGTAAGCCGTCGGGCACCACTGAGGTGAAGCGGGCCGGCATCCGGGTGCCGGCCCGCTTTCTCTTTCAGCTCAGGCGTACCGGATCCACTTGATCAGTTCCTTGAGGTCCGGGCGCTTGCCGTACATGAGCAGTCCGACGCGATAGATCCGCGCCGAGACCCAGATCGCTGCCCAACAACCCACGGCGAGCCCCACCAGCGCGATCGCGAGGTCGGTCATCGGGACCTCGGTGACCGCCATGCGGAGCGGCATGATGATCGGCGCACTGAACGGCAGGAGACTCATCGTGCGCGCGAGTCCGCCGGTCGGGTTGGTGATGATCGGCTGCACGAAGATGATCGAGGCCACCAAGAGCATCATCACCGGCTGCGACGCCTGTTGCGCCTCCTCCTGACTACCGCACATCGCGCCGACGGCCGCGAAGAGCGTCGAGTAGAAGATGTAGCCCAAGAGGAAGAAGAGGACGAGCGCGATCATCTGGATCGCGGTCACCTGCGGCAGCGTGATCGCCGTCATCCCGGGGACGCCCATCATCTTCGCGGCGACGACGCCGTACGTCCCAACGCCGACGCTGAAGGCGAGCCAGACCAACTGCTGCGTGAGGCCGACCGCACCCACACCAAGCACTTTTCCGGCGAGGAGGATGTCGGGCTTCACGCTGGCCACCACGACCTCGGAGACGCGCGTCGTCTTCTCCTCGAGCACGCCACGGAGCACGTTTTGCCCGTACAGGATGATCATCATGTAGAGCAGGAACGAGATGATGAAACCGAAGATGATGCTCACCGTCCCAGAGCCCCCGCGCCCCCGGTCGCCGATCTTCTCCGCCATGAGATCGACGTTGATGCGGGTGAGCGAGTCGATCCGTGTGGCATCGAGCCCCTCGGCGCTCAAACGATCCGCGAGGATGGCGCGGCGGACTGCCCCTTCGAGCTTCGCGTTCTCACCGATCCCGCCCGCGTTCCGCCCCGCCGTGCGCGCCTTCGCCTCACTCAGCGTGGTCGCGTCGAGCACGAGGTAGCTCCGGAGCTCCTTCCGCATGATCGCGTGGGTCGCGGTGCTCTCGGCCTCGGCCAGTTGCGCCGGTGCCACGACCACGACCTGCCCTTGGGTCGCGACCGGCATCGTGCCGCCGAGCGCCTTCAGGGGGTCGCGTTCCGCTTGCTGGCGCAGCGCGGTGACCACACGCTCGCCGAGGCCCCGCTCAGTCGCATCGAGGATCCGGACGTCCGAGACCTGCGCCTCCTTCATCCCGCGCACGCTCATGAGCCCAGGGAGCACCATGATGCCGAGGAAGAAGAGCGGTCCGAAGACCGTCGAGATGATGAACCACTTGGTGCGGACGCGCTCGATGTACTCGCGCTTGATGACTGCCCAGAGCTTAGCCATGACCGCTCATCCCCTCCTCGACGCCGACCGCGCCGACTTTCTGCAAGAAGATCTGGTGCAGCGAGGGCTGCACGAGTTCGAACCGCGTCACCGCCGCACCGGCCGCGATCACGCGCTGAAGGAGCTGCTGCGGATCGGCGTTTGGGGCGAGCTCCACCTCGAAGTAGCGATTGTTGTCGTCGAACTTCCCGACGAGCGCCGGGTCACGGAGCACCGTCAACACGGACTCGCTCGCGCCGCCGACCACAGCGAGCGCGACCGTCCGCCCGCTGTGCTCCGCCTTGACCGCGGCCACCGCGCCGTCGAGCACCTTTTCGCCGCGCGCGATGATGCAGACCGAATCGCAGAGCCGCTCGGCATTGTCCATGAGGTGGGTTGAGAAGATCACCGTCTTCCCGCGACGCTTGAGCTCCACCACGGTGTCCTTGAGTGCCTGCGCGTTGATCGGATCGAGCCCGCTGAACGGCTCGTCGAGGATCACCAGCTCCGGCTCGTGCACCAGGGTGCCGATGAACTGCACCTTCTGCTGCATGCCGCGCGAGAGCTCCTCCACCTTCGCCTTCCCCCAGTCCTTCTCCGGGGTGCGGAGGGCGAGACGATCGAGCCACTCGTTGATACGCGCATCCGCGGTCTTCGCGTCGACACCCTTCAGTTCGGCGAGGAATCGGAGGACGCGACGGACTTCCATCTTCTTGTAGAGGCCGCGCTCTTCAGGGAGATAGCCGATCCGGTCGAGGATCGAACTGTCCCGGTTAGAGCGGCCGAGGACGGTCACCGAGCCCTCGTCGGGCGCGATGATGTTGAGGATCATCCGGATCGTGGTGGTCTTGCCGGCGCCGTTGGGGCCGAGCAGACCGTACACCGCACCGCGCGGCACCGCGAGCGAGAGCTCGCGCACCGCGACGTGCTCGGCGTACCGCTTGGAGATCCCCTGGATGTGCAGAGCAAGGTCGGTCATCGGGGGAGGAAAGAGGACAGAGAGAATCTATCGGAGCGTCGCCGCAGCCACTGGTGGGGGAGCAGGCGCCCAGCGACACTACGGGGATGCGGAGACTTGGATTCGGGGCGCTGCTCGTCGCGGCTGCGTGTGGCGGTGGGGGTGCATCCGCCGACACCGGGCCCTTGGTGGTCTTCAACGCGGGCTCGCTCGCGCGTCCGCTGAAGGCGGCACTCGACAGCTTTGCCGCGCGGGAAGGGATCGTCGTGGCGCAGGAGCACGCCGGGTCGCTCGAGTCGGTGCGGAAGTTGACCGACCTCGGGAAGACCCCGGACGTACTCGCGCTCGCCGACGCGTCGCTTTTCCCCCGACTGCTGATCCCGGCGCACACCTCCTGGTACACGCTCTTTGCCGAGAACCGGTTGGTGATCGCGTACACCGACCGCTCGAAGTTCGCCGGTGAGGCGGATTCGATCAGCTGGCCGACCGTGCTCATGCGAAGGGGAGTCGAGACTGGACGGTCGGATCCGGACGCGGACCCGAACGGCTATCGCGCCCTGCTTGCCCTCCAACTCACGGAGCGTGCTCGCGCGGAGCGGGGGCTAGCACGCCGCCTTCTCGCGGCGATGCCCGAGCGAAACGTCCGGCCGAAGGAGGCCGATCTCGTCGCGCTGCTGCAGGCGGGCGAACTCGACTACATCTGGTCGTATGAATCGATGGCGCGCGCCGCCGGACTCCGCTTTGTGCGCCTGTCGGATCGGGTCGACCTCGGGACGTTGGCGGAGTCGACGTTCTATGCCACGGCATCGACGCGCGTGCGCGGCGCGGCAGGGAGTGCCCCACTGACGATCCGCGGCGAGCCCATCGTGTACGGGCTGACGATCCCCACGCGCGCGCCACACCGCGCAACGGCCGAGCGCTTCGTCCGCTGGCTTGCGAGCGACGCGGGGCGTGCGGTGTTGCGCGCGGAAGGGCTCGACGCGCTCGCGACGCCGGTCGTGGTGGGGACGGGGTTCACGCTCGCGGAGCCGCGCGCGCCGTGATCGGCGGACGGAGTCGCGCGGGGTGGCTGTCGGTGCTCGTCGCGCTGGCGAGCTCGGCATTGCTGCTCTTTCTCGTGGGCCCGGTCCTCGCGCTCGTCGGCGTCGGCGGTGGCGCTGGAGCACCCCAGCTCTTGCACGATGCCGAACTGCGACGCGTGCTGGGACTGACCGCGCTCACCGCCACCGGCGCCACCCTCCTTGGTGTGCTCGGGGGGACACCGCTCGCGTGGCTCCTCGCGCGGCGCGCGTTCCGTGGGCGTGCGCTCCTCTCGGCGCTGCTCGATCTGCCGTTGGTGTTGCCGCATCCGGTCGCGGGGATCGCGCTTCTGCTCGTGCTCGGGCGCGAGAGCGTGGTCGGCGGCGCGCTGCTCGCGGTGGGGCTCCGTGTGGTCGGGTCCCCGCTCGGGATCATTGTCGCGATGCTCTTTGTTTCCGCACCGCTCTATGTGTCGGGAGCACGCGAAGCGTTCGCGAAGGTCGATCCCCGGCTCGAAGGGGTGGCGCGCACGCTGGGCGACACGCCGATGCGTGCGTTCCAGCGGGTGACCTTTCCGCTCGCGTTCCGCGGTCTGCTCGCGTCGGCGGTGGTGATGTGGGCCCGCGCCGTGAGCGAGTTCGGGGCGGTGGTCGTCCTCGCGTACAATCCAAAGGTCGCGAGTGTGCTGAGCTACGATCGCCTCACCACCGGCGGGCTCGCTGATGCGCTCCCGGTCGCGGCGGTGCTTGCGGTGTTGGCACTCCTCCCGCTCACGGCGCTGCGCACCCTGCGCCGCGACGAGGGGCGCGCATGATCGCCCTCAGCGGCGTCGCCGCTCGCGTCGGTGCGTTCATGCTTCGTGACGTCGCGCTGACCGTGCCCGCTGGCGGGTACGGCGTGGTGATCGGGCCAGCCGGCTCGGGAAAGACCACGCTGCTCGAGGTGATCGCCGGGTTGCTGCCGGTGACCGCTGGGCGGGTGACGATCGCCGGACAGGACGTTGCCGGCGTTCCACCGGAGGCGCGCGAGGTCGCGCTCGTGTACCAGCACGCACTCCTCTTTCCGCATCTCACCGTCGCGGAGAATGTCGCGTACGGGGCGCGCGATGCCGCGCACGCGCGGGAGGTCCACGCGCGGCTCGGGATCGATGCGCTGACGGCGCGGCCCGTCGCATCGCTCTCCGGGGGTGAACGCCAACTCGTCGCTCTCGCCCGTGCGCTCGCGCGACGTCCGAAGGTGCTATTGCTCGACGAACCGTTCAGTGCACTCGATCCGCGGCGCCGCGCGGAAGTCCGACGCATCGTGCGTCAGTGCCACCGCGAGTGGGGGCTCACCACGCTACAGGTCACGCACGACTTCACCGAGGCTGGGCTCCTCGGTGATGTCGCGGTGCTGCTGGATAGCGGAGCGGTGCTCCAAGCCGGGCCGCCGGCGGAACTGTTCCGGCATCCCGCCACGGCGAGCGTCGCGGCTTTCCTCGGTGCCGAGAACATCTACGCTGGAGTCGTCACCGAGCGGAGCACCGCCGTCGACGGGATGCCGCGCGAACTGGAGTTCCACACCTCAGGGTTGGTGCTACACGCGATCGGCGACGCGGTGCCCGGGCCCGCGCATGCGGTCATCCGCGCGGAAGAGATCGTCGTGGCGCGCGATGCCGCCTCGGGCTCGGCGCGGAATCGGGTGCGCGCACGGGTGGTCGAGCTCGCCACGCTGGGCGCGTTGACGCGCGTGGTGCTCGACGCCGACGGGGTGCCGATCATCGCCGCGCTGACCACGCGCTCCGCGGACGAACTCGCGCTCGCGCCAGGGATGGAAGTGACCGCGAACTGGAAGGCGATGGCGGTGCACCTCTGCTAGATTCCACGCGATGACGCGCCGAGTCGCCGTGATCGCGGGCGCCGGCCCGGCGGGGTTGACGGCAGCGTTCGAGCTGCTCGCCCGGACGGACATCCATCCCATCGTGCTCGAAGCGACCCATGCGACGGGTGGGATTGCGCAGACCTTCGTGTACAAGGGGAATCGTATCGATATCGGCGGGCATCGCTTCTTCTCCAAGAGCGAGCGCGTGATGTCGTGGTGGTTCAAGCGACTGCCGCCGCAGGGAAAGCCGGCCGCGGACACGGCGGAAGAAGGGCACGACATCGATTTCGTCGCCGAGTCGATCGTGGAGCGTCTCGTGCGCGACGGCGATCGCGTGCGCGTCGATGCGAGCACGCGACACGCCCCCGACCCGGAACGCGAGGACGATGTGATGCTCCATCGCCCCCGGCTCTCGCGGATCTTCTATCGTCGGCACTTCTTCCCGTATCCGATCGGGATCACGCTGACGGTGGCGCGCCGCTTGGGGCTCTGGAACACCGCGTTGATCGGGGTGAGCTATCTCAAAGCGCAGCTCCTGCCGCGCAAAGACGAGACCTATCTCGACGCGTTCTTCGTGAATCGCTTCGGCCGTCGGCTCTACGAGACCTTCTTCCGCGACTACACCGAGAAGGTGTGGGGAGTGAAGTGTCATGAGATCCGCGCGGACTGGGGCGCCCAGCGTGTGAAGGGGCTCTCGCTCAAACGCGCCGTGGTCCACGCGGTGAAGGACCTCCTCTCGAGCGACTTCGCGAAGGCGCAGCAGGCGCGCGAGACTTCGCTCATCACGCGCTTCTTCTATCCCAAGTTCGGTCCCGGGCAGATGTGGGAGACCGTCGCGCGCGAGGTGACCGGCGCAGGCGCCGATCTCCGCTACGGGTGGAAGGTGGTGGGAGTCGAGTGCGAGGGTGCGCGTGTGGCTCGCGTCGTCGCGGAGGAGCTCGCCACGGGGCGGCGCGAGACGATCGCGTGCGACTACTTCTTCTCGACCATGCCGGTGCGCGAGCTCGCGGCACAGATGACCCCGCCCGTCCCGTCGATGGTGCGCGAAGTCGCGGACGGCCTGCAGTATCGCGACTTCCTGACCGTCGGACTCCTGTTGCGTTCGCTGCACGTGAAGGTGAAGGGCGAAGCCCCGGCGGCGCGCGTGCAGGACAACTGGATCTATGTGCAGGACGGCGGCGTGCAGGTGGGGCGCATCCAGATCTTCAATAACTGGAGCCCCTACATGGTGGCCGACCGCGCCAACACCGTGTGGGTGGGGCTCGAGTACTTCGTCGCCGAGTCGGACCGGCTCTGGAGCATGCCCGATGCCGATCTCGTCGCGCTCGGCGCGCGCGAGGTCGAAGCGATCGGCTTTGCCCGTGCGGCCGATGTGCTCGATGGGTGTGTGCTCCGGATGCCGAAGGCGTATCCGGCGTATTTCGGCACCTTCGATCGCATGGGCGAGATTCGCCGCTGGGTGAACGGGATCCCGAACCTGTTCCTCGTCGGTCGCAACGGGATGCATCGATACAACAATCAGGATCACTCGATGCTGACCGCGATGCTTGCGGTGGACAACATCGTCGCGGGGCAGACCGACGACACGAATCTCTGGGATGTGAACCTCGACGACGAGTATCACGAGGAAAAGCGCGGATGAGCGCGCCCCCGACGTCGCGGGCCACCTGGGGTGCGCTCGCCGTCGTCGCCGCGCTCGCGATGGCGTTGTTGCTGCCGGCGTTCGACTACGTCCCCCTCTGGGATGCACGGATCTACGCCGCGTGCGCGCTGAAGCTGGCGGACGGCGATCTCACCGGACTCCGGTGTGCGAACCATCCGACCTACGCGTGGTCGCTTGTGCAGGCGATCCCGCAGCTCTTCGCCTTCGGATCGCTCACGACGCTCCACCTGACGAACGTCGCGCTCGCGCTGGCCGGGTGGCACGGTTTCCATCGCTTTCTGGAACGCCTCCTCCCCGGTGACGAACACCGCTGGGCGCGCGTAGGGCTCGTGGCCGCAGTCGCGGTCCATCCGGTGCTCCTCTCCTCGGTGCTCCATACGAATCCCGATCACGGCGTGCTCGCGGGATTCCTGATCGTCCTCGGCGCCCTCGCGCACGACGACACGCGCGGCATCGTGCTCGGTGGACTGCTGCTCGTGTTCTCGAAGGAGATCGGCGTTCCGCTCTTCGCGCTGGCCGCCGGACTCGTGCTGCTGCAGCGGGTGGTCGCGGCGCCGGCAGGTGCTCGGGTGGCGACGGTACGTGCGCATCGATGGTGGGCGCTCCCCTTGCTGTTGTTCGGCGCTGACTGGTCGGTACGCGCGCTGCGAGCGGTGGAGTCGGAACAGTGGCGTGCAGCCGGCGCCGGTCGCGACTTCGCGGGGTTCGCGCCGCTCTACCTGCGGGACCCGGTGCTCCTCAACTACGCGATCGGGATCGGCGTGATCGGGTTCATGTGGACGGTCTCCGCCCCGGCGGTGCTCGACCTCTTGTTGCGTGTGCTACGCGCCCCCCGGCGGGCGGCCGCACCCGCGACTCTAGGCGTCGACGCGTGGTGGGCACACTTCCTCCTCGCATGCACACTCTGCGCGACGCTCGGCCTCACTGCGTACCGCACCTTCGGCAATCTCCGCTACTTCTCGGCGCTCTACCCGCTCTGGATCGCGAGCGGGTATGTCGCGCTCGTTCGGTTCGGTCTCCCCACTCGTGCGCGTCAGCTGATCGTGGCCGGGTGGGTCGCGCTCTTCTCCGTGGCCAGCTGGCGGAGCGTGGATCCCGTCTCACGGCTCGCGTACGGCACCTTCGATGGTGGCGCACGACCGCTCTACGCGACCACCGCGATCACCGGAGAATGCTGTGGTCGGGGCCGCGATCAACTCGTCTACAACCTCGAGTTCACCGGCTACTCGGGGACGCAGGACGAGGCGTTCGCCGATCTCGAGGTCACGACCGCGACCACGATCGCGATCCCGCTGAACGCCGCCTGGCACTACTTCAGCCAGCTCGATCCGGAGACGCGCCGACGCACGTATCGCTGGGAGTCGGTCATGTCGCCGCGGTACACCGATGAGGTGACACTTGCGCGGCGGAGCGATCCACCGGAGCAGGCGCTCTACTTCGATGTGTCGAATGCCGCGCCACTCGGGCTCCCAGCCGTGCTGGAGCGTTACGAAGTCGTGGAGACCCGACGCTACGTACGCGGCGCGATTGCGCTGCGCGTGCATCGACTACGGCGGCGGGCGCCCTGATGCGGCATCCGTTCGCAGCGGCCGATCTCGCCCACATCGTCGCTCGCGTGGGCGATTGGGATGCGATGCGCGGCGCGCACTGCGTTGTGACCGGTGGGACGGGCTACCTCGGGGGCTGGCTCGTGGAGGCACTCCGCGCGGCAGACGACGCCCATGGCCTCGGCGTGCGCCTCACGCTCGTGACGCGCGATCCCGCGCGCGCACACGCGACGCACCCCGGGTGGGCCGCGGATCGCCGGATCGCCTGGATCACCGCGGATGTGCGCACCCTCCCCGCGCTCCCCCGCGATACCACGCACGCGATCCACGCGGCCGCCGAGTCGAGCACGATCGCGGACCCGGACGATCACCGCGCGCAGTTCACGACGGTGCTCGACGGGACGCGTACGCTCCTCGACCGCCTCGCCGAGACGGAGGTGCGTCAGCTCCTCTTCGTCAGCACCGGTGGGGTGTACGGGCGGAGCGCGCTCGCCGAGCGGCTCGATGAGGCCAGCGGCTTCGCCCCGGACCCGACCGATGTTCGGAGCGCCTACGACGAGGCCAAGCGCGCGGCGGAGCTGTTGGTGACGCTGGAGGGGCGCCGCGGGCTGGTGGCCCCCATCGTCAGGCTCTTCGCCTCGGTCGGCCCCGGATTGCCACTCGACGCGCATTTCGCCGTGGGTAACTTCCTGCGGGACGCGCTCGCGGGTGGGCCGATCACGGTGCGGGGGGACGGTACCGCGGTCCGTTCCTACCTCTATGCCGCCGACGTTGCTGCGTGGTGCTGGCGGGCGCTGTTCCACGGTGTCAGTGGGCGTGCCTACAACGTTGGCGCGGAGCTTGCACTATCCACTCGAGAGCTCGCGCTCCGTGTGGCGCAGGTCACAGAACTCCAGCCCACCGCGGTGCGTGTGCTTGGCGAGGCCCCGCGAGGTGGGCAGGCGCAGCGGCTCGTGCCGGACACGGCCCGGGCGCGCACGGAGCTCGAGGTGGCAGAGTGGATCGATATCGACGACGCGCTGCGACGCACGATCGCGTGGCACCGCGCAACGCACGACTGAACGAGGGACGCATCGGATGACGACGGTCAACATCGGTGGGATCGCGGTCGGCGACGGCGCGCCGTGCTGGGTGGTCGGCGAGATCGGGATCAACCACAACGGCGATATCACGCTTGCCAAGCGACTCATGGAGGTCGCGAAGGCCGCGGGCTGCGGTGCGGTGAAGTACCAGAAGCGCACCGTCGATGTCGTGTACTCCGCCGAGGAGCTCGCACGGCCGCGGGAGAACCCCTTCGGCGCCACCAACGGCGACCTCAAGCGCGGCCTCGAGTTCGGCGAGGCGCAGTTCCGCGAGATCGATGCGCACGCGCGCGTCCTCGGCCTCCCCTGGTTCGCCTCGTGCTGGGACGAAGCGAGTGTCGATTTCATGGAGCGCTTCTCGCCGCCCGCATACAAGATCGCTTCCGCATCGCTCACTGACGACGCGCTGCTTCGCCAGACGCGCGCCACCGGGAAGCCGATCATCGCCGCCACTGGGATGAGCACCCAAGAGCAGGTCGATCACGCCGTCGAGGTGCTCGGCACGAAAGATCTGATCCTGCTGCACACGGTCTCCACGTACCCTGCGAAGTACGACGAACTCAACCTCCGGGTCATTCCCACTATGCGGGAGCGCTACGGCGTCCCCGTGGGCTACTCGGGGCATGAGACGGGGCTGGCGTCGTCGGTAGCGGCAGTCGCACTCGGCGCGTGCATCGTGGAGCGGCATATCACACTCGATCGCGCGATGTGGGGCTCTGATCAAGCCGCGTCGCTCGAGCCGAGCGGGCTGACGAAGCTCGTGCGCGACATCCGGCTCGTGGAACAGGCGATGGGTTCGCCGGAGAAGCGTCGCCTCGACGTCGAGGTCCCGGTGATGCAGAAGCTTCGTCGGGTGGGCTGACGCGCGGTGGCACGGATCATCCGAGCCGTCGCGCTCGATGTGGACGGCGTGTTGACCGATGGCACGGTCTGGCTCGGCCCCGCGGACGCGCAGTGGAAGCGGGTGGCCTTCCTCGATGTGATGGGGGTCTCGCGCGCACGGCGCGCGGGACTCCGCTTCGCGTTGATCAGCGGCGAGGATGGCGCGCCGTTGCAGGCGGTCGCGTCGAAGTTCGGGATCACCGATGTGTGGGGAGGCTGCAAGGACAAGAGCGCCGCGCTCGAGGATTTCGCCGCGCGCCATGGCCTTGACGTCGCGGCGATCGCCTTCGTCGGCGACGATATCAATGATGTGGACGCACTACGCCGCGCCGGCCTCGGTGTGGCTCCCGCGAACGCACACCGCACCGCGCGCGACGCCGCGCGGCTCACCACGCGCGCCGCCGGGGGCGCAGGGGCGGTGCGCGAGCTCCTCGATGCGTTGGTCGCCGCGGAGTGGGATGCGGAGCGGGTGATCGCCACGTGGAGCGCGGCATGACGATCCGCGTCGCCGACTACATCGCGCGCTTCCTCGCCGATCGCGGCGCGGAGCATGTGTTCCTCCTCCCCGGGGGAGGAGCGATGCACCTCAACGACGCGCTGCTCGGCGAGCCGCGGCTGCGATTCGTGTGCAACCTCCACGAGCAGGCGTGCGCGATCGCGGCGGAGGCGTACGCGAAGACCACCGGCCGCCCCGGCATCGTGATGGTCACCACGGGACCGGGGGCGACGAACGCGATCACCGGTGTCGTCGGCGCGTGGCAGGACTCGACACCGCTCTTCATCGTGTCGGGGCAGGTGAAGCGCGCGGACCTCTCGCGCGGTACCGGCCTCCGATCACTCGGCGTGCAAGAGGTGGACATCGTGCCGATGGTCGCTGGCGTGACGAAGGTCGCCGAGACGATCACGGACCCGCAGCGCATCCGGTGGCACCTGGAGCGCGCGTGGCATGAGATGCTCACCGGGCGTCCGGGACCGGTCTGGCTCGACGTCCCGCTCGATGTGCAGGGTGCTCCGATCGATCCCGAGACGCTCGAGGGGTACCCGATCGCAGCGAGCGCACCGCCCGCACCGACTGCGGCGGCGATGGATGCGATCGTCGCAGCGCTGAACGCCGCCGAGCGCCCGGTGCTCCTGTTGGGGCATGGGGTGCGGCTCGCGGGTGCGCTGCCGCTGTTGGAGCCGCTGATCGCGGCGCTCGACATCCCGGTGCTCTGCACCTGGCTCGCGCTCGATGTGATCCCGGAGTCACACCCGCGCTATATCGGGCGCCCAGGAGGGCTCGCACCGCGTGGCGCGAACTTCACGATCCAGAACAGCGACTGTGTGCTGGCGATCGGCGCGCGTCTCGATCTGGTGCTCACGGCATACGCGCACGAGAAGTTCGCGCGTGCGGCCACGAAGATCCAAGTCGATATCGATCCGGCGGAACTCGCGAAGATGCGCACGCCGATCCACCATCCGGTGGTCGCGGACGCGCGGCTCTTCATCGAGGCACTGTTGGCGCGGCGGGACGCATTGCGACGAAGCGGGCGCGACGCGTGGCTCGCGCGCTGCCTCGAGTGGAAGACGCGCTGGCCGATCGTGCTCCCCGAGCATCGCCACACCACGGGGCCGGTGAGTCTCTATCACTTTGCCGACGTGATGAGTGAGCGCGCGCCTGCCGACGCATTGATCGTCTCTGGGAGTTCGGGCACGGGGATCGAGATCTTCCTGCACGCGCTGCGCGTCGGCGCCGGGCACCGCATCCTGCACACCACCGCGCTCGGCGCGATGGGGTTCGGGCTGCCGGCCGCCGTCGGTGCCGCGATCGCGGCACCGGGGCGACCCGTCGTGTGCGTCGATGGCGATGGCGGAATCCAGCTGAACATCCAGGAGCTCGCGACCGTCGCCTATCATCGACTCCCGGTGAAGTTCTTCATCCTCGATAACGACGGCTACGCGTCGATCCGGAACTCCCAGAAATTGTACTTCGATCGTGTGCTCGCGTGCGACGCGCAGACGGGGTTGGGACTCCCGGATATCCGTCGCGTGGCCGAGGCGTATGGCATCACAACGACGAGCATCGAGTCGTCGGAGCGGCTGGCCGAACGGGTGAGCGAAGTACTCGCCATGCCGGGTCCCGTGGTGTGCCGCGTGACGGTGCTTCCGGAGGAACCGCGGGCGCCACGCGTGAGCACCGCATTCTCAATCAACCAGACCACCACCAGCGGTAACTCTGTCTTCGTGCTCGGCGATCTGCCGGAACTCGGCGGCAACGACGTCCGCCGCGC
>JAIETI010000062.1 GCA_019745365.1 Gemmatimonadaceae bacterium | reverse complement strand
GTGAAGGCGAATGGCGTCGGCTATCTCGCCAACGCGCGCGAGGCGCGCCGCTGGCGTCCGACGCAGCTCTTCCGTCAGGCGTTCGACGGGAGCAAGCGCGTGCCGATCGATACGACGGCCTACTCGCATCGCGACGTCGTCGTCTCACCCGACGGGAAGTGGATCGCCTTCACCGCCGACGGCAAGCTGCGGTCGGATTCGACCGTCGCGGCCGCGAACGACTCGCTCGCCCGCTTGCCCTTCGATCGCGCGCGCGACGAGGCGCCGCGGAACGAGCGCGACATCTTCGTGCTCCCCATCGCGGGTGGCACGCCGCGGCGCGTCGCCGCGCTGCAGGGGGATGAGTCCGATGTGGAGTGGTCGCCCGATGGCAAGCGACTCGTCTTCATCGGTCGCGCCGATCGGGTGAAGAACGCGCGTGTGATGACAGTCGACGTCGCGGGCGGCGCGCCGCGCATCCTCACCGACGGATGGCAGTACGAGCCGTCGAGCATCGACGTGCTTCCCAACGGCGACATCCGCATGATCGCCGATCAGGGGGGGCGCACGGCGCAATTCCTGATCGACGCGAAGAAGGGGACGATGCGCGAGGTCATCGGCGGCCGCCGCGTGATCCGCGGCTCGTCGCGGGACGCGGCCGGAAAGCTCGTCGCCTTTGTTGCGACCAGCGTGTCGAAGCCGACCGAGCTCTTCATCGCGAACATGGATGGGACCGGCGAGCGCGCGCTCACGAACTTCAACGAAGGTATCAACGCGCAGGTCGCGTGGAGCGACGCGGAGCGCTTCACCTACGGCAGTGTCGGCGGGCTCACCATCGAAGGGTGGGTGATGAAGCCGTTCGGTTATCAGTCAGGCAAGAAGTACCCGCTCGTGCTTTACATCCATGGCGGCCCGCACTCGCGCTATGACGAAGGGTGGTTCGACGAGTTCCAGAACCTTGCCGGTGCGGGGTTCATGGTGCTGTACACGAATCCGCGTGGGTCGAGCGGCTCCGGTGCCGACTTCACCTACAGCACGCGCGGGCGCTGGTTCGCCGAGGACTATCAGGATCTGATGAAGGCGGTCGACATCGCCGCGATGCGTCCAGATGTGGACTCCACGAAGATGGGGGTGACGGGCGGATCATACGGCGGGGTGATGACGGCGTGGATCACCAGTCACACGGACCGCTTTAAGGCGGCCGAGAACGACCGGATGATCAGCAACTGGTGGAGCTGGTACGGGTCATCGGACGCGCAGGGGCTCACCGAGTTCGAGTTCTATGGGAAGCCGTGGGAGAATCCCGCGATGTACGACTCGCTCTCGCCGATGCGCTACGTGACCAAGGTCAAGACGCCGACGCTGATCGTGCAGAGCGAAGAGGATCATCGCACGCCCATGACCGACGCCGAGCAGTGGTTCGTTGCGTTGCGCAAGCGCGGAGTCCCGGTGGAGTGGGTGCGTTATCCGCGGTCGAACCACGATCTCTCGCGCACCGGGGAGCCCTGGCTCCTCGTCGACCGGCTCGGCCGCCTGCGGCAGTGGTTCACGCATTGGCTGACGCCGTAGTGGGGCGCGGACGCGGGCGGGCCCTCGCGGTGGTCCCGCTCGCGTTCGTGATGTTCTTCAATGTGTCGGGCGGCGCGTTCACCACCGAGGGGCTCGTCGCCGGCGTGGGGCCGGGAATCGCGCTCCTCGCGCTCCTCCTCGTCCCGCTGCTCTGGGCGCTGCCGGAGTCGTTATTGATCGCCGAGTTGGCGGCGCGTGTGCCGGAAGAAGGCGGGTACTATCGGTGGGTCGACCGCGCCTTCGGACGCTTCTGGGCGTTCCAGAACGCGTGGTGTACGCTCTGCTATAGCATCGTCGAGATGGCGATCTATCCGGCGCTCTTCAATCAGTATCTCGCGTGGTTCGTCCCAGGGCTCCCGCCGCTCGCGCGCTGGGGGGTGGCGCTCTGCATCATCTGGAGCGCGACCGCGATCAATCTGCGCGGGGCGTATCCCGTGGGGCGCGTGTCGGTGGCAATCGGGAGCTTCGTGCTCGCCGGGTTCGGCGTGCTGGCGCTTGTCGCGCTTTTTCAGCCGTTGCATTCACCGCTCGAGCCTTGGCGCGCGCCGCACGCCGCGGGCGCTGGGCTCAGTGTGGCGCTCTCCACCGCGCTCTGGAACTACATCGGCTGGGACAACGCTTCCACCGCGCTCGGTGAGATCGAAGGGCAGGGGCGTGCGTACGGCAAGGCACTCGCGATCGCGTTGCCGATGACGACACTCGGCTACCTCGTCCCGGTCGGGGCTGCGCTTGCGGCGACCGACTGGACCACCTGGCGAGAGGGAGGTTGGCCAGAGATCGCGCGTATGGTGGGAGGTGCGACCTTCGGAGGTCCGCTCGCGTTCTGGATCGCGGCGGCGGCGTTGTTAAGTGCGTGCGCGATGTTCAATTCGTTGTTGCTCACCTATTCACGCATCCCGCTCGCGTTGGCGCAGGACGGTCTCCTTCCGCGTGCGCTTGCGGTGACGGCACCCGATGGCACGCCGCGGCGCGCGGTGATCACGGCGGCAATCTGCTACTCGGTGGTCGCGGTTCTCCCCTTCGCGCAGCTGGTGGTGGCGGATGTGGTGCTGTACGCGGCGGCGCTCTTTCTGGAGTTCGCGGCGCTGCTCCAGCTGCGGGTGCGCGATCCGTACTGGCGCGGAGGCTTTCGCGTGCCGACGGGGACGTTCGGTGTGGCGCTGCTTGCGGCGCTGCCGCTGATGGTGCTGACGTTCGTGGTGCTGATCGGCGTGCGAGAGGGCGAGCTCGGTGGGCAGGCACTGCTCGCCGCGGGAGCGGCGATTGCGTTGGGGCCGATGTTGTATGGGTTGGCTCAGGCCGCGTGGCGACGCTAACGCCCCTCCCGCACCACCACGCCCCCCTTCATCACGAACCGCACCGCGCGGAGCGCGCCGACGGTCACCGACGGATCGCCCTCCACCGCCACAAGATCGGCGAGCAGCCCGGCGGCGATCCGTCCCCGATCCACCAACCGGAACGCGTCCGCGTTCCCCGAGGTGATCGCCCGCAGCACAAGAGCCGCGCTCATCCCGTACTCCACCATCAACTCGGCTTCGCGCACGTTGTCGCCATGCGCGAACACGCCGACGTCTCCACCGACGCACATCGTGACGCCCGCGGCGAGCGCCTCGCGGAACGACGTGCGCTTCGCGGCGATGCGGGCGGGCTCCACCTCGATCCCCTTCTTCCACCCCGCGTACTGCGACGTCGCATCACCCGCCGCGAGGGTGGGGCAGAGCACCGTTCCCGTCGCACGCATCGCCGCCCAGGTCGCGGCGGTCCCGGCGTCGCCATGCTCGATCGTGCGCACGCCGGCCGCGACCGCCCGTCGCATCCCTTCGGGCGACGAGGCATGCGCGACCACATCGCGCCCACTCGACCGCGCGACTTCGACGATCGCGCGTAGTTCAGCCTCGGTGAAGGTCGGGAGTGTCTCCCCCTTCGGTCCCCAGCGATAGTCGGCGTACACTTTGATCCAGTCCGCACCGCGACCGATCTGCTCGCGGGTCGCGCGCATCACGCCATCGATCCCGTCCGCTTCCTGCGCTCCTTGCGGCGACTCGAACGCGAAGTCCACGCGCCGCGGCGCGTAGCTCCCCGTCGCGATCAGCGCACGCGTCGTGGTGATCACGCGCGGCCCGGGGATGATCCCCTGATCGATCGCTTGCTTGATCCCCACATCCGCGTCGCCAGCCCCCTCGGTGCCGAGGTCCCGCGTGGTTGTGAAGCCCGCGAGGAGCGTCGCCTTCGCATGGTTCACCGCGCGCGCCGTGCGCAGCGCGAGCGGCTCGCGTAGCACCTGGTCGTTCCACGACGTCTCGTTGTACGGATGCAGAAACAGGTGCGAGTGCCCCTCGATCATCCCGGGGATCAGTGTCAGCCCCGGCAGGTCGATGACGCGCGCATCGGCTGGCGCGTTCACCTCCGAGGCGCTCCCCACCGCGGCGATCCGCCCCGCGCGGACAAGGACGACCAACCCATCGCGTATCGGCGTCTCACCGCCGAGATACACGCGAGCGGGCCGCAACACCGTCGCGCCGCTCTGCGCACCGAGCGCACTCGCCGCGAGCAACGCGGCGCCGATCCACCGTCGCGCGCTCACGGTGCGACCGCCTTCGTCTCCGGCATCGGGATATCCGTCACGCCGCCGCTCACCACGAACGCCATGAACTCCGAGCTCTGCGCGTCCACCTGCTGCACCTGCGCGCGCGGGACCACCACGAGCTGCCCCGAGAAGTTGTACGAGTGCGGGCAGTACACGGCCACGTGCTCCGCATGCCCCATCGCCGCGAGCGTCGACTGCGTGATGAAACCGAGCAGACGCGGCGAATCGGCGCCGGACGTCAGCGACACGAACACGGGCACCTCGAACCGCCGCTTCTCGCCTACGAACGCATTGAGCAGGTCCTTCGTGGCGGTGTAGAGCAGGCGCACGAACGGCAACCGCTCAAGGAGCTGATCGAGGAGCCCGATGAGCCCGCGCGTCAGGATCGTCGAGCCCAAGAAGCCGGCGAGGGTGATCAGCGCGATCGTGACCGCGAAGCCGACCCCTGGGATGCGGATACCGAGCCAGCCGTCGACGATCTGGAAGACCTTCCAGCAGACGTAGGCAGTGACGGCGGCGGGGGTGGTGATCACCAGGCCGCGAAGGAAGTAACCGAGGAGGCGCTTCATGGGCATCGGAGGCAACGGGGGAGCGGCGGTCCGCGTTAGCTTCTACGAGGTCGTCGTTCGCAGAAGATAACGCCCAACCCCAAGGTCGATGCGTCCCCTCCGCACGCTCGTGGCGCTGCTCGCGGTCACCACCGCCGGTGCGCAGCTCCCCTCAGGCAATCCCAATGGCAAAAAGGCGTACACCCAAGAGGTGTACGATCAGTGGCGCACCATCACCGGATCGGCGCTCGCCCCCGACGGCCGGTTCGCGGCCTACACGGTGCAGCCGGTGGTCGGCGATGGCGAGCTGATCCTGCGCTCCACGAGCGGGTCCACGGAGTACCGCGTGGCACGCGGCTGGACGGGTCGCCCGCGGACGACGATCGCTGCTGAGGCCGATACCACGCCGGGCTTCATCGCGCAGCCGGCGCAGTTCTCGGCGGACGGCAAGTGGGCCGCCGTGCTCACCTACGCGACGATGGCGGAGGCCGAGGCCGCGCGCCGCGCGCGTCGCCGCGGACCCGAGGTCACCTCGATGGTGCTCGTGCGCCTTGAGGATGGCCAGCAGACGAAGATCGCCCGGGTCCGCTCCTTCCGCTTCGCGCGCGATGGGGGGCGCTTTCTCGCCTATCAGATGATGGCCGACTCGGCAGCGGCGACGCCGCCGACAGGTCAAGCGGCGCGTCCCCCGGCCGCGCGTCGCGAACCGGGGACGGCGCTCATCCTCCGCGATCTCGCCGCGGGCACCGACGCGCGCATCGACGAAGTGACCGCCTTCTCCTTCGATGAAGGCGAGCAGTGGTTGGGCTACACCGTCACCTCGCGCGACACCACCAAGGACGGCGCCTTCGCGCGCCGGCTCGCGACGGGCGAGCTGCTGACCCTCGCGTCGGGTCGCGGCGCCTATCGCTCGCTCACCTTCGATCGGAAGGGGACGCAGCTCGCGTTCGTCACAGATCGAGATGATGTGGCGTCGGCCAAGCCGAAGTTCGCGCTGTACCACGCCGCGCTCACGCTCGCCAAGGGGCAGAAGTCGCTCGCGCCGGCCAAGCGCCTCGCCGTCGGTCCGTTCGGCGATTCGGTGCTGGTGGCGGATCGCGGTCGCGTCGAGTTCTCGCGCGACGGCAGCGCGCTCCTCTTCGCGTTGATGCCCGCCCCGCGCGATTCGATCCCCGCGGATTCGCTCGCAGAGAAGGCGATCTACGATCTCTGGCACTGGAAGGACGCGCGCACGCAGCCGCAGCAGCGGCTCGCGGCGGGCCGCGACCGTAGCCGCACGTGGGCGGCGGTCTACACCATTGCGACCGGGAAGGCGATCGCGCTCACGAACGACTCACTGCAGGTCGGCGGATGGAGCGACGATGGCAAGACCGCGCTCGTGAGCAATGTGCTCGAGCACGCGCTGGAGGCCGCGTACGGGGAAGGGGGGAGTGATTACTTCCTCGTCAACGCCGCGACGGGCGCTCGCACGCCGGTCATCGCGAATCTGCGCGGTAACGCGCAACTCTCGCCGGGCGCCCGCTACGTGGTCTTTTGGAAGGACGGCGCGTATCACGCGTACAGTGTCGCCACGGGAAAGACGGTCAGTCTCACCGCCAAGATCGCTGGCGTCCGCTTCGACAACGTGGAGTACGACAATCCCGGCGATGCGCCGCCCTACGGGCTTGGCGGTTGGATCAAGGATGACGCGCGCGTGCTCATCAACGACCAGTTCGACCTCTGGTCCGTCGATCCTACTGGCGTCGCGCCAGCCGTGAATGTCACCGATGGCGCCGGCCGTGCGCGGAACGTCACCTTCCGTGCGATCGATCTCGACGCTGAGGAGCGCTTCCTCGCGCCAGACGAGACGCTCCTGCTCCGCGCGTTCAACAACACGACCAAGGCCGGCGGCTTCTTCCGCGACAAGCTCGGCGTGGTCGCCGCGCCCGACTCGCTCGTGATGGCCGCACGCGCGTTCGGCAACCCGCAAAAGGCGCGCAAGACGGCGCAGCTCCTCCTCACGCAACAGACCTATCGCGAGTTCCCCGACCTCTGGACGGGCGCGGCCGTCACCACGCTCACCAAGATCTCGAACGCCAATCCGCGGGGCGATCAGTACCCGCGCGGCGACGTCGAGCTCGTCTCGTGGATGAGCAGCCAGAACGTCCCGCTGCAGGGGATGCTCTACAAGCCCGAGGGGTTCGATCCGTCGAAGAAGTACCCGATGATCGTGTACTACTACGAGCGCCTCAGCGACGGACTCTACAACTACTCGGCGCCCAGCGGTCGCAACACGATCAACCCGCTCGTGTACAACGCGCTCGGCTATCTCGTGTTCATGCCCGATATCGTCTACGACATCGGGTATCCGGGGCCGAGCTCGGCACACGCGGTGATCCCGGGGGTGCAGTCGCTCGTCGCACGCGGCTTCGTCGATCCGAAGCGGGTCGGGCTCGCGGGGCAGTCGTGGGGTGGCTACCAGACCGCGTATCTGATCACGGCGACGAACATGTTCGCGGCCGCGGTCCCGAACGCGACGGTGGTCAACATGACCTCGGCGTACGGCGGCATCCGGTGGGAGTCGGGTCTTGGCCGCGGCGTCGTGAACTATGAGCGCGGGCAGAGCCGCATCGGCGGGTCGCTCTGGGAGTACCCGGAGCGCTACATGGAGAACTCGCCGCTCTTCAAGCTCGACCGCGTCACCACGCCGGTGCTCTTCATGGCGAACGATGCCGACGGCGCGGTGCCCTGGTACCAGGGGATCGAGTTCTATCTCGCGATGCGTCGACTGAAGAAGGAAGCGTACATGGTCGTGTACAACGGCGATGCACATAACCCGACCAAGCGCGCGAATCAGAAGGACATCGACCGGAAGATGCAGGACTTCTTCGCGGTCCATCTGCTCGGGGCCGCGCCCCCCGACTGGATGAAGAACGGGATCCCGTACCTCAACAAGGGGCGCGACCAGATCGGCAAGTGAGCCGTCGGCCGAGGGCGTGCGCGGCTACTTCGCCGCGTACGCCTTCGGCGGGACGGTCTGCAGGAACTTCCAGAGCGCCTTCAGCTCCATGTCGGTCATGTTGCGCGTGGCCTTCCACGGCATGAGCGTGTCGATCGGAGCCCCGCCGGGGCGCTTCCCCTCGCGCAACGCCGTGACGAACGCGGCTTCGTCATAGGCCGCGAGTCCGGTCGGTGTGATATTCGCCGCGGGCTTCCACTCCGGCGGTGCGCCGGGGATCGGCCCACCCGCGAGCGCGGGACCGTGGCAGCCGTAGCACGCCACCTTCGCGATGTAGTTGCCGTAGCCCACCGTCGAATCCGGCGTGACGCTCGCGGGATAGGTGCGATCGTGCTGCACCAGTTCCGCCTGCATGATCGGGAACTGGCCGGCGAGGTAGATCCCGCGGCCCAGCAACCCCACGCGCTGCGCGGGATGGGTGCGATCGACCTTCGGGCGGCTCTTCACGAACGCGATGATCGCGTTGAAGTCCTCGTTCGACAGGTGCTCGTAGTCCGTCGCGACCATGTACTTGAGCGGCTTGCGGTCGGGGCCGAGCCCGTGGCGCACCGCGCGCTCCCAGTCTGCGTCGGTGTACGTCGCCGTACGGCTCCCCTCGCCACCGGTGAGGTTCGCGCTGTAGAGCGTGCCGACCGGGCCCGCGTCCACGAACAGTCCGCCACCGAAGTCGGGGTAATGGCATCCCGTACAGTCCGCGATCGCGCGAACCAGATGCTCGCCACGGGCGATGATCGCCGAGTCGCTCGTGAGCGCCACCGGCTGCCCGACTTCCGGCCAGGCGCGATTGAATCGCTGCTCCGTGACTCCATAGACTGCGCCCGCGGCGAGGGCGACCACACCGACCACTCCACCGACTGCGAACCCTGCTCGTCGTACCCACGCGTTCATGAAAGACTCCGTTCAAGTGCCGATGTTTCACAGACGTCGCGGCGTCGCGAGTCGCAAATGTGCATTGGCCTACGCCCTGAACACCAGCATAAGATTTACGGATGGCTATCATCGAGACGCGCGCACTGCGCAAGCGCTATCCGGCCCCGCCGATGCGCCGGCGGCCAGGCGCGCGCCCGAGCGGTGGCACTGCCCCCTCAGAGGTCGTCGCGCTCGATGGGCTCGACCTCACGGTCGGCGCCGGTGAGTGCTTCGGGATCCTCGGCCCGAACGGGGCCGGGAAGACCACCACGATCGGGATCCTCACCACCCGCGTTCGTGCCTCGGGCGGGCGGGCGACCGTGGCAGGCTTCGACGTGAGCACGCAGGACGTCGAGGTGCGGCGCCGCATCGGCGTCGTGCCGCAGCGGCCGAATCCCGATCGCTCGCTCAACGTCCTCGAGAACCTCGTCTTTCACGGGACCTACTTCGGGGTCTCGCGTCATGAGTCGGACCGCCGCGCGATGGCCCTCCTGGATCGGCTCGGCATCGCCGACAAAGCCGACGCGAAGACGGATGACCTCTCGGGCGGGCAGGCGCAGCGCCTGATGATCGCCCGCGCGCTGTTGCATGAGCCGGATGTGATCTTTCTCGATGAGCCCACCGTCGGGCTCGACCCGCAGGCGCGGCATCAACTCTGGGAGCTGCTGCAGGGGCTGCATCGCGACGGCCGGACCATCGTGATGACCACGCACTACATGGAGGAGGCCGATCGCCTCTGTGATCGCCTCGCGATCATCGACCGCGGGACGCTCCTCGCGTGCGACACGCCTGCCGGTCTTAAAGCTAAAGCGCCCGGCGCGACGCTGATCGATCTCACGCTCGACGGCCCCGCGGAAGACGCGGCCACGCGCGGGCGCACCGTCGCGGGGATCGTCCGCACCGACGTGACCGGGAACGACCTCCGCGCCTACAGCGACCGCGGCGGTGAGCCCATCCCGGCGCTCATCCGGGCCGCTGAGGAGAGCGGACGCGTGGTGCAGAACATCAACCTCCAGAAGCCGAGTCTCGAGACGCTCTTCATCTCGCTCACCGGCCGGAAGCTCGAAGCATGACGCCGTCGCCGACGCTCTCGCCGAGTGATGTGTTCGTTGCGATGATGGCGCGCGACGTCCGCGTCATGCGCCGCGAGCTCCCGTTCTTCCTCCTGCGCACGCTCATGCAGCCGCTCCTGCTGATGCTCGTGTTCGGCTTCCTCCTCCCGAAGATGGGGAACATCCCGCAGGCGTATGTCGGCACGCTCTTTCCTGGTGTCCTCGCGCTCTCGATCGCGCTGAGCTCGATCCAGTCGGTCGCGCTCCCGATGTCGGTGTCGTTCTCGGTGTCGAAGGAGATCGAGGACCGACTCCTCGCGCCGATCCCCACGCGCCTCGTCGCGCTCGAACTGGTGGTGATGGGGACGCTGCAGGGCCTCGTGACCGCGCTCGTCGTCTTTCCGCTCGGCAAGCTCATCATCGGCACGATCCCGGGTCTCGCGCTCGCCGACTTCGCCGAGCTCGGCGCGGTGATGCTTCTGAGCGCGGCGGCGTTCAGCGCGATCGGGCTCTTCCTCGGCTGTGCCGTGGCGCCGCAGCACATCGGGCTCCTGTTCAGCTTCGTGGTGGGCCCGATGATCTTCTTCGGGTGCGCCTACTATCCGTGGCGCGGGCTCGATGTGGTGCCGGTGATGAAGTACGCGGTGCTCCTGAACCCGCTCGTGTACGTCTCGGAAGGGATGCGCGGTGCGCTCACCCCAGGTGTGCCGCACATGCCCCTTCTTGTAGTCACCGCAGCGCTCCTGGTGATGCTCGGGATCTTCTGGCGCATCGGGCTGAACGCCTTCATGAAGCGCGCCGTCGGGTAGCGCCGCTGGTCGCTGGGGCCCGCGCCCCCTACTTTTCGCGCGTGACCACCACGACCACCACTCCCGAGCCCGCCGCCTCGGCGGCCGCCGCCGCGCCGACGAACGGCGGCGCGCTCGTTGCGCCCACGCCCGCTGAGCCGTGGTCGATCGCCACGGCGCGCTCGATGTACAACATCGAGGGGTGGAGCGACGGCTTCTTCGACGTGAACGATCGCGGTCGCGTGATCGTCCGCCCGGACAAGGCGCGCCCCGAACGCTCGCTCGATCTCTTCGAACTCGCGCACGATCTCGAAGCACAGGGGATCGCGCTCCCCGTGCTCCTCCGTTTCTCGGACATCCTGAAGTCGCGAATCGAGATGCTGCAGGACGCCTTCCAGCGCGCCATGCAGGAGTTCGAGTACACGGGTGGTTACACCACGGTGTACCCGATCAAGGTGAATCAGCAGCGCCACGTGGTCGAAGAGATCTTCCAGTTCGGCAAGGCCCACGGCGTGGGACTCGAATGCGGCTCTAAGCCTGAGTTGCAAGCGGTGCTCGCGCTCTCCGAGGCGCCGGACCACCTCATCGTCTGCAACGGCTACAAGGACGAGGAGTTCATGCGCTTCGCCCTCATGGGGCAGAAGCTCGGGCACCCGGTCTTCATCGTCATCGAGCAGCTCTCGGAACTCGACGTGCTTCTCCAAGTCGCCGAAGAGCTCGACGTGGTGCCGATGGCGGGAGTGCGCATCAAGCTCGCGAGCGAAGGCTCGGGGCGCTGGGCACAGTCCGGCGGTGAGAAGTCGAAGTTCGGGATGACCGCGGCCACGCTGATGCAGCTGATCGATCGCCTCCGCGCCGCCGGGAAGCTCGAGATGATCAAGCTCATCCACTTCCACCTCGGCTCGCAGATCACCGACATCCGCTTCATCAAGCGCGGACTCGCGGAGATCTCCCGTTTCTATCTCGAACTCCGCGCGCTCGGCGTCGACATCACGCACGTGGATGTGGGTGGCGGGCTCGGCGTGGACTACGACGGCTCGCAGTCCACCGCGCAGGCCAGCGTGAACTACACGCTCCAGGAATACGCGAACGACGTCATCTATTCGCTCGCCGAAGGGTGCCGCGAAGCGAACGTGCCCATGCCGCACGTTATCTCGGAGTCGGGGCGCGCGCTGACCGCACACCACGCGCTCATGCTCATCAGCGTGATCGACGTGGAGTCGTCGGAGTCGCCGGAGCTCCCGCCAGTGAGCGAGGAGGACCATGGACTCCTCCATGAGATGCTTGAGGATTGTCGCGCCGTCTCCAAGAAGAAGCCGTCGCGTCGCAAGGTGCGCGAGGTCTTCCACGACGCCACCTTCGACAAAGAACGCGCCCACCAGCTCTTCGCCTCGGGCGTGCTCTCCCTGCGCGAGCGTGCGGCGTGCGAGCAGATCCACCTCGCCACGATGAACGCCATCGCTCGCGCGATGAGCGAACATCGCGACGATTTCGAGGATATCGCCTCGGACATCGCGGCGACGCTCACCGATCGCTACTTCTGCAACTTCTCGCTCTTCCAGTCGCTCCCCGACAACTGGGCGATTGATCAGCTCTTTCCGATCATGCCGATCCACCGCCTCGACGAAGAGCCGGTGCGCCGTGGCACACTGCAGGACGTGAGCTGTGACTCCGACGGCAAAATCGATCGCTTCATCGGCGGACGTGACGGACAGCCCTCGCTCGAACTGCACCCGTTCCGCGACGGCGATCCCTATCTCCTCGGGATCTTCCTCACCGGCGCGTATCAGGAGATCCTCGGCGATTTGCACAACCTGTTCGGCGACACGAACGCCGTGCATCTCCGGCTCACCGACACGGGGTACGAGATCACCGATCTCGTACACGGCGACACGGTGACCGAGGTGCTGAACTACGTGCAGTTCCGCGCGACCGACCTCCTCATGACTTTCCGTCGCAAGGTGCAGTCGTGCCCGAACATCACGCGCGCCGAGGCCAATAGCTTCATCGCGGACTACGTCGCGGGATTGGAGGGGTACACCTACCTCGAGGGCGAGGCGGCGAAGTGATGCTCGCGGCCGCGGCTGAGGGCGGGGCGGTGGCCTCGCTCCTCCTCCGTGTCGCCGCGGTGATCTTCGCGACGCGCGCCTGCGGTGCGCTCGCGCGGCGCTTCAAGCAGCCGATCGTCCTCGGCGAGCTCGTGGCCGGTGCGCTCCTGGGTGGGAGCGTACTCGGCTGGCTCGATCCCACCGAGCCCATGATCCACGCGATCGCCGAGATCGGCGTGATCGTGCTCCTTTTCGAGATCGGGCTCGAGACCAACCTACGCGCGCTGCGCGCGGTGGGGGGCACCGCGATGATGGTCGCGGTCGTCGGCGTCGCGCTCCCCTTTCTGTTCGGCGATCTCGTCGCGCGTGCATTCGACGTGGCGACCCTTCCTGCACTTGTGATCGGCGCGGCGCTCACCGCGACCTCGATCGGGATCTCGTCGCGCGTGCTCGCCGACCTCGGCCGCCTGAAATCTGATGAAGGGCAGGTGGTGCTCGGCGCCGCGGTGATCGACGACGTGATCGGCCTCGTCATCCTGTCGGTAGTGACGGGTGTGGTGACGGGTGGTGCGGTGACCGTGGCGAGCGTGAGCCGCACGACCTTCCTGGCGATCGCCTTCATCGTGCTCGCGCTCCTCGTGGGGCGCGCTGCGCTCCGCCCGATCCTGCGATTCGTCGCACGACTGGAGCTGACGGGCGCGGTGGGACTCGTCGCCGTGGGCTTCGCCTTCATCGCCGCAGCGCTCGCGGAGTGGGCGGGATCGGCGATGATCATCGGCGCCTTTGCGGCGGGAACGGTGCTGCACTCCACGCCGCAGCGACGCGAGGTGGAGGAGGCCGCCGGAGGCATCGGGCAGTTCTTCGTGCCGGTCTTCTTCGCGTCGGTGGGCGCGGCCGTGGATTTCGGTGCGCTCTTCGAACGTGGCCCACTGTTGCTTGGCCTCGCCCTCCTCGTGGTCGCCGTGGTCGGGAAGGTCGCCGCAGGCTACGCGCCCTGGTGGTTCGACGGGAACAAGTTGCTCGTCGGCGTCGCGATGGTGCCGCGCGGCGAGGTCGGGCTCATCTTCGCACAGATCGGCCTCTCAATGGCGGTCCTCGACCAGGGCCAGTTTGGCGCGTTGATGCTGATGGTCGCGGGCTCGACCTTCCTCACGCCGCCCGTCCTTTCGCGCCTCGCTGGGCCAGTCCCCGGCGTGGACAAGGACACTGCGGACCACGGACTGGCGGAGCAGGTGAGTGGGCACGCGACGCCGCGTGCGACGATGCCCCGGATTCCGCGGGAGCGGGACTAGCGATCGGTTCTCCCGCCGCAATCGCCGTCGCAGCCAGACGGCACGGTACTTGCCCCCCCACGCTCGAACCCTACGTTAATGGCTCCTCTCTCAGGAGCAGCCACGGATGCGTCGGATCGCTCGGCTAGCCGGTCTTGTGCTTGCAGTCGGCACAGGCGCCTGCGACGCCACTCCAGTACCAGCCACTGCACCGCGCAATAACTCGCAGCTTCAACCCGAAGTTCAGCTGGAACTGACGCGGGCGATCGCATTGCTCGGACGCCAAAGACCTCGACTACTCCCCCCTGAAGTGGGATCCCCCATCGCAGGGTCCGCCGCCTTCAGTGCAAGGCTCGCATCGAGCCGAGCGGAGCTGTCGGAAGCGCGCGCACTGCGGGTACGCGAGTTTCTCACGACGTTTCAATCCTCCCGATCGTCGATGGCAGCGGTGGCGGAGGCGTTGCGGTCTGGTAAGCGATTGCCCACGCTTGACGAAGTGCGTCGCTTGCTTGAGATGAGTCAACTCCGTGTAGACGCGCTGAGGGCGCCTTTGCGCGGAAGCGGCGAGATCCTCACGGAGGAACTTGCCTTCGCGGATCCGTTTCGCGCTCGGATTGATCAGGTGTTCTGCTCTCAGGTGTCGCTCGCGATCTTTGCCACCAGTCGGGAGTTGATTGCGCGATCGGAGCAATACGAGGCGGCATTCGACGAGTACGCCTCCGTCGCCCACCTCAGGAATGCGGACGGCAGTGCGAAATACGAAGTCCTGATGGCGTATGTTCGGTACGACGAGGCGCGTGCACGGTATGAGGAGGTTCAGGGATTCATTGATGATCTGAGCGCGATTTACCAGGGAGGGCGCTGTGGAAACTAGATGCAGGAGGGATCGAGAAGGGATGCGCGCGTGCTTATCTGGCGGGCCGGTGGGCGCTCGGCATTCCGCCATCGGCGGCCGATTGTGGTAACTCGGCTCGCATGTCGCGCTGCGGTCGGATTGGTGCTGAGCACAGCGGCGGTTCAGGCGCAGCCCAACCGCAGTGCCGCCGAGCCCGTGCGCGCGGTGATCGGCGACACCATCGAACTCCGGCGCGATAGTGTCGCGGTGTGGCGTGCGTTCTGGCGCAGCGAATCACTCTTCGTGCAACTGCCGGGAGGTCCTTGGCGCGTCGCGCGCAGTCTCGAACGAGAAATGGTCGCCTCGAGTGTCGGCTTCGCCGACGGATCGGTCAGGCGGCGTGAGGGGCCAGGGCTCTACGCCCTGAACTGTCCGGGAGAGGCGAGCACGCCGGACGCGGGGATGAGAACCAGAAGCACGGAGGTGCGCGAAGACACGCTCGTGCTAACGAGGTGCGGCGAGGCACGACGATTCATCGTGACGCCCGATACCGTGCGCGAACTGCTGGGCACGGGCTCCGCTCGCGCGGTCACGCCGCGTGAGGCGCTTGACCTGCGAATTGCACGCGACGTGCGCGTGGCAGCGGTGAAGGACTCGCTCGCACGAATCAGGCTTAGAGGCCTAAGAGACATGCTACCGAATCCACCCTGAGCGTCGACAGGCGGCCGCCCTAGCCGAGCGCCACCCGACTCCCGTCGAGTGGCGCTCGTGACACCTGCGATCCCGCCGCGCGTTACCGCGCCGCGTACCGCGTCGCGACCTCGCCCCAGTGGATCGTGTTGAACCACGCCTGGATGTAGTCCGGGCGACGGTTCTGATACTTGAGGTAGTACGCGTGCTCCCACACGTCGCAACCGAGGAGCGCGTGCTTCCCCTCCATGAGCGGGTTGTCCTGGTTCGGCGTGCTCATGAGCGACACCGTCCCGTCCTTCGCCGCCACGAGCCAGGCCCAGCCGGAGCCGAAGCGCCCCACGCCCGCCGCCGCGAACTGCTCACGGAATTTCGCGTAGTCACCGAACGCCGTCGTCATCGCGGCCGCCAAGTCACCCGTCGGTTCACCACCCGCATTCGGCGC
>JAIETI010000131.1 GCA_019745365.1 Gemmatimonadaceae bacterium | reverse complement strand
GCTCGACCGCCCTGTTCGCACAGGACGTGCGCGCTCCTTCACGTTTCGTCGTCGTGAATCACGGGCGGCCAGCGGGCGAAATGCGAGTCGATGTTCGCGGCGACTCCACGACCGTGCAGTTTCGCTATCAAGACCGTCAGCGCGGGCCGTCAGTGCAGGTGCAGTTGACGACGGATGGTGCGCGGGGTGCGGAGCGCACGCTCACGGTGAACGGGATGACGTCGGAGTTCATCGCGACGGATCGTCGAGAGCGCTTTGAGCGTGATGCCGCACGGACGCGATGGATTGTTGGGGCTGACACGGAGTCGGTCGCGACGGTCGGGTCGCCGTTCTATCTCTCGAATGCGCGCACGCCGTACGAGATGGCGTTGCTCGCGCGGCATCTGCTGACGCAAGCGGGCACGACGATGCCACTCCTACCGGTGGGGCGCGCACGCGCGGCGGTGAGCGCCGAGACCACGCTGGTCGTCGATGGGCGCTCGACGCGGCTCCGGTTCGTGACGATCGACGTCTTCGAAGGCGCACCCAGCGGCGTATGGCTCGACGAACGTGACGCGCTCGTCGCGGACGACGCCGGATGGTTCATCACCGTGCGCGCGGGGAACGAGGGGATCCTCCCGGCGCTGCGAGCCGCGGAGACGCGGTGGCGAGAGGCACAGGCGAGTGCGATTGCGGCGCGGCTACACGCGAACATGGCCGGTACGGTCGCGATCACGAACGGTACGCTCTTCGACAGCGAGCGCGGCACAGCACGACCACGGATGAGTGTCGTCGTGCGCGACGGGCGGATCATCGCGGTCGGCCCGGCCGACTCCGTGCGCGCACCGACCGGAGCCACGATCATCGATGCAACCGGAAAGACGATCATCCCTGGGATGTGGGACATGCACACGCACCTCGGCCTGGGTTCCGAGGTCGATGGTGCGCTCAGGCAGCTCGCGGCCGGGATCACGACGGTGCGGGACATGGCGGCGGACATCGACGTCGCGCTGTCGCGTCGTGCCCGCGCGGATGCGGGGACGATCGCGTCACCGCGAGTCGTTCTCGCTGGCTTCATCGAAGGGCCGGGAGCGTGGGCAGGGCCGAGTGAGGTGCTCGTGCGCACGGAGGCGGAGGCGCGTGCGTGGGTGGCGCGCTACGACTCGCTCGGCTATCGACAGATCAAGCTCTACAACTTGGTGCACCCTGATCTGGTGCCGACGATCGCCGCAGAAGCGCGCAAGCGTGGGCTTCGTTTGTCGGGACACATCCCACGCGGTCTGACGATCGCGTCGGCCGTCGAGCTGGGCTTTGATGAGTTCCAGCACGCGGCGTTCTTGATCTCGTCGTTGTATCCCGACTCGCTGTTCGTGCCTCGGATGCGTGCATACTCGAACTTCGCCGCGGAGATGGCGCCGACGTTCGATGTGAACACGCCGCAGGTGACGGCGTTGCTGCAGCTGCTCCGTCGCAAGGGAACGGTCGTGGATGGGACGTTCAATGTCTATGAGTCCGGGATGGACCCGCTGCGCTCAGGGTTGCATCCGGTACTCGGGCCCTCGCTCGCGTGGCTTCCGCCGATCAGCCGTCGTGTTTTCGCGTATCCGAGCGGAGTGAGCGCGACCGATCGCGCGCGGAGTCATGCGCTCACGGCGACGTATGCGCGCTATCTCAAGCGGCTGTACGATGCGGGGATCACGCTCGTTCCTGGCACCGACAACATCGAAGGGCTGTCGTACCACGGCGAGTTGGAGATCTATGAGCGCGCGGGGATCCCCGCGGCGGCCGTGTTGCAGATGGCGACGATCGTGTCGGCGCGGGTGATGGGTGACAGCGCGCAGTACGGCAGTGTCGCGGTCGGGAAGGTCGCTGACATCGCCATCGTCGCCGGCAAGCCGTACGAGCAGATCACCGACCTGCGGCGCACGGAGACGGTGTTGCGCGCGGGGCGGGTGTATCGATCGAAGGAACTCTATCAGCTGACGGGGATGGTCGTGCCGTGAGACCGCAGTTGCTCGCCGTGCACCCCGTGCTCGCCTGCAGCGACGTGGAACGCACGATTCAGTTCTTCGCGGCGCTCGGCTTCGCCTGCCCGTTCCGCGATGACGACGCGGCACCGCGATACGCTGCCGTTCGGCGCGATGCCGTCGAGTTCCACCTGCAATGGCATGCGGACGCGGGCCGAGCGACCGGACACGACACACCGGTGGTACGGATCTTGGTGCACGATGTCGACACGTTGTTCGCTGAGATCGAGCTCTCTGCTGCGGAAGCGATTGCCGCGGCACACGCGTCGCCGTATCACCGCCCCGCGGACACGCCGTGGGGGACGCGGGAGTTCCATCTGCACGATCCGGATGGCAACGGACTGCAGTTCTACGCATCGGCGGCTGGCGAGTGAGAGCGCTCGTGCGCGGGATGTTCCTCTGCGCGCTCGTCGCAGCTGCCGGGTGCCGTACACCCGCGCGATCGCCGGCGCGTCCGCCGGCATTCCTCGTTGGGCGTTTCGTGGACGACTATGAGAACAGTTTCACGGTGACGTCGGAGCGGTTCGAGCAGCACCCCCGAGCGCGATATCACATCGTCGAGTGGAACGTCACGGAGTCGTTCTTCATTGCCCAGAACGACTCGACCAACCCGACGGACGGCGGGAAGTGGACGCGGGTGGACTGGATGCCGTTCACGGGAATGGAGCCGTACCGGTGGGGCTTCTGCCTCACGGCGTATCGTTCGCCGACACGAGAAGGCGCCCGCGCGACACCGAGTGCTGACCGCACTCGCCCGCGCACGGGGTGCAACGGATATCCGTTCTCGCGGATGAAGAGGACGGAGACCAAGTCGGAGGACGGATGACCCCGAATCATCGCTTCGCCGCTCGCGTGTTCCGTTGGGCCGGCATCCTCGGCATCGTGGCGCTCGCACCGCAGTACCTCTTAGAACTCGGGGTCGGCCTTCCGCTCCCGACACCGCTGACACGCCCTGAGCACTTCTACGGCTTCGTCGGTGTCGCGCTCGCGTGGCAGCTCGCGTTCCTCGTGATTGCGACCGACGTGGCGCGTTTTCGGCGACTCATGCCGATCGCGGTGGTCGAGAAACTCTCATTCGGGCTCCCCTGCGTCCTCCTCTACGCCTTACAGCGCGTCGGGCCAGACGTACTCATCGCGGGGCTGTTCGATCTCGGGCTCGGTCTCCTGTTCTTCCTCGCGTGGCGGCGCACTTCGGCGAACTGACGGAGGCGCCACTTCACCCGTCGCGGCGGCACGACCGATCGTGATATCTTTCCTCCGTGTCGCTGACGAGCGACCTGTCGCAGGGAGGCGACGATGCGGAACTGGGGCTCGGGCGAGGATCCGATGGTGTTCACGGCGGCGCATGCGGCGCGCGCGCCCGGCGCAGAGGCGATGCATCGCGTTGCGATCGCGTTGACCGTGATCGGTGCCGCGGGGTCGATGATCCTGATGCTGCGAGCTGGCAATCCGCCGCTCGTGCTCCGCGTCCTCTTCGGCGGGTGGGTGCTCTCTCCATTCCTCGGCCTCCTCGTCGTGGATCGGGTGTCGATCTCGTGGGGGATGTCGGGCCGACGGGTGCTCACGCTCGCCTGCGCGTTGATCGCGATCGGGTCGCTCGCGGTCTACGGCGGCGTGATCCCGATGCCGGCCGCGTCTGAGAACGCGATGCCGTATCTCCTCGTTCCGCTCGTGTCGTGGCTCCTCATTGCGGCCACGGTGATCATCGGCCGACGACCATCGGCGTGACGCGCACGGCCCTCCTCATCATCGATATGCAGCAAGGGCTCTGTGAAGGAGAGGGAGCCGCCTTCGAGAGCGCGCCAGTCATCGCCCGATTGAACCGGGTGGCAACCGCGATGCGTGCCCGACACGCACCGGTGTTCTTCATCCAACACGAGTCCGGCCCTGGGTACCTCGAACGCGGCACCCCTGCCTGGGAGCTCGCGAAGGGACTCGACGCGACGCCGAACGATGAGCGTATCCGGAAGACGACGCCCGACTCCTTCCTGCGCACCACGCTGCAGGATCGCCTCATCGCACTCGGCGTGACGGAGCTGATCATTGGCGGCATGCACTCGGAGTTCTGCATGGATACCACCACCCGCCGCGCGCTCGCGCTCGGCTATCCGGTTACGCTGATCGCCGATGGCCACACCTCCGCGGGGAACGACGCACTGACCGCGACACAGGTGATCGCACACCACAACGCGACATTGGCGAACATCACCAGCTTCGGACCGCGGGTGCGACCCGTGACGACCGAGCAGCTCCTCGCCGAGCTCGCCTAGCCGCGCTCGCGTGGCATCCATAACGTTGTGGGGGTCCGCCGACCCTTCGCCCTCGCACCGATGACGACGTACACCCCCGAAGCGCTCGACGCCCTCTGGATGCCGTTCACGGCGAACAAGGCGTTCAAGGCCGACCCGCGCCTGTTGGTGAGCGCGAAGGACATGCACTACCGCTCGGCGGATGGGCGGGAGATCCTCGATGGCGCCGCAGGACTCTGGTGCGTCAACGCGGGGCACTGCCGTGCGCCGATCGCCGACGCGATCGCCGAGGCGGCGCGCACACTCGATTTCGCGCCCGGGTTCCAGATGGGACACCCGGGGAGCTTCGCGCTCGCGAACGCCCTTAAGGGAATACTCCCGACTGGCATCGATCATGTGTTCTTCTCGAACTCCGGTTCTGAGGCAGTCGATAGCGCATTGAAGATCGCGCTCGCGTACCATCAGTCGAACGGCCAGCCGCAGCGGACGCGTTTCGTCGGTCGCCTCCGCGGCTATCATGGCGTCGGCTTCGGGGGTATCTCCGTCGGCGGGATCGAGTTGAATCGCAAGACGTTCGCCGCGCAGCTCCTTCCGCTCACCGATCACCTCCCGCACACGCACGATCCCGCACACAACGCCTTCTCCCGCGGGCAGCCGGCGCATGGCGCCTCACTCGCCGATGCGCTCGAGCAGATCATCACGGAGCGCGGTGGCGAGACGATCGCCGCGGTGATCGTGGAGCCGGTGGCGGGATCGACCGGTGTGCTCGTGCCTCCGGTCGGATACTTGGAGCGATTGCGCGCGATCTGCTCCGCGCACGGCATCCTGCTGATCTTCGATGAGGTGATCACGGGACTCGGCCGACTCGGCGCCCCCTTCGCCGCGCAGTCGTTCGGCGTGACACCGGACATGATCACGCTCGCGAAGGGCGTGACGAATGGTGCCGTGCCGCTCGGGGCGACCGCGGTGCAGGGGTGGATCTACGACACCGTGGTCAACGCCTCCGCCAAGGGGATCGAGTTCTTCCACGGCTACACGTACAGCGGCCATCCGCTCGCGGCGGCCGCAGGACTCGCCACGCTCTCCCTCTATCAGTCGGAGGGGCTCTTTGCGCGCGCAAAGGCGCTCGCGCCGTACTGGGAGAACGCGGTCCACTCCCTGCGCAGCGCGCCGGGCGTGATCGATGTGCGGAACGTCGGACTCGTCGCGGGCATCGAACTGGCGTCGCGCGCGGACGCGATCGGCGCGCGCGCCTACGAGGTGTTCATCGACTGCTTCAAGGTGCAGAACGCTCTGATCCGCGTGACGAGTGATACGATCGCGCTCTCGCCGCCGCTGATCATCAGTGAAGCCCAGGTCGACGAACTGGTGGCAAAGGTGCGCCGCGCGATCGAGCGCGTGCCGGCGTAGCGCGCTACTTCAACAGCGGCATCGTGAACGATGCCGCATCACTCCCGCTCGGCCAGCGCGTGGTGACGGTCTTCAGTTTGGTATAGAAGCGAACGCCGTCCATGCCGTGCTGGTTGTGGTCGCCGTAGGCGGAGTCCTTCCACCCGCCGAAGGAGTAGAAGGCGAGCGGGACCGGGATCGGGACATTGATCCCGACCATGCCGCACTGCACGCGATGTGCGAACTCGCGCGCAGCCCCGCCGTTCCGTGTGAAGATCGCCACGCCGTTCCCGTAGGGATGGGCATCGCAGAGCGCCAGCGCGGCGTCGGCCGTCGGCACGCGGACCACGCAGAGGACGGGACCGAAGATCTCCTCGCGATAGATCGACATCTCCGGGTGCACCTGGTCGAAGAGCGATCCGCCGAGGAAGAAGCCGTTGTTCGCCGTCGCCGGATGCGTGCGACCATCGACGACGAGGGTCGCACCCTCGGTGACGCCGGCCGCGATGTAGCCCGTCACGCGAGCGCGATGTGCGTCGGTGACCAGTGGTCCCATCTCCACGCCAGCGTCCGTCGGCGCGCCGATGCGGAGTGCACGCACACGTTCCGCGAGGCGCGCGACGAGTACGTCTGCGGTGGCATCCCCCACGACGACCGCGACCGAGATCGCCATACAACGCTCCCCGGCGGAGCCGAACGCTGCTCCCATCAACGACTCGACGACCTGATCGAGGTCGGCATCAGGGAGCACGACGAGGTGGTTCTTCGCGCCACCCATCGCTTGCACACGCTTGCGGTGGGTGGCCGCTGTCTGATAGACGTGATGCGCGATCGGCGTCGAGCCGACAAAACTGACGGCCTGGATGCGTGGATCGGCGAGCAGGAGGTTCACGGCCTCCGCATCCCCGTTGAGCACGTTGAACACGTCGGGCGGCCCGCCCGCTTCGACGAAGAGCTCGGCGAGGCGGAGCGCCGTGGACGGGTCGCGTTCGGAGGGCTTGAGCACGACCGCGTTCCCGCAGGCGAGCGCGGGAGCGATCATCCAGAGCGGGACCATCGCGGGAAAGTTGAACGGCGTGATCGCCGCCACCACGCCGAGCGGCTGCCGCAGGGAGTGCATGTCGATCCCGCGCGCGACCGCGTCGCTGAACTCTCCCTTCATCAGGTGGGGGATACCGACCGCGAACTCGACGACCTCGAGTCCCCGTTGGAGTTCGCCGTGCGCATCCGCAAGCACCTTGCCGTGCTCGCGCGAGATAGCGCGTGCGAGCTCGTCCGCGTTCGCGAGGCAGAGTTCGCGAAAACGAAAGAGCACGCGGGCCCGATCGAGCGCCGAGCGTTCACCCCACGCCGGTGCGGCGCGGGTCGCACCGGCGATCACGCGCTCCGCGTCAGTCGCGTCCGCGAGGGCGACGGTGGCTTGGATCGTTCCCTGTGCGGGATCGAGGATGGGAGCGGTGCGCGCGCTCGAAGCGGGGATCCGCGTCCCGCTCGCGAAGTGGCCGAGGGCAACGTGTGACATCCCGTGAAGCTACGCCGCGCCGAGACGGGGAGCCATCGGTGGCCGCGCCTGCGGTGTCGGCGTACGTTTTCCCGCGTTCGCTCACCTGAGGGCCCGACATGCGTCGTATCTCACGTCACGAGTTCCTCGGAATCGCCGCGCTCCTCGCGGGCGGGTGGAAACTCCCGCGCGCCCCCCGCGCACTGCACGCGATGACTCCGGCACCGCCCCCACCGCTCGCGGTGCGAGGGCAGGGGATCGAGGCCGACAGCATCGTGGTCAACGCGAGTGTTTACACCCAGGATGCCGCGCTCCCCACCGCCGAGGCGTTCGCGGTGAAGGAGGGGCGCTTCCTTGCTGTTGGGAATAGCTCGGACATTCGGAATCTCGCGACCGCGCGCACGCAGGTGATCGACGGACGCGGGATGACGGTGCTCCCCGGGTTCATCGACACGCACTCGCATCCGAGTGGGGTCGCGGAGCTGTTCGATGTGAATGCGAACGTGCGCACGCTCGCCGAGCTGCAGCGCGCGCTGCGGGAGCGCGCGGCGAAGACCCCACCGGGGGAGTGGGTGACCGGGGAGTTCTTCGATGACACCAAGCTCGACCGGCCACTGACGCGGCGCGATCTCGATGCGGTCTCGACGACGCATCCGATCGCGGTGCATCATCGCGGTGGGCACACGAGCTTCTACAACTCGCTCGCCTTCGCGAACGGCGGCGTCACACGCGAGACGCCGGACCCCTCGGACGGCCGCTACTTCCGCGATGCGGATGGTGAGCTGAGTGGTCGTGTGGCGGAACTGGCCCGCGATCGGATCGAGCGGGCGGGGACGCGCCCCGTCTTCACGCCCGCACAGGAACGTGAACGCGCCGTGCAGGGGATGGCGCATATCTCGCGGCTGATGACGGCGGCGGGACTCACCTCGGTGCATAGCGCGTGGACGGGTGCCGAGCTGCTCACCGCCTACGAGGAGGCGCGCCGCGCGGGACAGCTCAAGCATCGCGCGTACCTCATGATGGCGCCGGCCGCGTATGAGAAGCTCCGCGACGCCGGTGTACAGACCGGGTTCGGCGATGCCTGGATCCGGATCGGTGGTGTGAAGTACGCGGCGGACGGTTCCGCGAGCGAGCGCACGATGCGGATGAGCACGCCGTACGTCGGGACGAACGACTACGGCATCCTCACCATGACGCAGGCGGAGATCGATGCGGCGGTCGATGACGCGCACTCACACGGCTGGCAAGTCGGCATTCACGCGAACGGCGATGTCACGATCGGGATGGTCCTCTCCGCCTATGAGCGTGCGCTCGCCAAGTGGCCGCACCCGGACCGTCGCCATCGGATCGAGCACTGCTCGCTCGTGACACCGGAGCTGATCGCACGGATCCGCGCGACGGGATCGATCCCCACCCCGTTCTGGACCTACATCTACTATCACGGCGAGAAGTGGGCGCAGTACGGCGATGAGAAGATGCGCTCCATGTTCTGCCACCGCTCCTTCCTGGATGTGGGGATCGCGGTGCCAGGCGCGTCCGACTACCAGCCCGGGCCTTTCGAGCCGATGATGGCGCTCCAGTCGATGGTCACGCGCCGCGACTACCGTGGCAAAGAGTGGGGACCGAACCAGCGGGTGACGGTCGCCGAAGCGATCCGGATCGGCACGCTCCACGGCGCCCGCGCCTCGTATGAGGAGCGGGAGAAGGGATCGATCACGGCTGGGAAGCTCACCGATTACGTGATGCTCGCGCAGGACCCCCATCGCGTGGACCCGCTCGCGTTGAAGGACATCGCCGTCGTGCGCACGGTGACCGGTGGGGCCACCGTGTTCGAACGGAGCTGATCGCGGCTATTTCACGCCGAGCGCGGCGGCCTTCGCTTTCGCCGCCGTCCATCGCGTCATGACGAGCCGGTGCTGCTCGCGGGCGGCGGTGACGGCCGCGACTTGTGCGGCGGTCGGCGCGACCTCGGCGGCTTGCATCGCCATCGCCGCACCTTGGAGCCCGTTGCTGACCGCTTCGAGCGAGGGTGTGGCGACCGCACCGCGTCGACGGAAGAATCGAATGTTGCGCTGCAGCCCCGTGGGCGCGAGGAGTTCGAGCTCGGCCTTCAGGGTATCGGCTGCAGCGCCGGAGAGGGACGCGGCACGCGTCGCGAGCGCTCGTGCTTCATTGAACGCACGGTGGGTCTCCACCGCACCGAAGTACATCTCTTCGCTGAGCGATGTGAGACGCGCGAGCGCCGCGGGCGCGATCCGCACGCGGGGATCGAGCACAAGGGTGAGCGGTTGCGTGACCGTCACACCGTTCGCGGTAAGGCGCACGGTGTACTTCCCGGGCGGTGCCCAAGGCACGTTGTACTGCGGATAGGTGCGTCCCGGAACGGCGCCGGTGGCCTCTTCGTCACCCGCGGGGATCAGATCCTGTGGCGAGACCGGATCGTACTTGAGGTCCCACGAGAAGCGATGCATCCCCGCCTTGGTGGAGATGATGTACTGCGGCGCCGGCCAGTAGAGCGGGAGCCCACAGTAAGCCGCGGTCGGATTCGTCTGGCACACCTCGTCGTAGGCGGCGAGGTCCTTTCCCGGATCAGGCTCAAAGACCGGTTCGGTGCTCGAGTACGAGCGCACGGTACGCCCGCGCGCGTCGACGATCTCGAGTGTCACTGGCCCAGTGGCGTCGACGGGGAGGAGGTAGTCGAT
Source organism: Gemmatimonadaceae bacterium (assembly GCA_019745365.1). Lineage (GTDB taxonomy): Bacteria > Gemmatimonadota > Gemmatimonadetes > Gemmatimonadales > Gemmatimonadaceae > JAIETI01. The sequence continues at coordinate 5,972 of JAIETI010000131.1, read as the reverse complement.
GATCCCACCGGGTGGTGGGTTCTCGCCGGCAGGGAGCTCCGGCGGCCACGGGGTCGGCTCGTTCGTGGCGAAGCGCACACGGACGGCGGTCCCTGGCGCGAAGAGATGCGGTGCGCGCTTGGCCACGGCGGCACGCGCGGCGGCCGCCTGCCGGAGCGGTGTGACGTTGTCGAAGATCCAGAAGCCGCGGCCGTGCGTGCCCGCGACTAAGTCCGCGCAGTGGCAGGTCGAATCATCCTTGATCTGGATGTCGCGCACTGAGATCGCCGGCATCCCGTTCTTGAGCGACTGCCAGTGATCACCATCGTCGAACGAGACCCAGACCTGCAGGTCGGTCGCGGCGTAGAGGAGTCCCGGCTGCCGTGGATCCTCGCGGATCGAGTTCGCAACCGCGCCACTGGCGATCCCGGTGTTGATCTCCGTCCAGGTCGCACCACCGTCGTGCGTGCGGAAGAAGTGCGGATTGATGTCGTCGAGCCGCAGCGTGTTCACCGCTGCGTACGCCGTGCGCGCATCGTGATGGCCGGCGTCGATGTTGAACACCCGCGCCCACGGCTTGACGGAGGGAGGCGTGACGTCGCGCCAGGTCGTGCCACCATCGGTGGTGACCTGGATCTTTCCATCGTCGGAGCCAGCCCAGAGCGTGGTCAGGGTGCGCGGCGAGGGCGCGAGGGCGGTGATGCTTCCCATCGGTGCCGGGCGCACGGTGCTCGCGTACTTCCCCGCGTTCGCCGGGACCTCCCACGTCTGCCGCGTGAGATCGGGGGAGATGCGCGTCCAGCTGTGCGCCTTGTCGGTGCTCTTCCACACCACGTTCGATGCGTAGTAGAGCGTGGTGTTGTCCACCGGTGAGAAGTGCAACGGCATCGTACGCACGTTGCGGCTCAGTGATCCTCCGCCCGGGAGCGTGCCAGACACATCGGGCCCGACCTGCTGCGTCTGCGCCGTGCGGCGGTCGTAGCGCGAGACGCCGGAACGCTGGCTCCCGAACACGATGTCGGGGTCCTTTGGGTCCGGCGCCGCCATCCCGTACTCCTGGATGTTCACCGGATGCCAGTCGTGGAAGGTGATGCGCCCGTCGTCGGAACGACTGTTCACGCACGCGGACCCCGAATCCTGCTGCCCCGAGCAGACGCGATAGGGGAACGCATTGTCCGTCGTGACGTGGTACATCGCCGCGGTGTTCTGGTTGTACCAGTTACTCCACGAGGCTCCGCGATTTGCCGAGACCACTGCGCCCTGATCCGCCACGGCGGCGACGATCTGTGGATTGAGCGGATTGATCCAGATGCGTTGATAGTCATCGCCGCCTGGCGCACCGCGCACGGCGGACCAGGTGAGGCCGCCGTCCATCGTGCGCCACATGACCGTGCTCGCGGTGTAGACCACGTTCGGGTCCTTCGGGTCGATTGCGAGCGTCGGGAGATCGCCGCCGCCGATCCGACCCAGCGGGCGCATATCCTGCCGAGCGTTGGGGCGTTCGTTGTTCGCGCCGTTTACGGGCTGGAACCAGTGGGCGCCACCGTCGACCGACTTATAGAACCGAATGGGGCCGCTCAGCGGTGCGATCGTCGCGTACAGGGTCCGCGGCTCACTCGGTGCGATCGCGATGTTCGCCTGCAGGATCTCGGGGAGTCCCTCGCTCATCTGCTGCCACGTCGTGCCGCCGTCTGTGGACTTGAAGATCCCCATCCCGGTGTTGCCGAACCCCTGTCCCTCAATGAAGCTCTGCTGCTGTTGCCAGAGCGTCGCATAGAGCGTGTTCGGATCGCTCGGATCCATGAGCACTTCGTTTGCGCTCGTGTACTCGTCCTTGTAGAGCACCTTCTCGAAGGTCGCGCCCCCGTCAAGCGAGCGGAACACGCCGCGCTCGGGGTTCGGTCCGTAGGGATGGCCGAGGACGGCGACGAAGAGGCGGTTCGGGTTGGTCGGATCGACCGCGATCGCGGCGATCATCTGACTCTCGCGCAAGCCGAGGTGCGTCCAGCGCTTTCCGCCGTCCATGGACTTGTACATCCCGTCGCCGATGGCGAGGTCGGGGCGGATGATCCCCGCGCCGCTCCCGACGTAGATGATGTTCGGGTCAGAGGGGGCGACCGCGATGGCCCCGATCGAGCCGGTGGGTTGGTCGTCGAAGAGGGGGACCCAGTTCGCACCGTAGTCGGTCGTGCGCCAGACGCCGCCGTTGTCGAACCCAGCGTAGATGGTGTTCGGTTGCGTCGCGACCCCCGCGATTGCCCGCGCGCGTCCCGCGCGTGTGGGGCCGATCTGTCGCCAGCGCATCTCATCAAAGGAGAGGGCCTGCGCGGCGAGTTGGGTAGCGCTCACGGCGAGCGTGAGCAGGGCGAGGAAGCGGTTCATGCGGTTCATAGGCCGACGTCGGGCGAGGGGGAGGGTGCCACCGAGAGAAGATGCCTCTGCCGCGGGACGCCCGCGAGAGGGGCCGATGGGTGTAGCTTTCCGGATGGCCACACTCCCCGCAGGCACCGAACCCACTGCGGGGTTCGCCTCGCTCGACCTCGATCCGCGCGTGCTCACCTCACTCGCCGCGCTCGGCTACGAAGAGCCGACGCCGATCCAGATGGCCGCGATCCCACCGCTGCTCGCTGGCCGCGACGTGCTCGCACAAGCCGCGACCGGGACGGGGAAGACCGCCGCCTTCGCGCTCCCGCTCCTGCATCGCCTGACCCCCGACGCCGCGCCGCGCGAACGCACCGCCGCGCTGGTCTTGGTGCCGACGCGCGAGCTCGCGATGCAGGTGGCCGAGGCCTTCTATCGATACGGGAAGTCGATCGGCGCGGTCGCGGTGCCGATCTACGGTGGCGCGTCGATGGAGACGCAGATCCGATCGCTCAAGCGCGGCGCGGACGTGATCATCGCGACGCCGGGGCGCGCACTCGACCACATCCGTCGTCGCACGATCCACCTCGCGAGTGTGCGCACGGTCGTCCTCGACGAAGCCGACGAGATGCTCGATATGGGCTTCGCCGAAGATCTCGAGGCGATCCTCGCTGCAACCCCCGCCGAGAAGCAGGTGGCGCTCTTCTCCGCGACACTGGCGCCGCGCATCGCGGCGATCGCGAAGACGCATCTGCGGAACCCCGAGCTCATCAAGATCGACGCCGCGGTCGTGAAGGCAGGACGTAGCGCGAAGGTGCGGCAGGTCGCCTACGTGGTGTCGCGCGCGCACAAGATGGCCGCGCTCGGTCGTATCCTCGACGTCGAGCATCCGACGAGTGCGATCGTGTTCTGCCGGACGCGCACTGAGGTGGACGATCTCACCGAGACGCTCAACGCGCGCGGGTATCATGCCGAAGCGTTGCATGGCGGGCTCTCGCAGGAGCAACGCGATCGCGTGATGAAACGCTTCCGCGCACACACGTCGGAGCTCTTGATCGCGACCGACGTCGCCGCGCGCGGGCTCGACGTGTCGCATCTCTCGCACGTGGTGAACTACGACGTGCCGACCGCGGCTGAGGCGTATGTGCACCGCATCGGGCGTACGGGACGCGCGGGGCGCACCGGGGTCGCGATCACGCTCGCGGAGCCCCGTGAACATCGGATGCTCAAGAACATCGAGCGTGTGACCGGGCAGATGATCGAGATGGCGAGTGTGCCCACGGTCGCTGATCTGAAGGCGCGGCAGCGGGAGCTGGCGCAGGGCGCGCTCCGGGAAGTGATCCTCGGCGGTGATCTCGATGCGTGGCGTGGGATCGTGGCGGCGCTTGCCGACGAATTCGATCTCATGGATATCGCGGCGGCGGCCGCCAAGCAGGCATGGCCGGAGTTGGGCGCGGCGGAGGCGGAGCCGGAGATCCCCGGTGCAGCGGCGCCGCGCGAGCGTCCGGCGCGCGCTGGCGCGGAGCTGCGCGTCACGCGCGACGCGAAGCGCGAGGGGAAGGCACCGCGCACGGCACCTGGCTACGCCGTCGCGAAGCTCTACGTCGGTGCGGGCCGAAAGGCGAAGATCCGGCCCGGCGATCTGGTCGGGGCGATCGCGAACGAGATGGGGATGGAGGGGTCCGCGATCGGCGCGATCCAGATCTTCGATCGGCACTCGATCGTCGAGATCCCCGAGGCCCAGGCCGACGCGATCGTGAGGGCGCTCTCCGCGACGACGATCAAAGGAAAGCGGATCCAGGTGCGTCGCGACCGGGACGCGGGCTAAGGCGCGTCGTAGATTGGTGGTGATGCGTTCTCGTCTCGCCCCCACGGTTCGGCGTGGGCTGATCGTTCTCGCGCTCGCACGCACCTCGGTGGGCGCGCAGGCACCGCAAATCGTTCCCGAGCCGACCGAGGCCACGCGGAAACACCTCGCGGCACGGCGCGCCGGCGGCCGGATCACGCTCGATGGCCGACTCGACGAAGCCACGTGGGGCGACGCGCAGGTGGCCTCGGATTTCTCCGTCACGCGCCCCGATTATCGCCCGAGCACGCGGTTCCCCACCACGGTGCGCGTGCTCTTCGATTCGGCGAACCTCTACCTCGGCGTGGTCAGTCGTGACACGGCCGGTGCGCGCGGGTTCCGTGTGCCGGACCTCCGCCGCGATTTCGAGACCTTTGACACCGATGTGTTCGCGGTCTCGCTCGGCCCGCTCGGCGATCACCGCACGACGTTCCAGTTGCAGGTGAGTCCCCTCGGGTCGCAGGCCGATGTGCAGGCGTTCGATGGTGGCGACCAGTTCAACTTCAACTGGGACGCGATGTGGCGCGTGCGGACGACCACGAGTGACACGGGGTGGGTCGCGGAGCTGTCGATCCCGTGGGCGTCGATCCGCTACGCGCGCGGTCTGACGAGCTGGGATGTGAACTTCGTGCGGAACACGCGACGTGCGTTGGAGTGGAGCGCGTGGACGCCGTTCCCACGGCAGTTCTCGAGTTGGCGCCTGACCTACGCGGGCGTCCTCGACTCACTCGCGCCGCCGCCGCCGCGCACCAATCTGCGTATCCGCCCCTTCGCGCTCGGTCAGACGCAGCGCACGGCGAATGGATGGAACTCCGCGAGCGACATCGGCGGCGAGGTGATCTGGGCACCGACCGCGAACAGTCTGCTCGAGGCGACCGTGCACACGGACTTCGCCCAGGCCGACGTCGATCGACAGGTCGTGAACCTGACGCGGTTCGGGGTGTTCTTCCCCGAGCGTCGCCAGTTCTTCCTCGAGAATGCTGACCTGCTCGGTGCGAGTGGACTGAACGGTCGCTATGTGGTGCAGCCGTTCTTTTCGCGACGCATCGGCCTCGCCGAGGATGGGACACCCCGCCCGATCGCGGGTGGGTCGCGCTACGTGTATCGCAGCGGACGGACGAACGTCGGCGCCTTGGTGATGCGCGAAGGGGCATCGGCTGCTGGCGCGGCGACCTTCGGTGTGGCGCGCGTGAGTCAGTTCTTCGGGCGATCGACGCGCGTGGGCAGTCTTGTCGCGGTGCGCGACGCGGGGACGAGCGCGGCGGGCCGCAATGTGGTGCTCGCGGTGGATGCGATCACGCGGATCGGCGAGCAGGTCCAGTTCAACACCATGCTCTCGACCTCGAGCGACGCCGGTCGCACGGGCGTGGCCGCCACGTATGGCATGACACGGTCGACGCCGCGGTCGATGGTCGGCCTCACCGGCGGAGTCGTCAACAAGGACTACACGCCTCGCACGGGGTTCGTCTCGCGTCCGAACGTGCTGCTGACGAGTCCGATGGCCCAGTGGACGCTGCAGCCGCGGTGGCGCCCGGCAGGGATCGTCTGGTTCCGGCCGATGGTGAACGCGCAGTTCTTCCACGATCCGAGTTCCCGGCGGCTCCAAGAGGGATCGCTCACGGCGAACACGGAGATCCTCCATCGGAGCGGGGCACAGCTCCTGCCGTACGTTGAGCGCAGCCTGCAGCGCCCGACATCCGCGATCCCGATCCTGCCGAATGTTACGATCGCACCTGGGACGCACGACTACCTGCGAATGGGCTTCGACGTCCGCACCGACCAGAGC
>JAIETI010000048.1 GCA_019745365.1 Gemmatimonadaceae bacterium | reverse complement strand
CAGCGCCGCAGGGATCTCGACCCGGTAGTAGCCATAAGTATGGGCGGGGCTCGCCGGCTTTGCGGAGATACACGAGGCGAACAGCGCCAGCCCAGCCCACCTGGGTCGGTGAGCATGTGGGCGGCGTCCGAGAGCAGTGCGAGCCCGTTCGTCAAGAGCCGCCTACAACTTCCGCGAAGACGTAGGCAAAGGTCATCCCAAACATGATCCACAACCGCCGACGGTTTTGGGCTGTCAGTGACATCACGGTTGTCATGTTGTTTCCTCCACATCAGTTCGAGCCGCCGAACGAGTATTCGACTGTTCTACCTAACTACATATCCTACACCCACCCGCAACCTATTCGCCAGCAGGATCGACTAGGAAACGCAGCTCATCTCCGCACACCGCAACATCTTGCTGGAGTTGACCCGTTTCGGTGGAGCCTTACTCTCTGTGTGAGAGGAGGAGTCTCCGATGTCCCGTCGTCCTGCCGCCTACCCGCCGGCCTATCGTGAACAGATTATCGCCTTGGCCCGTGCGGGACGCACGGCCAAGCAGCTGGCGGCGGAGTTCGAGCCGTCGGAGCAGACCATTCGGAACTGGATCTTTCAGGCCCAGGCGGATCGAGGCGAGCGTCCCGGCGTGGTGACCAGCGAGGAGAAGGCCGAGCTGCACCGCCTCCGGCGTGAGAACCGACAGCTCAAGGTAGAGCGCGACATCCTGGGAAAAGCCGCGGCCTGGTTCGCACGAGAGACGGGGACGATACCGCCCGACTCTTCGCGTTCGTGAGTGCGAATCAGGCCACCGTCCCGATCGTGACGATGTGCCGCGTGCTCGGCGTGTCGGAGAGCGGCTTTCATGCGTGGCGCCGCCGCGGGCCGTCCGATCGGGCGCAGCGGGACGCCGCGTTGCTGCTCGTCGTGCGCGCCTCGCACGAGCGGTCGCGTGGTACCTACGGTGCGCCCCGCCTTCACGAGGACCTGCGCGAGGCGGGCTACCACGTCGGCCGGAAGCGGATCGCGCGCCTGCTGCGGCGCGAGGGCCTGTGCGGAGTCTCGCGGCGGCGTGGTCCGGCGCGCCCGCGGCGCCTGGCCCCGGAGGCCCCGCGGTCGCCGGATCTGGTGCACCGGCAGTTTACGGCGACCGGCCCCAATCAACTCTGGGTCGCGGACATCACCTATGTGCCGACCGCCGCGGGCTTCCTCTATCTCGCGGTGGTGCTCGATGTTTTCAGTCGGCGTGTCATCGGCTGGGCCATGCGGGACACGCGGCACACGACCGTCGTGCTTGATGCGCTCGACATGGCCGCCGCGCAACGCCGTCCGCGCGACGTCATTCATCACTCCGACCGGGGGAGTCAATACGCGGCGTTCGCCTTCGGACAACGGTGCCAGACGCTCGGCGTACGACCGTCGATGGGCTCGCGCGGCGATGCCTACGACAACGCGATGGCGGAGAGCTTCTTCGCCACGCTCGAGTGCGAACTGCTGGCGAAGCATCGCTTCACGTCGCACGCCGAAGCTCGCTTACTGCTCTTCCGCTACATCGAGGGCTGGTACAACCCGCACCGCCGTCACTCCGCCCTCGGCCAACGCTCCCCGCTCGCTTTCGAACAGCTCCATGCCGTAGAATCAGCAGCCGCTTGAAATCCCAACCACCCGCGCTCCACAAAAGCGGGTCAAGTCCATGCACGCGAGCACTCGTGCGACACCTCAGCGCATTAGGCTGCGAGCGCTCGCAGCCTAACGCGCAGCGGAGCGATGCGGGGACCCGCTCCACAAACGCACAACGCCGAGCAAGTAGCTCGGCGTCGCGACCATCGATCCCGTGCATCGAGCCCTATCGCGGCACCGCGTCCCCGTCCGCGAACTCGTTCTTGACGGCGTCGGTGCGCACCCGCGCCAGCGACCCCTGTGTCCGCACACTCCGCACGATCGCGAGCTGCTCCTCGGCGTACCAGCCGCCCATCGCCTTCCCGGTGAACACCAGACCGTTGGGCCAGCTCGCGATCACGGTCCAGATGCCGCCGGCGTGCGCCGCCAGCGTGATATCCACCGGCTGGCCATCGATGATCTCCTGCCAGTCCTGTCGCTGTCCGTTACCTCGCAGAAACGGCTGATAGCGACTCTGCATCGTCGACATCCGGAACTGCGGCGAGAGCGTCCAGCTTCCGGTGCCGAGTGCGGCGGAGTAGGTGACGGCCGGCCCGTAGCGCAGTTGCCCGGGCGGCGTGCACACGTCGAAGCCCGGCCCCGCAAAGCGCGTCCCCGCGCGCGGCTTCTCGCGCACCTCTAGCGTGCAGCTCTCCGGCGTGGAGCCAGAGCTCTGGGCCTGCGAACTCGACGCTACGCCGACGATCACCGCTGCCGCCAACCATGTCGTCCGTGCCATGGCATCCCTCCGGAGAAGTACCCTGAGAATCATACGCCATTCCCAGCTCGGCGGTTCCCCTACGGCCCGTCGCGTCCCACCGCCTCCTGCCAGAGGTTCAGTCCCCGCGTGTCGCGCAGCGCCACCATTCCCACCACGAAGGTCATCGCGGCGATCCCGATCGGCCACCAGAGCCCGGCATAGTTGTTCCCGGTCCGCGCCACCAGCGCGGTCGCGATCAACGGCGTGAACCCGCCGATGTACCCGTTCGCCACGTGATAGGGCAACGAGAGTGAGGTGTAGCGGATCCGCGCGGGGAACGCTTCCACGAGGTACGCGGCGATCGGCGCATACACCATGGTCACGAGGATCACCAACGCCGCCACGCAGAGCGTGAGTCCCACGATGTTCGGCGCGCCCGCCGGGGCGAGCGCGGTCATCAGTCGGAAGATGGGATACACGGTGAGCACGGCGAGAAGATTACCCGCCATCATGATCGGCTTCCGTCCGATGCGATCACTCAGCGCCCCGAACACAATGAAGAAGGGCGTTCCCAAGAGGAGTCCCATCGCGACGATCTGGTATGCGATCGCGTAATCGACCTTGAGGATGGTCTGAAGGAAGAGCAGGGCATAGAACTGCCCCGTGTACCAGATCGCAGCCTGTCCAGCCGCCGCACCGAAGAACGCGACGGCGATCACGCGCCAGTTGCGCGCATTCCCGAAGCTCTCCGTGAGTGGCGCCTTGCTCGTCTTCCCGCTCTCGCGCATCGCGGTGAAGAGTGGCGACTCCTTGAGTCGCACGCGGATGTACACCGAGAGCCCCATCAAGAACGCGGACAACAGGAACGGCACGCGCCATCCCCACGCGCGGAACGCATCATCGCCCAACGACTGTCGTGTCAGCAGGATCACGCCGAGTGCCGCGAAGAGGCCGATCGTCGCGGTGGTCTGGATGAACGAGGTGAAGAGGCCGCGCTGCCCCTCCGGCGCATGCTCCGCCACATAGATCGCGGCGCCGCCATACTCGCCGCCGAGCGCGAGCCCTTGGATCAATCGGAGCGCGGTGAGGAGCGCCGGCGCGAGGATACCCACCTGCGCATAGGTCGGCAGGAGCCCGATAGCGAAGGTCGACGCGCCCATGATCAGCAAGGTGAGCAGGAACGCGTACTTTCGGCCCACGAGATCGCCGATCCGCCCGAACACCAGTGCGCCGAAGGGGCGCGCCGCGAACCCACTCGCGAACACGGCGAGCGTGGAGAGCAGTCCCGCCGTCGGATTCTCCTTGGGGAAGAAGTGCGGCGTGAGAAAGACGGTCAGCGTGCCGAAGATGTAGAAGTCGTACCACTCGATCACGGTCCCCGCAGCGGAGGAGGCAATAACAAGTGGGAGCGAGGGGGCGCGGTCGTTGGCCATGCGGGGATGGTGGCGTGTCCGCGCTCGTGCCGCCAGTACTTCTCACCCTTGCGGCTCCCCGCTCGCCTCGCTACCTATTCCACTGCCGCCAGGGGTACCTCACGCGAGTGGGGTTGAGATAGTCCCTTGGAACCTGACCCGGTTCATACCGGCGTAGGGAGCGCGGCGAACCGTGGCGCTTCCGCTCACGGTCCGCGCGTTCCGGATCGCCGACTACTCCGCGACCGATGCTCCACGCGCTCCTCGCTCTGCTCACTGTTGCCGCGTCCGACTCGACTCCGCGTCTCAAGCGTGACTCGCTCGAGGCGGTAGTCATCCGCGCCACGCGCACCGCGCCGAGTGCGCCGCAGGCGGTCACGCTGCTCGACGCGACCGCGCTGCAGCGCGGCTATGTCGGCGCAGATCTCCCGCTCCGTCTCCAAACCACGGTCGGTGCCACCGGCCACTCCGAGAGCGGCGCGCTCGGCAACTACTCCTACCTCCGCGTCCGCGGAATCGATCAGACGCGCCTCAGTATCTCATACGACGGCGTTCCGCTCAACGATCCTGAAGACCAGGTCCTCTACTTCTCCAATCTCCCCGATCTCACCAATTCGCTCAGTTCTGCGCAGCTCCAGCGCGGCGTCGGCACCAGCGCCTTCGGCACCGCGGCGTGGGCGGGTGCGCTTCAGCTCGCCGGCCCCGCGCTCGCCACGGCAGCCCGCGGATCGGCGGTCGATGTCACCGTCGGCTCGTTCGGCACGCGGCGCGTGGCGGGCGAATTGCGGAGCGGGGTGCGCGGCGCGTGGAGCGGTTACCTGCGCGCGACCACGCAGTCGACCGACGGCTATCGCCGCCAGAGCGGGAACGACGCGCGGTCGCTCCTGGCCACCGGCGCCTGGCTCGGCACCAACGACCTGATCAAGCTCACGGTGATCGCCGGACACTCGGCGAATGCCCTCGCGTATGTGGCACCGAGCGTGGAGACGCTTGAGCGCGACCGCCGCGCGAATCCGCTGACCCCCGATGAGCGCGATCGCTTCACGCAGTCGCTCATCAGCGCACAGTGGTCGCATGCGTTCAGCACGAGCCGCGTGCAGACCACGGCGTATCGCAACGCCGCGAGCGGGGACTATGACGTCGCGATCGGGAGTGAGCTCTGGAACTTCGCGCTCACGCACGAATGGTACGGCGTGAACAGTGTCTGGTCTGCGAGCGGCACGCGCTGGAGCGTCGATGCCGGTGCGCACCTCTCGACGTACGCGCGCGACCACGCGCTCCGCATCCGGCCCGCGCTGGCGACCGACGTCTATCGCAACACAGGGCAGAAGGACGAGCAGAGCGCCTTTGCGAAGGCGCGATGGACGAGTGGACGCTGGCAGCTCTTTGGTGACGCACAGCTCCGGCGGGCGAGCTTCGACTACACGGCTGACCGCGCGGCGGGCATCACGCTCGCGCCGATCAGCTGGGGGTTCTTCAATCCCAAGGTCGGTGCGGCGTTCTCGCTTCGCCCCGCGCTCACGTGGACGCTGTCGCTTGCGCGCAGTGGCCGCGAACCCGCGCGGAACGACCTGTTTGGTGGCTTCGACAACGTGGACACGACCAACGCGGCCTTCATCGGACCGCTCGGTCGCGTGCGGCCGGAGCGCGTCGATGATCTCGAGAGCGTACTCGGGTGGGCCGGCCGGACGGCGGCTGTCACGATGACGGCGTATCAGATGGCCTTTCGCGATGAGATCGCGCCGATCGGAGTGCTGAGCTACATCGGGCTCCCGTTGCGGAAGAACGTCGCGCGCAGCGATCGACGCGGCATCGAAGTCGACGGGCGATGGTCGGCGAGCGCACGCGTCACACTCACCGCCAACGTGGCACTCCAGCGCGCCCGCATCGCCGAGTACCGCGATGACAACAGCGGCATCAGCTACCGGGACGTGCCGCCGCTCCTCTCCCCGGCGCGGATCGCAAACGTCGGCGCGCGCATCGTCCTCGGCCGCGGAGTCTCGATCGATCTCGACGGACGCGCGGTCAGCGAGTCGTTCCTAGCCAACACCGGCGATGCACGATTCACCGTACCGGCCGCGGCGTGGCTCGATGGCGGGATCGTGTGGGAGCGCGCCGCCTGGAGCACCACCCTGCGGGTCGCCAACACCACCGACGCGCGCGTCGCACTGGCCGGATACACCGACGGTACCACGGCGTACCACTTCCCGCTCGCGGCGCGCCACCTGATGCTGCGCGTGCGCTGGGCGCGCTGACGGGTGTAGCTTTGGGCGATGTCGCTCAGTCTCGAACGCCTCTCCGCCGCCCTCGCTGACCGCTACCGCATCGAGCGGGAGCTGGGGCAGGGTGGGATGGCGACGGTTTACCTGGCCCACGACCTCCGGCACGACCGTCAGGTGGCGATCAAGGTCGTGCACCCCGATCTCGCCGCGGCGCTCGGCCCCGAGCGGTTTCTCGCTGAGATCAAGACCACAGCGCGGCTCCAGCATCCGCACATCCTCCCCCTCCTCGATAGCGGTGAAGCGGATGGGGTGCTCTTCTATGTGATGCCCTTCATCGCGGGCGAGTCGTTGCGTGATCGACTCAAACGCGATCAACAGCTGCCGATCGACGAAGCGGTGCGCATCGCACGCCAGGTGGCAGATGCTCTCGGCCACGCGCACGGGCAGGGGATCGTGCACCGCGACATCAAACCCGAGAACATCCTGCTGCAGGAAGGACACGCGCTCGTTGCGGACTTCGGGATCGCGCTCGCGGTAACGGCAGCTGGAGGGCCGCGGATGACGCAAACGGGGCTCTCGCTCGGCACGCCGCAGTACATGAGCCCGGAGCAGGCGATGGGCGAGCGGACGCTCGATGCGCGCACAGACGTGTATGCGCTCGGCGCGGTGACGTACGAGATGCTCACCGGGGAGGCGCCGTTCACCGGCGCGACGGTGCAGGCGATCGTGGCCAAGGTCTTGAGTGCGGAACCGCAGTCGCTCACGCTCACCCGAAAGACGATCCCGGCTCATGTCGAGCTCGCCGTGTTGAAGGCGCTCGCGAAACTCCCGGCGGACCGCTGGGCGAAGGCGAGTGAGTTCGGCGCGGCACTCGCCGACGGGAGTACGTCGTATGCGACGAGCACGGTTGCGCCACGCGGCGACGCGACCACGCGCACCTCGTCGCGCTCACGCGCGCTGCTGACACTCGCGACCGCGCTCGCACTCGTCGGCGGTGGCAGCGCGTTGTGGTTCGCGACGCGTGCGGCGCCGGCGGGGATGGCGATGCGCTTTGATGTCGCGCTCCCGGATAGCGTGTCGCTGTACAATGTGAGCGGACGACGACTGGCACTGTCGCGCGACGGGACGCAGTTGGTCGTGGTCGCCACGCGGCACGATACGGTCGCCCTGTACCTGCGCCGGATGGAGGATGCCGAGTTTCATGTGATCGCCGGGACCGACCGCGTGCCGTACGTGGGAAACGTCGATCCGGTGTTCTCACCCGATGGCACGATGATCCTGTTCCGCTCGCAGGCGGGGGTTATGAAGGTTCCGGCGGCGGGCGGGAGCCCGGAACGCGTGGGCCCTGACGCGTTCGCGTCGTGGACTGACCGCGATCGCATCGTCTTCGCCCTCGGCGACACGCTCTGGGAGACGGCGACCGACGGCGGCGCCAAGCGGGTGATCCACATCGCGACCGGCACGGAGCTGCGATTGAGTTGGCTCTCGGCGCTGCCGGGAGGGCGCCACGCTCTTGCCATGCTCCGCACGCCGCGGTCCTCGACGTTGGAGGACGCGCAGCTTGGCGTGGTCTCGCTCCAGGATGGGACCGTCGACACCCTCGGGATCACCGGCACGAATCCGCTCTACGCCGCAGCGGGCCACGTGGTGTTCGGCAAGGCCTCGGGAGGACTCTTCGCCGTGCCCTTCTCATTGGACACACGAAAGGTCAGCGGACAACCCTCACGGATCGTCGAGGACGTCTGGGTCGGCCCCGGGGGCGCGCTCGGGGCAGACGTCTCGAGTAGCGGAACGCTGGTGTATCACCTGGGGGACCGCGCCGGGGCAAGCCGCGTGCTCTGGGAGGTTGGCCTCGAGGGCAAGGAGCGCCGGCTCCCCGGTGGTGAGATGTACTACTTCAACCCTCATGTCTCGCCGAATGGATCGCAGGTCGCGGTCGAGAACAATGTCGAGGGTCGCTACGGGCCGGAGGGCGCCATCATGTTGCTGGACCTCCGCTCCGGCGCTCGGCAGCTGCTCACGTCGCCCGGCGAAGGGATGTCACCAGAATGGACGCGCGATGGCCGTCGTGTGGCGTTTCTCAAATTCATGGGCGCGGTCGGTCGCGAGATCGTGTCGCGGCCGTGGGACCGGAGCGCGCCCGATGAACTGCTCCTCCGCGACTCCGCGGCGGTGCTCTTCGAGTTCCGACTGGGTGCGGCGGGAGGTTGGAGCGCGCTGCGGCAGGGTGGAATCGGTGCGCAGACCGGTCGCCGAGACCTGTTTCTCGCGCCCGCCGGTCGGCTCGCGCAGTCGCGCCCGTTCGTGGCGTCGCCGACCGCGTCCGAGGTCACGCCCGCGTTCTCCCCTGACGGTCGCTGGCTGGCATACGCCTCGGACGAGTCCGGGCGCCCCGAGGTGTACGTCCAAGCCGTTCCGGGACCGGGACCGCGTGTGCAGATCTCAGCGGCGGGCGGTGTCGAACCACTCTGGGCGCCGAACGGCGCCACGCTCTTCTATCGCGGTGTCGACCGTCAGGTCGTCGCCGCGCGACTCCAACTTTCCCCGCTCCGCGTCAGCCGCTGGGATACCCTGTTCGTCGATCGCTTTGTGCGCGGGTTCAGTACCTCGAACTGGAGCATCTTTCCGAGCGGGAAGTCGTTCCTGATGATCGGCGGGCAACCGACGATCAGCGGGCCGAAGGCGATTGTGAACTGGACGCAGTTGCCGGCACAGCGCCAAGCGGCTGCTGAGCGCCGTTAGGCGCGCGCGCCACGGCGGCGGTTGCGAGCGGCTGAGCACGGACGCACTCTAATGTATGCCGCGCACCCCCTCTGACGCCTTCGCGCCGCTCCCGCTCCCTCCGCGCGAGCGGCGCGGTGTCGATTGGTTCCTCGTCGGACTTCTCGTCTTAGGCATTGTGGCGGGCGTCGTGCTGATGTGGTCGCAACGCCTCGAGCGGCAGACGATGGCGCGCGCGGGGCGTCTGATCCCCGCGGGCACGGAGGTGCAGTTCATCCTCTCTCGCGCGCACCTGCGACTTGAAGTCGCAGGCGGTGCGGGGCGCATGCCGGATGTCGCACGCGACATCGCCGCGCCAGTCGATTCGGCACTCGGGGCGCTCGACGCCGCGACCCTCGCGCTCCAGACCACCGGCGGCGGGGCGGTCGATCCGTCCCTCGTCACCTCGGTCGAACGCTTGCGGGGGCACGTGGCGAGTTGGCGTGCGCGCGCCATTGACGGGCTGAGTCGCGGCCCCACGCGCGGGAGCGCCGCACTCGATACCGCCCTCGCGAGCGTGCAGGCCGAGGTCACCGTCTGGCAGCGTGCCGTCGATGCGCAGGTCGCCCGCGATCGCGCGGCGCTGTACCGACTCGAGTGGTTCGTCGATGGCGCGCTCTTTCTGTTGTTCGTCGGCGCGCTGATCGTGCTCTGGCGACATCAGCGTGAGTTGACTCAGCAGCTCACCACGGTCGAGGATCGCGTGGTGCGCCGGACCGCCGCCCTGGCGGACAGCGAGGCCCGCGTCCGTGCCGTGCTCGAAGCCGCCGTCGATGCCTTCGTCACCACGGATGAGAACGGGGTGATCACCGCGGTGAACCCTGCCGCGGCACAGATGTTCGGGTTCGCGGAATCCGAGCTCGTCGGCAACTCCGCGCGCATGATCATGGACGACCCGTGGCGATCGATGGATGCCGAGCAGCTCGGTGTGTACTTCGTCCGGGCACGGAGTAACCCAGGCGGTGTGAGTGAGATCGTCCGCGGTCGTCACAAGGACGGGCGCCTCATCAATCTCGACATGTCGATCTCTGCTCTTCGCCGCGAGGAAGGATTCCGTTTTGTGGCGATCATGCGCGATGTGAGTGCCCGCGCGGCGGCGGAAGAACGTTTTCGCGTGATCTTCGAGCAATCCACCGACGCGCTCCTCGTGTACAGCGAGAAAGGGATCCTCGACTGCAATCGTGCGGCGCTTGATCTGCTCCGCGCCAAGAAGAAGGCACAGCTCCTCGGCATCGATCCCGCCTCACTCTCTCCGGAGTTCCAGCCCGACGGGCGGCGTTCGATCGAGCGCGGTGCCGAGATCGACCGTGCGGCCGCCAGCGAGGGGACGCAACGTTTCGAGTGGACACATCGACGGCTCGACGGCCAAGACTTCATCGTTGATGTCGCGGTGTCGCCGGTGACGATCGACGGGCGACAGGTGCTCATGGCCGTCCTCCGCGATGTGACCGATCGCAAGACGACCGAACGCGCGCTGATCGTGGCGAAGGAAACCGCCGAAGCCGCTGCACGCGTGAAGAGCCAGTTTCTCGCGACGATGTCGCACGAGATCCGCACGCCGATGAACGGGATCCTCGGGATGACGAATCTCCTGCTGGAGACAGATCTCAGCACCGCACAACGCGAGTACGCGGAAGCCGTGGGGCAGTCGGCACACGCGCTCCTGTCGATCATCAACGATGTGCTCGATTTCTCGAAGATCGAGGCCGGCAAGCTCGGGATCGACCCGCAGCCGTTCGATATCACGACGACGGCGGAGGACGTCTGCGATCTGCTCGCCCCGAAAGCCAACGAACGGCAGCTCGCGTTCACGCTTCGCGTGCACCCCGACGTCCCACGCCGCGTGGTCGGCGACTCCGCACGCGTGCGGCAGATGCTCCTCAACCTCCTCGGCAACGCGCTCAAGTTCACCTTGCAGGGTGAGGTGCGACTCGAGATCGAGGTCGAATCACGGGATGCGGATGGGATGATGCTTCGGCTCTCGGTGCACGACACCGGTGTCGGGATCCCGCTCAGCAAGCAGCCGCTGATCTTCCAGGAGTTCAGTCAGGCCGATGCCTCTACGACGCGGCAGTTCGGCGGCACGGGGCTCGGGCTCGCGATCACGCGACGACTCGCGGAGTTGATGGGGGGCGCGGCGGGCTTCCGGTCCGAAGAAGGGAAGGGATCTACGTTCTGGGTGACGATGCATGTGGGCGTCGCACCTGCGCTCCCTAAGATCGACCCCGAGGCCGAAGCGCTGCGGGACTATCGCGTGGCGGTCGTGGAATCGGAGCCCGCCACCCGGGACACGATCATGGCGCAGTTGAGCGGGTGGGGGATGCTCCCGTCGATGTTCGATAGCGTCCAGCAGGCCGTGGAGACGATGGCGAGCGCGGAAGCTCGCGGCGAGTCGTTCGCGCTCGCGCTCGTCGATCGGTCGCTCCGCGGGCCGCGTGGCGCGACCTTCGTCGAGGTGCTCGCGAACCAACGCTCGATCTCGCGTTTACCGCTCATCCTGCTCGCCCCCGCGAACGGGCGACTGAAGGACGACGACCCCGCGCTCATCCGCTTTGCGGCGGTGATCACCAAGCCGATCAAGCCCACCGCGCTTTTGGCCGCCCTGCGCAAGGCGCTGCGCGATCAGATGGAGCCGTACAGCTCCGCGAAGGTCGCGTTCCAAGAGACGGTCGCGACACAGGCGGCCCTCGCGCACGAGCCGTCGTCAGAGCGGACGGTGCTCCTCGTCGAGGACAATCCCGTGAACCAGATCGTGGCGCGGAAG
The DNA here is from genome assembly GCA_019745365.1 of Gemmatimonadaceae bacterium. GTDB lineage: Bacteria > Gemmatimonadota > Gemmatimonadetes > Gemmatimonadales > Gemmatimonadaceae > JAIETI01. Next base: position 4,524 of record JAIETI010000048.1, on the reverse strand, counting down.
ATGGTCGAGCGCTGCGGCTGCAGCGTCGAGGTGGCGAGCAATGGGGAGGAGGCGCTCGCGAAGCTCGCGGCGAAGGAGTACGACCTCGTGTTCATGGACTGCCAGATGCCCGTGCTCGATGGCTACGCGGCGACGGCGGAGATCCGGCGGCGGGAGGGGGAGATCCGGCGCACCCCGATCATCGCGATGACGGCGAACGCGATGGCAGGGGACCGCGAGCGCTGCCTCGAAGCGGGGATGGACGACTATCTCAGCAAACCACTCGCCCGCGACAACGTGCGTGACAAGATCGAACAGTGGGCGCCACGCATCGCCCTCCCCCCGCGCGACTGACGGCGCGGCGCGCGGTCAGGGCGTGCCGAGGAGTTCGACTTCGAAGACGAGGATGGAGTTCGGCGGGATCGAGCCCGACCCCGAGCGCCCATAGGCGAGCTGCGGTGGGATCACGAGCTGCCGGCGCCCGCCGACGCGCATCCCCTGGATCCCCTCATCCCAGCCAGCGATCACGCGGCCCACGGCGAGCTTGAAGGCGAACGGTTGATTCCGGTCTCGGCTCGAATCGAACTTCTGCCCATTCACCAGCCAGCCGGTGTAGTGCGTCGAGATCGAATCGTTCGCGACCGCCGTGCGCCCCGTGCCGACCACGAGATCTTTCTGATAGAGGCCGCTCGCCGACTTGGTCATCGTCGTGAGGTTCACGCCGAGCGCGCTCGCGTAGGTCGCGGCGGCCGGGTCAGCGTTGGGTGCCGTCGGGAAGACGTCGCCGCCATTGCAGGCCACGAGCGACGCGAGAGCAGCGGAGAGCGCGAGAGGGCGGAGCGAGAGTCGCATCGGAGTTCCGAGAGGGTCCTCCGCAAGCTAACGCGCCGCTCTGCCGCTGTGAACCGCGCTACAGCGTGACCTTCAGCGCCTCCGCGAGCGCGGCGATCGTCGGCTCCACGATCGCGCGGAGCGTGGCGGCGTGCGTGGTGGCACCGTCGAACGACTCGGCACGCGCCAACTCCTCAAGTGCCTTCGCCTCGGCGGAGAGCGCTCGCGCACCGATCGTGGCCGCCGCGCCCTTGAGCGAGTGCGACACACTCCGAAGCGCCTTGAGGTCGCCAGCGGCGATGGCCGCATCGATGGCCGGTGCCGCATCGCGCGCCTGCGTGACGAAGGCGCCGAGGAGCATGGCGGCGAAGTCGCTGCGGCCGCTGCGGGACACCATGGCCGCCAGAGAACCGAGTGTTCCCGGGTCTAGGAGCGCGTCCGCGGCCGGAACGACAGGAACCACAGGAACCACAGGAACAACGGAGTTGACGGGGAGCTCGGGCTCGTCCATCTCTGCAATCTCGACCCAGCGCAGCAACATCGCGACCACCTCGTCCTCATGCACGGGCTTCGAGATGTAGTCGTCCATCCCCGCGTCGAGGCAGCGCTCGCGGTCGCCGGGCATCGCGTTCGCCGTCATCGCGATGATCGGGAGGCGCGGTGCGCCGTCGACTGCCCCATGACGGATCCGCCGCGTGGCGTCATAGCCATCGCATTCCGGCATCTGACAATCCATGAAGACCACGTCGTACGGCACCTGTCGCGCGGCGGCGACGGCCTCGAGCCCGTTCGCGACGAGATCCACGCGGCAGCCGAGCGAGGCCAAGAGGTGCTGCGCGACCTGCTGATTGATGATGTTGTCCTCGGCCACCAACACCCGCGGCGCGCGCGCCCAGCGCGGTGTCGGCGTGCTCGGCTCCTCTACCAACGGCACGCCACGAGGACGCGTGGTGGGTTCGGTGCTGATGAGTGGGGCCAATTCACGTGCGAGGCGCGACGGGCGGAGCGGGGTGGCGAGCGCGATGTCGATCCCTGCGTCCGCCAGCTGCCCCGGCTCCGGGCGGTGATCACGGGTGGTGCACATCACCACCTTCGGGGCAGCATCGCCGAGCGCGAGCGCCGCGATCTGCCGGGCGGCGGCAAAGGTCGCGTCCGAGTCGAGCGCGGCGTCGAGGAAGACGAACGCGTACGGTTCATCGCGGCGGGCGGCGGTGACGAGCGCCTCGCACGCAACGTCGACCGTCGTCACGCGCTGGGCACGGAGCCCAACGGTGCCGAGCTGCGCGACGACCAACGCACCGTTCGGCGCATCGGCATCGATGACCAGCGCAGGACGCCCCTTGAGCGCCGATGGCGGTGCGTAGAAGTCGGGAGTGCCGGCACTCGTGCCGAGCGGCACGCGGAACCAGAAGCAGCTTCCCGCTTCCGGAGTCGACCGCACGCCGATCTGACCACCCATCAGGAGCACGAGCTCCTTGCAGATGGCGAGCCCGAGCCCGGTGCCGCCGTAGCGCCGCGTCGTGGACGCGTCGGCCTGCACGAACGGTTGGAAGAGCCGCGCCTGCGCCTCTTCCGAGATGCCGATCCCGCTGTCCTCGACCTCCACCAGCAGCGAGACGCCCGTGTCGTGCGCCGAGTCCACGCGTGCGCGCACCGAGACGTGCCCCTGCGCGGTGAACTTGATCGCATTTCCGACGAGGTTGCTGAGCACCTGGCCGAGGCGCCCCGGGTCGCCGGTGACGAGCGCGGGGACGGTGCGCTCGACGAGCGCATGCACGCGGAGGCGGCTCGCGTCCGGACGGATCGCATGCATCTCGACGATCTGCTCGAGCGTCTCGCGCACGTCGAACTCCACCTGCTCGAGCGTCATCTTCCCGGACTCGATCTTCGAGAAGTCGAGCACGTCGTTCACCAAGAGGAGCAGGCGATCCGCACTCATCCGGATCCCGGTCGCGACGTCGTGTTGATCCGGCGTGAGCTTCATCCCGAGCAGCACGCCGGCCATTCCCATGACGCCATTGAGTGGCGTGCGGATCTCATGGCTCACCGCGGCGAGGAAGGCGCCCATCTGGTGCGTCGCCGCGTGCGCCTGGGTGCGGGTGAGCGCGACCTCATCGGCGACCGACTCCAGTTCGGCGATCCGCGCCGTGAGGTGATCACGCGCGTGCTCGAGTTCGCGCACATAGATGTCGCGGGCGACCTCGAGCCGCTGCGCCTCCGTGTGGTCACGCACGGTGAGGAGCGCGGTCCCTGCGCCCGCGGGCGCGAGCGCGAATTCACAGTGCCGCTCTCGACCGTCGGCGCCACGGACCGGTGCGATCACCGTGGTCGCCTTGCCACTAGCGAGCGCGCCGAGGAGTGCGCCGCGCGCGCTCGGTGACGCGTTCGCGATCACGGTCTCGAAACGCGCGCCTTCGACCGACTCGAGCGCCGGCGCGAGGAGAGTGAGCACGGCGGGGTTCGCCCAGCGCGCGATCGGGGCATCTGCGGGGCCGGCGATGAGGAGCCATCCGTCCTCGACACTGCCGAGTGCCTCGCCGATCCAATGCAGCGGGAGCGTCGGCGCGATGGTGGCGAAGGGACCGCTCGTGCGCGGCAGAACGCGGGCGGGAGTCGTCATCGGCGGCTCAGGCGCGCGCGAGGCGCGGAAGGAGGGCGATGGCGCCGTCGCGGATCGCGGCGTCCTCGTGCTGCAGGAGCGGGAGGAGATCTGCCGGGGTGAGGCGCACCAACGCCTCGGCGGCGGCATCACGCAGCGCGGAGAGTACCCCCTGCGGATCGACGCGCACCACGCGGCGCACGAGCGAGCCCAGGTCGCTCTGGTCCCCATCGCGGCAGAGCGCGCAGATGACATCGGCGGAGGTCGACCGCGAGAGCATCCGGCGGATGACCGCGTCACCGCGCGCGAGGCGCGACTTCGCTACCGCGAGGCGCACCTCGAGCCAGTTGTTGTCGCGCAGCGCGTTGCGCCAGAGCTCGATCGTGGCGGCGCCGTGCGCCACGATGCGGATCACCCACTCCTTGATTCGTCGGCACGATTGATAGAGCTGGCCGAGCGCTTCACTCGGGAGGCGCTCGTACGCGATGAGGACATCGATCGCGCGCCGCACCTCGGGGCGCACCTGATCGAGCTCCGTCTTGCCGTTGGCCCCCTGCGAGAAGCGGAGCAGTCCTTCGACCTGCGCGTCGGTGAGCCGGACCTCGGGCGCGAGCGTGGGCCCCGTGATGGGGTCACTGGTACGAGCCGCGACGGCAGACTCGTCGGCGATGGGCGCCGAGTCCGCATCCGATGCACTCACAGGTGCGCTCGTCGCCGCGGGCGCGGGCGCACGGAACTCCTGCGTCACCGCCTGCAACGCGGCGCGGCGCGAGGTCACCTTTGCCTTCAGCGCCGGCGTGTCGAACCCGTCGAGCTCCGCGAGTGCCTCGGGGTCGGTCTGCGTCCGCGCCCAGGTGCGCACCGGCTCAAGATGCTGCTCCACCGACCGCGGCTCGACGATCTGCAGTCGTCCGCTCAGGAACACCCGGCCGCGCTGCTTGGGCCACACACCAGCCGCCGCCATCCGATCGAGGAGCGGTGTCCACGCCGTCCCTTCGGCGTCGGCGTCGCGCACGGCGCGCGCATAGAGGTGGAGCGCCCATCCGTCCTCGGTCGCGAGCCGCGAGGACCACGCCCCCTGCAGCAGCGCCAAGGGGACGCGCTCGTCAGGATGA
>JAIETI010000095.1 GCA_019745365.1 Gemmatimonadaceae bacterium | reverse complement strand
TGAAGATGCAGCCGGGGAAGGACAGGAAGGACAGGAACTACAGGAACGACACGCTGCGGATTCGTGATGGGGGTCACGGGTTTAACGAGTGCCGCGCTTGGCTCGTCTTACTGCTGCGCGGTGAGTGGGGACTTACCGCCGATATCCTCGGGAGGGGACGATGCGTGCAGTACTGATGGGTCTTGTGGTGGGAGCGAGCTTGGTGGCTGCCCCAGTCGTAGCGCAGCAGGGGCAGGGTCAGGGTCGCGCGAAGGCCGGCGCCGCGATGGAGAAGCGCGGCGAGCGGATGCAGGCACAGGGGGAGCGCCGCGAGGCGCATGGTGAGCGTCGGGGCGCGAATGGGGAGCGGCTCGATGCCCGCGGCGACAGCGCGGCGGCGCGGGGCCATGAGAAGCGGGCCGGCGCGATGGAGCGCAAGGGCGACCGGATGCAGAACCAGGGCGATCGGATGGAGCGCCAAGGGGAGCGTCGCGATGCGCGGGGCGGCCGCGTGGAGGAGCGCGGCAAGGCGGTCCAGGCGAAGAAGCCCCCGGTCGGTGCGTAACTATGCACACGAGGGACGCGGCCGGGACTTTAGCGCCGCGTCCCTCGACCCGATACATTCAAGGTGACCCTCAGCGAGGGTCACCTTGTTGTTGGGGTGTAGCTCAATTGGCAGAGCGCCGCACTGTTAATGCGGTGGTTGGTGGTTCGAGTCCACCCGCCCCAGTCGTTGGACCTACGCCCCGCAGCGTTTCGCGCGGAAGTCGCGTGGCAGGCACCTGAAGCCCCACGCGCCCCACAACCCTCGCTTCTCCTTCTGTGCGCGCTCCACCGCGCGCGTGATCCGATCGAGATAGCGAACATTTTCGTACGAGAGCACGACGACGTAACCGTCCTCGGCCATGCGTTCACTCAGCATGACGTCACCTGCCCAGACGTACGCGAGATAGCGGCCGAAGCGATCGGTGGTCGTCGAATCGAACTCCAATCGTACGACCGAGTCCTTGGGGAGGAGCCCACGCAGGTGATCGCGCGCCTGATCGCCCCACGGACGCTGCGCACCTTCGGGAGCGTCGATCAGGAGCATCCGCACCTGGAAGCCACCCACGCAGGTGAACGAGTCGCCGTCGGCGAGCTTCGTGATCGTGCAATGCGTCGGGGTGCTGTCGCGGCGCGCCTTGCTTGTGCGCTCCACCTTCGGCCGCGGATTCGGCCGCGCAGGCGCCGCCGTCGAACGCGCGGCGTTCACCCCCGCCGTCACCGCCGCGACGACGAGCATGATCAGCAGTCGCCGCCACCGACGCGCGCTCATCGCTTGGCGTACACGCGGGTTCCACGCGCGTCCCAAGCGATCACGTCGAACGGATCCTTGCGGCCGACTTCCATCCCAGGCGATCCCGCGGGCATCCCCGGTACCGCGAGCCCCACGATCTTCGGTTGTTCACGCAGGACGCGCGCGATCAGGTCGAGCGGGACATGTCCCTCGAAGAGGTACTTCCCGCACACCACGGAGTGACACGAGGCGAGCGCGGCGGGAATACCGAGCTGACGCTTGGTCGCGTCGAGGTCGGTCACGTCCAGCGATTTCACCGCGTAGCCGGCCTTCTGCGCCAACGCGACCCACGCCTTGCAGCAGCCACAGTTCGCGTCCTTGTACACCGTCATCGTCGTCGCGGCACTCGCGGCACGCAACGCACGCGGGAGCACCGCACACGCGGCGAGGGTGGAGAGGAATTCTCGACGTCGCATCATCGGGTCACCGTCCTCCGCGCGCGAGCGCGGTCACCAAGAGGAGCGCCCACTGCGGGCCCTTCCAGCCATCGGCGCCATCGTCGTACCACTCACTCAAGGAGTGTCCGCCACCGCCATCACCGCCGCCGTCGATCTCGATCCCCGACTTCCCGCGTCCAATCGGGATGTTCGCATCGGTGCTCGACGCATCAGTGGTGGGCGCGAAGCCCACCGCGCGTCCCGCCGCGAGCGCGGTAGCTACGAGCGGACCACCGATCGGCACGGCGGGTCCGGTCGGGCGGATACCAAGGGTGTCGATCACCACGTCGAGCGCTTTGCTCGACTGCGGCCACCGCGCGCGTTCCGCATCGCGCGCCGCGAAGATCGCGGCGGTGATCTTCGCATCGGTTGCGTCGAGGGCCGCGACATCCTCCGACCGCATGTCGATCTCCATCGACGCCTCGAACGCGATCGAGTTCACCGAGGTCCCTCCGTTCACGATCCCCACGTTGAAGGTCGTTTTCGGTTCACGTGGCACGGCGATGTCGCTGATCGTCGCGATCGCACGTCCCATCGCGTGGATCGGGTTCGGCATCCCGAACGCACCGTAGCTGTGCCCGCCCGGCCCCTTGAAGGTCACGCGATAGCGCGTGCTCCCCACCGCACGATGCACGATCCCGCTCCCGGTGCCATCGACCGAGATGAAGTGATCGATCGCGTCCTTCAGCTCTCGATCATAGAGGAATCGCGTGCCGCGCAGATTTCCATTCCCCTCTTCGCCGACATTCGCGACGAGGATGATGCGCCCTGCGATCGGGATCTTCTGCATCTGGAGCTGCCGACCGACCGCCATCACCACCGCGAGTCCGCGGCAATCGTCGCCGATCCCCGGGCCCGCCATCCGCGTTCCCGTCACTTTGACCCGAACGTCCGTCCCCTCGGGGAACACGGTGTCGAGATGGCCGGCGAGCACGATCGTCGGGCCTAGGGCGCTCCCGCGATACTCCGCGAGCACGTTCCCGATCGAGTCGATGCGCGCATCGGCGAAGCCGAGCGCCCGAAAGCGGCGCTGTACCTCGAGCGCGCGCGTGTGTTCAGCAAACGGCGGCGCCGGGACCTCGCAGATCGTCCGCTGCTGCTCAAGGGTCCACGCGTTCTCCGCGCGAAGCGCCTCCAGCGCACGCGTGATCGGCGCATCACTCGGGATCGCGCGCGCTTGCGCGGCGAGCAGCACAGGGGTGACCGCGAGGGTCACGACGGCGGAACGGAGTGTCATAGTCGGCACGGGTGCAGGATGCCTCAAAAGGTAATCGTCCCTCTCGCCACCTGCCGAGGGGTGGTCCATATTCGGCGGATGACCTCTCGCCCCTGGCACGCCTTCTACGATCCCGGTGTCCCGAGGACGCGATGCTCTGGTTCAAGGGGCGCGACATCAGTTGGCGTACCATCCATGAGTTGAGCGATGCCTTCGCCGTCGCACTCCAGGCGAACGGCGTGCGCCCAGGTGACCGGGTCGCGATCCTCCTCCCGAACCGTCCGCAGTTCTTCATCGCGCAGTACGGAGCGTGGAAGGCCGGCGCGATCGTCACGCCGATGAACCCGATCTACACGGAAGAGGAACTCATCGGTCCGCTCGTGAGCACAGGGGCGACCGTCATGATCACCCTCTCCGCGTTCTACGAGCGGGTGAAGGCGGTGCAGTCACGCACCGCGGTCCGTCGCGTGATCCTCACCAGCATCAAAGAGTGGTTCCCGCCGCTCCTCCGCACGATCTTCACCCTCTTCGCGGAGAAAAAGCTCGGCCATCGCGCCACCGCACGCGATGGCGATCTTTGGTTCAACGCATTGCTCGAGCAGCACCGCGGTGCGCGCCCTGATGTGCCGCGCCCTTCGCTCGACGACACCGCGCTGCTCCTCCTCAGCGGCGGCACCACCGGCACGCCGAAGTGCGTGATGGCGCACCATCAAGCACTGGTGATCGCGGGTAAACAGCTCAGCTCTTGGCTCGGCGATTCCATGCCGCGCGGGACGGGAACGTTCATGCTCCCGCTCCCGATGTTCCACTCGTACGGCGCGGTCGGGATCCAGCGCGTGCGCTTCGATTCACTGAAGGTGTGCCTCTCGGGTGCGGCCCCACTGATGCTCGAGACGCGTCGCCGGTTCGAATCGATCAGCGGTGCGCATATCACGGAAGCGTGGTTGCTCACCGAGGCGCTCCTCGCCGCGACGGGGGGCCCACTGCATGCGCCGCTCCGCGAAGGATCGGTCGGCGTGCCGATCCCAGATGTGGATGTTCGGATCGTCGATGCGGACGACGCAACGAAGCCGATGCCCGTCGGCGAGGTCGGTGAGATCCTCGTCACCGGCCCACAGGTGATGCGTGGCTACTGGAACCAGCCCGAGGAGAGCGCGGAGATGGTGCGCACGCTCGAGGATGGCCGACGGTGGGTCTTCACGGGCGACCTCGGGAAGATGGACGCCGATGGGTTCATCTGGATCGTCGATCGCAAGAAGGATCTGATCAAGCCCGGCGGGATGCAGGTGTGGCCCCGGGAGATCGAAGAGACGATCTCGCGAATTCCTGCGGTGGCCGAAGTCGGCGTGCGCAGATTCCCCGATGCGGCCAAGGGCGATGTCGCGGTCGCGTTCGTCGTGCTCCGCGACGGGATGCAGGCCACAGCGGAGGAAATCCGCGTGTTCTGCAAGGAGCATCTCGCCTTCTATAAAGTGCCCTCGCGCGTGGTGTTCAAGCGCGAGTTACCCAAGTCGCTTATCGGGAAGGTACTTCGGCGCTTGCTGACGGAGAGCGCGTAAGCGAGCGGATCCATCGCCACGCGAGGAAGAGCAGCGCACCCGAGATGAGGAGGGTCGGGAGCCCGATCGCGAAGATGAGCACCGCTGCACCACCGGCGGCCAGGCCGAGGAGCCAGCGCAGGCCGATGCGGGCGAGGATCCACTCGAACAGGAGAACGCGCAACAGGGCGATCACGGGAGGCTCCAGTGTGGGACATCACTCCCTACGGCGGGAGCCCGGCGTGAGTTCCAGCGGCTAGAACTCGCGCCGCTTCATCTCCTTGAAGAACTTCTGCTGATCGAGGTCCTCATCCACACGCTTGGGGGCGGTGGAGTCGTACGTCTTCCCGAACTCCGTCTTGGGACGCGGCGGGTTCTTCTGCATCTTCTTGACGAGGTTTTGGATCGACTTATCGTCGTTTCGAGCCATCGGGTTCCTCTCGGCGGACGGACACCAGCGTTCCGGAATCTAAGGCCTCCCGGATGCGCTGTCGCCCCTCGGAGCTGCCGAGATCGGCGCGGAGTCGGTCAAACTCGGCACAGCTCGCACGCCGTTCGTGCAGGCCGATGACGCCTTCTTCCGCGCGCTGCTGCGCGGCCGCGACCGCGGCCCAGAGCTCCGCGATCCGCGCGGCGTCCATGTGCGCTTCCGCGCGGTTCGCGCCGTCGAGGTCCTGATAGACGATCGTGCCGTCGAGCGATGGGCGCGTCTGCACGCGGACCCACGGACCCCGCTCCGGGTCGAGGCGAAGCTGGAAGAGCGAGTCGCGGCAGAGGACCATCAGTCGCGGGAGGCTCGGCGGCGCCGCGGCAGGCGCGTCGCTAGTGCGCGCGGCGATGGTCGCTTGCGCGCGCGCGCTCGGGGCCGCGGCGCAGAGCGCCGCGACCACGAACGCGATCGATGATGCGCAGGGGCGGCGCATCAGTCGAAGCATCCCTTGCCGTGTCCGACCGTGTGCCACATGTCGAAGTTGAGCGACGCGTCGACCCGGTTCTGATGGGCGACGTTGTAGCGCCGCTCGGCTTCCCACACGCCGTACATCCCCCACATCTCGACCCAGTAGATCTCCTGGTCGAACCACTCTTGATACGCGGCCTCGGCGTTGTTCATGTAGGTGACGATCTGGTCACACGAGAGCTCCGGATCGCCATAGGCGGCGAGCCCCGGACGGGCGACCATCGCGCCCGACGCGTCGACCTTCGCGCACCCGCTCTTGGCGCGCTTCTCATAGGTCGCTTCGAAGAACGCGAGCTGAGTCCGGATCTCCGCGAGCTGCCCGACCGGGAGCCGCGCGGCGGCGATCATCAGCCGCCCATCCTTCCACACGCCACGCTCGTCGGCGCGGTACTGCCCTTTCTTGATCTGCCGCAGCCCCATCCCCGGGGCGAGCTCGAGCGTGGTGCTCTCACGCGGCGGTGAGGTGATCCCTTCCCCGCACGCGGCGAGGGCGAGGCTCGCGAGCAGGAGCAGGGAACGAGTTCGTACGATGGCCATTCTGGCGCTCCGTTGGTTGAGGTGAACTCGATAGATGACGGCGCACCCCGCGCACGCGTCACCACCGTTCACCCCAACCCCGCTTCCGGGCGTCACCGTATCGTCAGCGCTCCGCAGCCGAAAGCGCGAGGAGTCCGTCGAGATCGATCGGCGCGTTGCGCATCGTCAGCGCTCCCTCGCTGTCGCGCGGCCATTCGTCGGACAGGCGGTCGCGGTAGAGCTCGATCCCGTTCTGATCGGGGTCGCGGAGGTAGATCGCTTCGCTGACGCCATGATCGGAGGCGCCGTCGATCGCCCAGCCTTGTTCTAGCACGCGACGGAGTGCGGCGGAGAGGGCGGTGCGGGTGGGAAAGAGGATCGCGAAGTGGAAGAGCCCGGTGCTCCCGGGGGCGGGGGGCGAGCCGCCACGACTCTCCCAGGTGTTGAGGCCGAGGTGGTGGTGATAGCCGCCGAATGCGAGGAAGGCGGCGTCGGCGCGCCAGCGCTGGGTGACGGTGAAGCCGAGGACGGTGGTGTAGAAGTTGATGCTGCGCTCGAGGTCGGCGACCTTGAGGTGGACGTGGCCGATGGCGGCGGGGGTGTCGAAGGCGGTAGGCATCGGGGCGCAGGCTGTGGGTGCTGAACAATGAAGTGCGAGTCGACGCGCGAACAGGTAGTTTCTGCGCGATGGCACAGGCGGTCTCCCCCCCGATGCGTGCGCGTGTGGCGCTTGCCCTCTTGGTGCTGGGCGCACTGACGACGGTGCTGCTCGCGTTGCCGTACCGCTCGTTCGACCTCGACCGTTTTCTGGCGCCGAAGGAGTTGGCGATGGAGGTCGCGGCGGCGGCCGCGCTGCTCGCGCTGGTGGCGCGACGCGGTGCGCGTGTGGCGCCCGCGGAGACGGCGATGTTGGTCGTGCTCGCCGCGACCGCGGTGGGGGCCGTACTCGCGACGAACGGCCCGCTCGCTGCGCGGGCGGCGACGATGACGCTTGCATCGTTCACCTGTTTCGTCGTGGCGCGCGAGGTGGCGAGAGCGGGGATGGGGCGTGGCCTGGTGGTCTGTCTCGCGGCGGTGACGGTGATCGGGGCGATGACGGCGCTCGTGCAGGCGTACGGGGTGGAGTTCGAGCTCGCGTCGATGAGTCGGGCGCCGGGCGGGACGTTCGGCAATCGCAACTTCATGGCGCATCTCGCGGCCGCGGGGATCCCACTGCTGCTGATCGGCGCGGTGCGTGCGCGGCATCTCACGAGTGCGACGCTGCACGCGCTGGGGGTCGCGATCAACGCGGCGGCGTTGGTGCTCTCGCGGACGCGGGCGGCGTGGCTCGCGCTCGCCCTGTTCGTGGCGCTGGTGGCGGTCGCCTCGGTGCGGAGCGGGGCGGTGTTCCGCACGGCGCGCACACTGAAGCGTCTGATCCTGCTCGCGGTGGCGGCGGTCGGTGGCGTGGTCGGTGCGCTCTACTTGCCGAACTCGCTCGACTGGAAAAGCGACAATCCGTATCTCGATTCGATGCGCGGTGTGGTCAACTACAAGGACGGGAGCGGGGGCGGTCGGCTCAAGCAGTACGCCAACTCCGCGAAGCTCTTTCTCGGATCGCCGGTGGTCGGCGTCGGGGCAGGGAACTGGCCGGTGCGCTATCCGGGCGTCGCCCCGCGGAACGATCCGTCACTCGACCGTAGTTCCGGGATGACGTCGAATCCGTGGCCATCGAGTGACTGGGTGGCGATGCTGAGCGAACGCGGAGTGCTCGCCTTTGTGGGTTGGGCTGGCTTGATGATCATGCTTTTTAGCACTGGTATGGCGCGATGGTGGGACGTTGATGGCGCCTTAGACGCACGTTTGGACGCGCTGGCACTCGCTGGCCTGGTGACCGTGGTGGCGGCGGAGGGGGCCTTCGATGCGGTGCTCCTCCTCCCCATGACTGGGGCGACCTTCTGGGCTGCGGCGGGCGCGCTCTACGCGAGCGGTGATGAGTCGGAGCCCTCCGCTCCTTCCACCATGAGACCCGCGCTGATCATCGCCGCCACGCTCCTCCTTATCGGTGGCGCCGCGCTCTCCCTCGGTCGCGTGCGGGCGATGGCGCTCTACACCCGAGGCACCACCACAGCGCTCGAGCAGGCGGTCGCCTTCGACCCCGGCGGCTATCGAGTGCGGATGCGGCTCGCGTCGCTCTACGCCTCTCAGGGGCGCTGCCCTCAGGTGCGCATCCACGCGGGGCGTGCGGCCGAGCTCTTTCCGCTGGCCGGCGCCCCGAAGGCCCTCCTCGCCCGTTGTCGGTGACGCGGCGCGGTACGCGACGGTAGTGCTAAGGAACCCCCACCGCAGACCGCTGGAGTGATGATGCTCGACGAACCGACCCCGCTCGATCGCCGCAACTTCGTCAGTCACGCCACCCTCGCCACCGTGACTGCGCTCCTCGCGGCGTGTGGCGGTGGGGGCGGAGGAAACGCACCGACATCGCCAACAGGAAACACAGGGAATCCTCCGAGCGGCGGCGGTGGCGGCGGCGGTGGTGGCGGGAGTAGCTCGCTCGTCGTGACGCTCTCGAACTTCCCAGCGCTGAATCAGGTCGGTGGGATCGCACTCCCCGGAAGTGTGAGCGGAAAGCCGGTCGCGCTCGTCCGCACGAATGCCGGCCTCATCGCGCTCTCACGCATCTGCACGCACGCGGCGTGTACGGTCGATATCAACTCGACGAACAACGGATTCCTCTGTCCGTGCCACGCCTCCACCTACTCAGTGCAGGGGACGAATACCGGTGGCCCCGCGCCTTCGCCGTTGGAGCGACTCACGTTGACGACCTCGCAAGACGGCACCCAGGTGACGATCACCTGAGATGCGGGTGCGTCAGTCCGCGCGCACCGACCGTGCGATTGCGTACTGTGCCGCGAAGTAGGTGCCGAGGATCCAGAGCGACGCGATCGGGAGTGGGCGATCGAAACGATTGATCGCTAGCAGCGCATCGGAGGCGACGAAACACATCGCCCCCATTCCCGCGGCGCGAGCGCCCGCAGTGCGGCGCGCGGCCGCGCGTGAGGTCGCGAGCAGCGCCATCGCGAGGATGACGATCAGGTACGCACCGATAGGGATGAGGAGCCCACTCGGCAGTCCGCTGCGGATCATCGCGAAGACGAGTGTCCCCATCCCCACGAGTGGCACGAGCATCATCGGTGCGATCACGGGTCGACCACGTTCTCCCCAGAACGCCGCGATGTAGAAGAGGTGCGCCACCAAGAAGCTCGCGAGCCCGAGCACGAAGCGGTCTTGTGGGAGCATCAGGAGCACATCGCCGAGCGCTGACCACGCGAGCCCGATCAGAATCAGCGTCCGATACCGTGCGCTGGGCGTCGGTGATGCTGCGAACGCGATGCCGAAACAGATGGCGATCGCCGCCGGCTTTGCCACATAGACGAGCCAATGGAACTCCGCGAGCTGCCCCGCGATGCACGCGGCCGCCGCGATGATCAGTGCGATGAGCCCACGCGACATTGTCACGCTCCGAGCAATCGGGTGAGTAGCTGTGCCGCCGCCTCGTTCGATGGGACGGTCCCTTGGGCAACGCGAGGTGATCCGCCGCCGCGGCCGCCGAGCGCCGCAAGCGACTCCTTCACGAGCTTCCCGGCGTCGATCCCACGCTCTGCACTCGTCGCAAATACGAAAGCATTCGCGCCGATCGCGAGATAGCGGACGCTCGACAGTGCACTAAACGCCTGTGCTCGGGCACGGACGAGATCATCGGGCGCGTGATCGAGCCGATCCACGATGGTACGAAGTCCCTGCGCGTCCGGCACCACAGCGGCGGCACGCGCCGCCGCTTCGTAGCCCGCGAGTGACTCGACCATCCGCTTCCGTTCGCTCGCGAGGGTGCGCGCGTCGTCTGCGAGGCGCGTCACCGCCGCCGGCAACTCCGCGATGCTCGACGTCAGCGATTGTGAGAGCGCCGTGAGTACGTCACGATCAGCGCGTGCGCGCGCGATGGCGCGCGCGCCGCACACGAACTCCACCCGCACGCCCTGCCTCACCTTCTCGGTGCGACCGAGCAGGACCGCGCCGATCTCCGCCGTGCTGCGAAGGTGCGTTCCGCCGCACGCGGAGCGATCGACGCCGTCGATCGTCACCACGCGGACCGCGCCGCTGCGTTCGGTCGGCTTTCGCAAGCCGCTCGGCGACTCTTCGCTCGTGATGTGTACCGCATGCACGGCGGCGACCGCTTCATTCGCGAGCCGTTCCCACTCGACCAGCTTCTTGTGCGGTACGGAATCGGCGGCGAGATCGACGGTGCAGCTCTCTCCCATGTGCACACTCACCGTCGGCCATCCGAACCGGTCGGCGGCGATGGCGCTGATGAGGTGCTGCCCCGTGTGTTGTTGCATGAGATCGTACCGACGCGACCAGTCGATCTCGACCTGCACTTCGTCACCGCCCGCGAGCGGCGCGTCGAGGTGATGCACGATCCGCGTGTCCTCGTCGACCACATCGCGGATCGCGATCCCGTTGATGGTGCCGAGGTCGTGCGGTTGGCCGCCGCTGGTCGGGTAGCACGCGGTGCGGTCCAGAACGACCGCGCGCGCATCGTCAGAGCGTTCGACGACGCGCGCGCGGAACGAGCGGAGGTAACTGTCCGTGTAGTAGAGCCGTTCGGTCACGGCTGGTCGTCACCATCGAATCCGCCGACGTCGACGGAGCCGACGCGCCGCACCGTGAGGAGCTGTCGCGTCGTGACCCCGTTCGCGCTGAGCGTCACGAGATACTCGCCGGCCGCGACCGGGGCGCCCGGCCGAGCGCGCTCCCGACGCGCGTTCGGGTCCGGCGGCGGCGCCTCGCCGGGACGCACGCGATCGCCGAGCGTGCCGAAGGTCGGCTCCGCGAGCGTCTGCACGCCACGTCCGGCGCGCAGATCCCAGTAGACGCGATGCATCCCCTTGGTCGCCGGCACACGGAACGCGCGCACCGTGTCGCCGCGGGTGTTGATCACCGTGAGCGTCGCACCGGTCGCGTCGCTCCCGAGCCAGTAGGGGAGCGCTGCGCCGTAGGTCGGATTCTCGCCGAAGAAGTGCTGGTGCCCCTCTTCGGACATGCGGCTGATCGCCGCGAACTGATAGGCGGTCCGCGGCGAGAAGAGGTGCGCGCTCGCCGCCGTGACGGTGGCGGTGAGTTCCTGCAGCGGGCTGACATCGGCGATCCAGATGGCACGCCCGTGGGTGCCCGCGATGAGCTCGCGCTCGCGCGGGTGCACCTTCAAGTCGCGCACCGGGACCGTGGGGAAGTTCGAGCCGAGCGCGCTCCAATGCGTGCCGCGGTCCACGCTCGCGTACACCCCGCGATCGGTGCCGACGTAGAGGAGGCTCGCGTTCACGGGATCCTCACGCACCACGTACACGAAGCCGTTCGGGCCGCGCGGGAGATCGTTCACGATCGAGGTGAAGCTCTTCCCGCCGTCGCGGGAGACGAACAGATACGGGGTGAAATCGTTCTCGCGATGGTTGTCGAAGGCGATGTACACCGTGTTGGAGTCGGCACGGCTCGCCTCGATGCGCGACACCCACGTCTTGGCTGGCACGACGCCGGTGAAGCGCGCCGTGAGCTCCTCCCAGGTCACACCGTCGTTGCGCGTCACCCAGACCTTCCCATCATCCGTCCCCACCCAGAGCAGTCCTGGGCGCGCGGGTGACTCGGCGAGCGTCGACACAGTGCCGTTCACCTCGGCGCCGGTCACATCCTTGGTGATCCCGCCGCTGAACATCGTCGAGGTGCGGATCCGCACGGAATCCTTCCAGGAGAGATCGGGGGAGATCTCCTGCCACCGGTCGCCGCGGTTGACGCTCTTGATCACCTTGTTCCCGCCCGCGTAGAGCGTGTTCGCGTTGTGCGCGGAGAGGATGAGCGGCGCTTCCCAGTTGAAGCGGAGTGTGCGCGCCGAATCATCGCCTGCAGCCTTGCGGATGCGGTCGAGCTCGCGGGCGATCTCGGGAGAGATCGGCGCCGTGGTGTCGCCGCGCGCAGCGCGGAGCGAGTCGGCCCAGCGCGAGCGGCCGGGACGCCCACCGCCGGAGCGGAGCGACTTCGCCTCCCAGGTGGAGAGGTCGCGGCGTCCGTAGTTCCCGCCCTGCGCGGAGTAGTAGACGATGTCCGGGTTCGTCGGGTCCTGCTGCGAGTAGAAGCCGTCGCCGCCGCCGACCGTCTGCCAGTCGCGGGTGAGGATCCCCTCGCTCCACTTGGTGCGCGAAGGACCACACCAGGTGCCGTTGTCCTGGAGCCCGCCGCACACGCGATAGAAGGGCTGGTTATCGAAGCTCACCGCGTAGAACTGTCCGGTCGCGTGCGAGTCGATGAACTCGAAGCTCCCGCCATCGTCGCGCGTGATCCCGATGCCGCCGTCGCCGCCCACCATCCAGTGCGTGGGATCGTTCGGGTCGATCCACATCGCGTGCCAATCGATATGGATGTCCTGCGCGCCGAGGCGCTGCGTCTTCCCGCCGTCGTCGGAGAACCAGAACGAGTTGTCGCCCTGATAGACGCGGTCGGGGCGCTTGGGATCGACGCGGAGGAGGGAGAAGTAGAAGGGGCGGGTGTTGTGTCGATTGACGTGCGTCCAGCTCACGCCGCCGTCGTTGGAGCGGTAGAGCCCGCTCGCCGACTTGCTGAGCGGATAGATGTCGAGCCCGATGCCGTAGAGCTCGGGATCGCCGGGGTCGCCGGGATAGTTGTAGACGCGGCGTGGTCCGGTGGGCTTGGTGGGGTTCGGCGCGGTGTCGGCTTCGACGACCGCGTACACGACGCGCGGGTCAGCAGCGTGCACACTGATCGAGATGCGTCCCTTCTGTTGCGCGGGGAAGCCGTTCCCCGAGATCTCCTTCCAGCTCTCACCGCCATCGGTGGACTTCCAGAGTCCTGATCCCACGCCACCGGAGCGCATGAACCAGGGGCCGCGACGGAACTCCCAGCTCGCGGCGTAGAGCGTGTTCGGATCGCGCGGGTCGATCTGGAGATCGATGAAGCCCGCGTTCTCGTTCACGAACTTCACTTGCTTCCAGTTGGCACCGCCGTCGGTGCTCTTGTAGAGCCCGCGCTCCTTGCTCGGCCCCCACGCCGCGCCGAAGGCCGCGACCCAGACGATGTCGGGGTTCGTCGGATGGACGATGATGCGGCCGATGTGCTGCGACTTCTCGAGTCCGACCTTGGTCCAGCTCGCGCCCCCGTCGCGCGAGCGATAGACGCCGTCGCCGGGGGAGATCGAGTTGCGCGCGTTCGACTCACCGGTGCCGACGTAGAGCACCTGCGGGTTCGAGGGCGCGATCGCGATGTCGCCGATCGAGGCGGTGGTCTGCCCCTCGAAGACCGGGCGGAAGGTCGTGCCTCCGTTCACTGTCTTCCACACACCACCCGCCGCATAGCCGATGTAGAACTCCTTCGGGTTCGACGCGACCGCTTCGATGTCGACCACGCGGCTCGCCATGTTGGCGGGGCCGATGTTGCGCCACCGGATGGTGCGCTGCACCGAGGCATCGAGCGGGGTGGCGAGCTGCGCCGCGAGCGGGAGCGCCGCCGCGGCGGTGAGGACGAGTGCACGGAGGACACGGGACATCACATCACCTTCTTCGGTTCGGTACGGAGTGTGGGGTACGTGATGCCGAGCTGCTCGAGGTAGCTCTTGTACTTCTTGGGATCGTAGTAGTACTTCCGCATCTCGGGGCGGAAGCGCTCCATGATCTCCTTGTTCAGGAAGGTCGGCGGAGCGTCGTCAGCACCGAGGACGCTCTCGTACTTCCGGTCCTTGGTCTGCACCGTGCGGAAGTAGTCCCACGCGTCGCTCACGACCTTCGGCTGCAGGAGAAGATCGAGGAGCGTCATCGCCTGCACCTTCGCGCCAGCGACCGCACCCTTGTGCGCGATCGGCGTGGCCATCGCGATCCCGTCGGCCCAGTTGTGACCGGGAGTGCCGGGGATGTTCGACGGATAGACGAGGGTGACCGAGGGGACGGTCCAGCTCACATCGCCGATGTCGTCGGAGCCCATCCCGCCGGGAGACGCCCACGCTTCTTCAGGTGTCATGAGCTTGCCGACCTTGGTATTGAGCCCGGTGTCGGGCTGCCCCATCTCCTTCTGCAACGCCTTGGCGAGCGCGATGTCCTTCTCGTCCCAGGTGGGGTAGCCCACCGCCTTGATGTTCTCGTACATCGCGAACGCCACCGGCTTGGACATATGGATGTCCCACGCCGACCCGATGATGCGCACCTTGTCGAGCTGCGTGTCGGTCATCCGCGCGGCGCCCTGCGCGATCGTCTTGGCCGTCTCGAAGAGCGCCTTCACCCCGGTGAAGTCGCGCTCGCGGAAGTAGAACCAGATGCTCGCGGTGCTCGGCACCACGTTCGGCTGATCGCCGCCATCGACGATCACGTAGTGCGAGCGGTGCTGGAGCGGGAGATGCTCGCGCTTGTACTCCCAGCCGTTGGCCATCATCATCACCGCGTCGAGCGCCGACTTCCCGCGCCAGGGCGCACCGGCTGCGTGCGCGCTCTGTCCTTTAAACTCGAAGCGTGCCGAGATGAGCGCGAGTGACGGGGTGCTCCCGTAGTTCACCGAGAGTTCGTCGCTGACGTGCGTGAAGAGATTCACGTCGACGTCCTTGAAGATCCCGGCGCGCACGAGGAAGGCCTTTCCCGCGAGCTGTTCCTCCGCCACGCCGGGCCAGAGCACGAGTGTGCCGGGGAGCTTCTCGCGCGTCATCAACTCCTTGACCACGAGCGCGGCGGCGATGTTCACCGCCTGCCCGGAGTTGTGCCCTTCGCCATGCCCCGGCGCGCCCCCGACGATCGAGTCGCGGAAGGCGGTGGCGGGTTTCTGGTTCGACTTGGGGATCCCGTCGATGTCGGAGCCGAGCGCGATGACCGGCTTGCCGTTCCCCCAGCGGGCGACCCAGGCGGTGGGCATCCCGGCGACGCCGGAATCGACCGCGAAGCCGTTCTGCCGGAGGATCCCCATAAGGAGCTTCGACGTCTCGTACTCCTGCATCCCGAGCTCGCCGAAGGAGTACACCTGATCGATGATCTGCTGGATCTGCGTGGCGCGCGCATCGATCATCGTGCGCGCCTCGGCCTTCAGCTTCTCGAGGCGGGCGTCCTGTGCTCGCGGCGCCGTGGCCGGGAGCGCGAGGAGCGCGAGCGTGAGGAGGGCGCGCCTCACTGCATCACCTTCTTCACCGAGTCGCGCACCGACGGGTACTTGATGCCGAGCTGGTCGAGATACGTCTTGTACTTCTTGGGATCGTAGTAGTACTTCCGCATCTCGGGGCGGTACTTGTCGAAGATCTCCTTGTTCAGCCAGATGGGGGGCTGATCGGTGGGGGCGATGAGCGGGTAGTACTTCGTATCCTTCGTCTGCACGTCGTTGAAGTAGGCCCACGCGTCGCTCACGACCTTGGGGGTCATGAGGATGTCGAGCATCGTGAGCGCCTGCACCTTGGCGCCCGCGACCGCGCCCTTGTGGGCGATCGGCGTGGCCATCGAGATGCCGTTGGCCCAGTTGTGGCCGGGGAGTCCGGGGATGTTCGAGGGGAAGCGGAGCGTGACGGTGGGAACGTTCCAGCTCACGTCGCCGATGTCGTCCGATCCGCCTCCGAGGCGCCGTTCCGGCGGGAGCGGGGGCTCGAGCGTGGTGTCTACGCGCGTGCTGAGGCCGCTCTCCCGCGAGCCGAGTTCTTTCTGGATCCCCTTGGCGAGCGTCTGATCGTTGTCGTCCCACGTGGGCATCCCGACCGCGCGGATGTTCTTGAACATCGTCTCAGCGATCGGCTTGTTGAAGTGTCCGCTCCAGCCGGAGCCGATGATGTTCACCGATTCGAGCTTGGTGTCGGTCATCATCGCGGCCCCTTCGGCGACGCGCTTGCCGCGTTCGAAGAGCGCCTTCACGCGATCGGAGTCGCGCTCGCGGAAGTAGAACCAGATGCTCGCCGTGCTCGGCACCACGTTCGGCTGGTCGCCGCCATCGCGGATGACGTAGTGCGAACGCTGCGGGAGTTCGAGGTGCTCGCGCGTGTACTCCCATCCCGTGCCCATGAGCATCGCCGCGTCGAGCGCCGACTTGCCGCGCCAGGGGGCGCCGGCCGCGTGCGCACTCGAGCCCTTGAACTTGAAGAGCGCGGAGATGAGTGCGGTGCTCGAGCTCTGCCCCCAGCTCACGTTGAGGTCGCTC
>JAIETI010000156.1 GCA_019745365.1 Gemmatimonadaceae bacterium | reverse complement strand
GTCGCGATGGAAGACCAGCTGCGCTTTGCGATCCGCGAGGGTGGGCGGACGGTGGGCGCGGGCGTGGTGACGAAGATTTTGGCGTAGCCGCCCCTGCGGGGCGGCTCCGCGGGAGCTACAGGAACGACAGGAGGGACAGGTCGTTCGGTGTGGTGACGCTGAGTGTGCTCCGCTGAGTGGTTCGCTGTGCAGTCGCAGTCGCTTTTTCCTGTCGTTCCTGTTTTTCCTGTCCTTTCTTTTTCTCCATGTCCTCCAAAATCCGTATCCGTCTCAAGGCTTTTGACCACGCGGTGATCGACGCTGCGGCGGCGGACATCGTCCGCACCGCGGAGAAGACCGGCGCGCAGGTGACGGGGCCGATCCCGCTCCCGACGAAGACGCAGCGTTGGACCGTGCTGCGCTCGCCGCACGTGGATAAGAAGTCGCGTGAGCAGTTCGAGCTGAAGACGCACAAGCGTGTGATCGACATCCTCGATTCGCGTGCGCAGACGGTGGACGCGCTCACCAAGCTGGATCTCCCGGCGGGTGTGGACGTCGAGATCAAGGTTCAGTAGTACCACCGCTCTCGTTCCGCGGCAGGGCATGCGGCGCGAGGGCGGACAGTCCAACGGCACCTAGCCGGACGCGCGACGAGGGTCGACGCCGGGCCGCGACTATACCTGAGGTTGCAATGATCGGAATCATCGGAAAGAAGCTGGGGATGACCCAGATCTTCACAGAGACGGGAGAGCAGATCCCCGTGACCGTGGTCGAGGCCACGCCGAACGCGGTCACGAAGGTCGTGACGGCGGACAAGGCGGGGTTCGCGTCCGTGGAACTCGGCTATGGCGCGCAGCGCACCGCGCGCGAGTCGAAGAAGGGGGAGCGGACGCCCAAGGGCGCGCGCGCCGCGACGGCCGAGATCGGCCACGCGAAGAAGGCGGGACTCGAGGCGGCGCCGGCGGTGCTGCGCTCGTTCCGTCTGGATGACGCGCCGGGGAAGGACAACACGATCCCGACGTTCACGCTCGGCGACACCCTGAAGGTCGACATGTTCGCCCCGGGCGAGATCGTCAAAGTGACGGGGACGAGCAAGGGCCGTGGCTTCCAGGGCATGGTGAAGCGGCACAAGGCGGGTGGTGGTCCCAACACGCACGGCAATACGAAGCACCGCCGGCCGGGTTCGATCGGCGCGGGCACGGATCCGTCGCGCGTCATCAAGGGAAAGCGGATGCCGGGGCACTACGGCCACGCGCGTCACACGCAGATCAACCTCCGCGTCGAGAAGATCGATGCCGAGCGCAATCTGATCTATCTCCGTGGATCGGTGGCGGGCCCGAAGAACGGGATCGTCCTCGTCCGCAAGCAGGGTTGAGCCGATGGCTGAGACGATGACATTCGAGGCGAGCGCCTACACGGCGCAGGGGACGCCGCGCGAGAAGGTCGCGCTGCCGGCGTCGCTGTTCGATGGCACGATCAACGTGCCGGTGATGCACCAGGCGGTGAAGGCGTTCCTCGCGAATCAGCGTCAGGGGACGCACGCGACGAAGACCCGTCGCTGGGTGGTCGGTGGTAACCAGAAGCCGTGGAAGCAGAAGGGCACGGGTAACGCCCGTCAGGGCTCGACCCGTTCGCCGAACTGGCCGGGCGGTGGTACCGTGTTCGGCCCGCAGCCGCATGGCTACACGCAGGTCGTGCCGCGCCAGGTGCGCGCGCTGGCCCGCAAGAGCGCATTCAACGCCCGCGCCCGTGAGGACGCGGTGATGATCATCGACGCGTTCCAGTACGACGCGCCGAAGACGTCGAAGCTCGCGCAGCTCTTCGCGCGGCTCGGCGTGACCGGGAAGAAGGTCCTCATCCTCACGGACGGGGCCAAGACGATGGTGCATCTCTCCGCGCGCAATCTGCCGAACGCGCAGGTGCTCCCGTACGCCGATGTGTCGACCTACCACCTCCTCTGGAGCGATGTGGTGTTGGTCGAGAGCTCGGCGATCGGCCAGGCGCTCGCACCGATGGCGGAGAAGGAGCTCGCGAAGGTGAAGGTGAAGAAGGCGGCCGCCGCGCCGAAGGGCTCGGCCAAGAAGACGGCGAAGGCGCCGGCGAAGGCGCCGGCGAAGGCCGCGGCGAAGAAGGCGGCGCCGAAGGCGGCCGCGAAGAAGTCGGCTGCGAAGCCGGCGACCAAGGCGGCGGCGAAGAAGGCCGCCCCCAAGAAGAAGGGGAAGTAACCGATGCCGACACCGCACAACACGATCGTCCGTCCGATCGTCACCGAGAAGAGCTCGGCGGCGTATCAGGAGCGTGGCGAGTACACGTTCGAAGTACATCCGAAGGCGAACAAGACCGCGATCCGGCAGGCGATCGAGCTGCTGTTCGGGGTGAAGGTGACGGGCGTCTGGACCGCGCAGCAGCGCGGCAAGACCCGTCGGTTGGGTAGCAGCGTCGGGCTGCGGCCACGGTGGAAGAAGGCCATCGTGACGCTGCGCGCCGGCGATACCATCGAGATCTTCGAGGGCTGATCACATGGGCATCCGTCAGTTCAAGCCGGTGACGCCGACGACGCGCTTCCGTAGCGTGTCCGATTTCGATGTCATCACCCGGTCCACGCCGGAAAAGTCGCTCACCGTCCCGCTCAAGAAGTCGGGCGGGCGTGACAATCATGGCCACATCTCCATGCGTCGTCTTGGCGGTGGCCACAAGCGCAACTATCGCATCATCGATTTCAAGCGGAACAAGCCTGGGATCGTCGCGACGGTCGAGCACATCGAGTACGATCCGAACCGGTCCGCGCGCATCGCGCTCGTGACCTACGCCGACGGCGAGAAGCGCTACATCCTCCACCCGAAGGGGTTGGCGGTGGGCGACAAGGTCGTCAGCGGGAAGGGGTCGGATGTGCGGACCGGCAACGCGATGCCGCTGCGCGAGGTGCCGCTCGGTACGTCGGTGCACAACGTCGAGTTGAAGCCGGGCAAGGGCGGGCAGATGGCGCGCTCGGCCGGCACGTCGCTCGAAGTGGTTGCGAAGGAAGGGGAGTACGTCACGCTGCGTATGGCGTCGACCGAGATGCGACTCGTGCACGGCGAGTGCATGGCGACGATCGGCGAAGTCGGCAATGCGGAGCACGAGCTCCAGTCGTGGGGGAAGGCCGGCAAGACCCGTTGGAAGGGGCGCCGTCCGAAGGTCCGCGGCGAAGTGATGAACCCGGTGGATCACCCGCACGGTGGCCGCACGCGCGGCGGCCGGAACGTCGTGAGCCCCTGGGGCAAGCCTGAGGGTGTGAAGACGCGCCACAAGAAGAAGGCGTCCACGCGCCTCATCGTCCGCGGCCGCAAGCGCGGCAAAGCCACGCAGTCGTAAGGGAGCGACGTACACATGGCACGCAGCGTCAAGAAGGGTCCGTTCGTCGCCGACCACCTCGCGAAGAAGGTGGCGCAGATGACGGCCAAGAATGAGAAGAAGGTCATCAAGACCTGGAGCCGGGCGAGCACGGTGCTCCCGGACTTCGTCGGGCACACGTTCGCCGTGCACAACGGCAACAAGTTCGTGCCGGTGTACGTGACCGAGAACATGGTCGGGCATAAGCTCGGCGAGTTCTCGCCCACGCGCATCTTCCGCGGCCACACGGCGGCGGGGAAGACGGCGACGGACACGAAGGCCAAGCCGGCGGCCGCCGCTGGCAAGGGAGGGAAGTAAGCGATGAGCCAGGCTCGCGCAGTGCAGCGGACGGCGCGTCAGAGCCCCTATAAGATGCGGCTGGTCATCGACCAGATCCGCGGGATGGGGGTCAATGAGGCGCTCGCGCTGTTGACGTTCAGCAAGAAGCTGGCGGCGAAGCAGATCGAGAAGGTCCTGAAGTCGGCGGTGGCGAACGCGGAGCAGGCGGCGCGCGCGGCCAACGAGGGGCTCGATGTCGATGCGCTCTACGTCAAGCACGCGGTGATCAACGAGGGGCCGAAGCTCAAGCGCTTCATGCCGGCGGCCATGGGCCGGGCGACCCCCATCAAGAAGCGGACGAGCCACGTCGAGATCGTGGTCGCTGCGAAGGAAGGTCGCTAATGGGACAGAAGACGAATCCGATCGGTTTCCGCCTCGGGGTCTCGAAGAACTGGCGGAGCCGCTACCACGCGAGCGCGAAGGAGATGCCGGGGCTGCTGAAGGAGGATGAACTCCTCCGGAAGTACCTCAAGGCGCGTCTCGTCGGCGCCGCGATCGCGGACATCACGATCGAGCGGAAGCCGGGGAAGGTCGTCGTGACCATCCACACCGGCCGCCCGGGCGTGGTGATCGGCAAGAAGGGGCAGGAAGTCGAGAAGCTGAAGGAAGAGTTGCAGCAGCTCTCGGGGAAGGATGTCGGGGTGAACGTCGAGGAGATCAAGCGCCCGGAGATCGAGGCGCAGCTCGTCGCCGACAACATCGCCGCGCAGCTCGCGCAGCGTATCTCGTTCCGTCGCGCCATGAAGCGCGCGGTGCAGAGCGCGATGCGCATGGGCGCGGAAGGGATCAAGGTGAAGTGCGGGGGCCGGCTCGGCGGCGCGGAGATCGCGCGCGTCGAAGGGTACCGCGAGGGGCGAGTGCCCCTCCACACGCTGCGCGCCGACATCGATTACGCGACGTCGACCGCGAAGACCACGTTCGGCACGATCGGCGTGAAGGTGTGGATCTTCAAGGGCGAAGTCGTCGAGGGGCGGCGTGGCAACACGTACTCCTCCGACGCGTAAGGGAGACCGAGAATGCTCGCACCGAAGCGCGTCAAGTTCCGCAAGATGTTCAAGGGCCGTACCAACGGCCTCGCGACCCGTGGCGCCACCGTGGCGTTCGGGACGTACGGTCTGCAGGCGCTGGAGCCCGGCTGGGTGACCGCGCGGCAGATCGAGGCCTCGCGTGTGGCGCTGACGCGTCACATCAAGCGCGGCGGCAAGGTCTGGATCCGCATCTTCCCGGATAAGCCGGTGACGAAGAAGCCCGCCGAGACCCGCATGGGGAAGGGTAAGGGCTCGCCGGAACTCTGGGTGGCCGTGGTGCGTCCGGGCCGCGTGATGTTCGAGATCGAGGGCGTGGAGCAGAAGGTGGCGCACCAGGCGCTGACCCTCGCCGCGGCCAAGCTGGGCGTGAAGACGAAGATCGTGGCCCGCGAGGAGGCGCACACCGAATGACCGGAGCACAGATCCGTGAACTGAGCGCGCAGGATATCGACGCGCGTATCAAGGAGCTCGAGGAGGAGCGGTTCCGACTGCGCTTCCGTGGAGCGACCGAGCCGTTGCCGGACCCGCTCCGGCTCCGGGTGATCCGCCGCGATCTGGCGCGGCTCAAGACGGTGCTGCGGGAGAAGTCCGCAGTCGCCGGCCGCTGAACGCGAGGATTGACGAATGGCTGAGACGCAGAGCACCGCTGTGACCCGCACCGCGCGCAAGACGCGCGTCGGCGTGGTCGTCAGCGACAAGATGCAGAAGACGGTGGTGGTCGCGATCGAACGACGCGTGCCGCACCCGGTCTATGGCAAGATGATGACGCGCACCACCCGGCTGAAGGCGCACGATGAGCAGAATAGCGCCAAGGCCGGCGACACGGTGCGGATCACGGAAACGCGGCCGTTGTCGAAGGACAAGCGGTGGCGCGTGGTCGAGATCCTTGAGCGCGCGAAGTAAGAGGAACCCATGATCCAACAGGAATCGGTCGTCAAAGTCGCGGACAACTCGGGGGCCAAGCGGGCCCTCGTCATCCGCGTGCTCGGTGGGACGCGGCGCCGCTATGCGCGCCTCGGCGACAAGGTCGTCGTGGCCGTGAAGGATGCGCTCCCCAACGGGCAGGTGAAGAAGTCCGACGTCGCGAAGGCGGTCGTCGTGCGCACCGTGAAGGAGACCCGCCGCAAGGACGGGAGCTACATCAAGTTCGACGAGAACGCGGTCGTCATCATCGACGATAAGGGCGAGCCGCGCGCGACCCGCATCTTCGGGCCGGTGGCCCGCGAGCTCCGCGAGAAGCGCTACATGAAGATCGTCTCGCTGGCCCCGGAGGTCCTCTAACATGCGGATCCTGACGTATAAGAAGACCGCCGGAAAGCGCCTGGGCGCGGTCCGTCACGCGCGGAATGCCGAGCGTGAGGTCATCCACGTCCGCAAGGGCGACACCGTCCGTGTGGTGCGCGGCGATGACAAGGGGAAGGAAGGGACCGTGATGCGCGTGTACCCCAAGACGGGGCGCGTGAAGATCGACGGGATCAACATGGTGAAGAAGCACCGCCGCGCGCGGACGGCCGAGGAGCAGTCGGGGATCATCGCGATGCCCGCCCCGCTCCATGCGTCGAACGTGATGCTGCTCGACCCGAAGTCGGGAAAGCCGACGCGCACCCGCGCGCGGATCGACACCGACGGCACGAAGGAACGGCTGAGCGTCAAGAGCGGGGAACCGATCCCCGCCACGCGTTGAGCGAGGACTGACGAATGGCGACCGAGAAGAAGAAGAGCAGCGGCAAGGGTGGCGAGAAGAAGTCCGCGGGGAGCATGCTCCCGGCGAACCACAAGGGCGCCGGTACGCCGGCCCCGACGCCCCGACTCCGCGTGTTCTACCAGCAGCAGGTGCGTCCGACGCTGATGAAGCAGTTCGGCCTGAAGAACGTCCACCAGATCCCGACGCTCGAGAAGATCGTGCTCAACGTCGGCATGGGTGAGGCGATCAAGCAGCCGAAGGTGCTCGACGCGGTGTGTGACGAGCTCGCGGTGATCACCGGCCAGAAGCCGGTGCGGAAGAAGGCGAAGAAGTCGATCGCCAACTTCGGCCTGCGCGAGAAACAGGAGATCGGCGCGGCGGTCACGCTGCGCGGCGCGACGATGTGGGAGTTCCTCGATCGGTTCATCTCGACCGCGCTGCCGCGCGTCCGCGACTTCCGCGGACTCTCGACGCGCTCGTTCGACGGCCGCGGGAACTACTCCATGGGCGTGAAGGAGCAGATGATCTTCCCCGAGATCAACTACGACATGGTCGAGCAGATCCACGGGATGGACATCACGTTCGTCACCACCACGAACAAGGACGATCAGGCGTTCGCGCTCCTGCGCGAGCTCGGCATGCCCTTCAAGGGGGATGACAAGCCGAAAGTCGTCTCTCACGGTTAAGGCGGAAACGACTCATGGCAAAGAAGAGCAGCATCGAGAAGAACGACCGTCGCAAGATGCTCGCCGCGCGCTACGCGGCGAAGCGGAAGAGCTTGAAGGCGATCGTGCAGAACCCGAAGAGCACGGAGGAGCAGCGGCAGGCGGCGCAGGCCGCGTTGGCGAAGCTCCCGCGCAACTCGAACCCGAACCGCATCCGCAACCGCTGCAATGCGACCGGCCGGTCGCGCGGCACGCTCCGGATGTTCGGCCTCGGGCGTATGGCCTTCCGCGAAGCGGCGCTCAACGGGTTGATCCCGGGCGTCCGCAAGGCGAGCTGGTAGCAGGGTAGGACGGCGCGTCACGGCGCGCCGGCAGGATCGCGTTCCCAGCAGTCCGTACCGAGTGGTGCGGAAACCATGGGACACACAGGAACCCGTTATGTCGATGACCGATCCCATCGCCGACATGCTCACCCGGATCCGCAACGCGCTCGCGTCGCGGCACCGTCGCGTGGACATCCCGGCGTCGAAGATGAAGGGCGAGATCGCCCGGCTGCTGAAGGAGAACCACTTCATCAGCGACTACAAGACCGTCCAGACCGAGGAGGGGCGCCCGATGCTGCGCGTCATCCTCAAGTACGCGCACAGCGGCCAGAGCGTGATCCGTGAGCTGCAGCGGGTGTCGAGCCCCGGCCTCCGGAAGTACGTCGGCGCCACCGAGATCCCGCGCGTGCGGAACGGTCTCGGCATGGCCATCGTGAGCACGTCGCAGGGTCTTCTCTCTGACCGCCAGGCGCGGTCGAAGAAGACCGGTGGCGAGCTCGTCGCCCTCGTCTGGTAAGGGGGCCGACATGTCGCGAATCGGAAAGCATCCGGTCGAGATCCCGAACGGGGTCAAGGTGAACATCGACGGGTCGACGGTGACGGTGCAGGGACCAAAGGGGACGCTCACGCGCCGCTTCCACCCGGACATGATCCTGAAGACCGAAGGGAACCAGGTGACGGTCAGCCGTCCCTCAGAAGAGTCGATGCACAAGTCGCTCCACGGCCTCTCGCGCACGCTCGTGGCGAACATGGTCGAAGGGGTGACGAAGGGCTACGTCAAGCAACTCGAGATCACGGGTGTTGGCTACAAGGCTGAGGTGAAGCCGTACGGCCTGCAGCTCTCGCTCGGATACTCGCATCAGATTCAGTACAAGTCGCCCGCCGGGATTAAGCTCTCGGCACCACAGCCGACCCAGGTCGTGGTGGAAGGCGCGGACAAGGAGATCGTCGGGCAGG
Organism: Gemmatimonadaceae bacterium; assembly: GCA_019745365.1. GTDB lineage: Bacteria > Gemmatimonadota > Gemmatimonadetes > Gemmatimonadales > Gemmatimonadaceae > JAIETI01. The sequence goes on along the minus strand of JAIETI010000156.1, from coordinate 7,850 downwards.
TAGCCGCCGAGATCCGTTCGCTCCGGAAGCCCGAGCCGTACAAGGGGAAGGGTGTGCGCTACGCGGGTGAGCAGATCCGTCGTAAGGCGGGCAAGGCGGGAGGTAAGTAATGCCAGGAAAGCGAGTACCGACGACGTCGGCAGGACTGCGGAAGCGTCGCCATCTGCGCGTGCGCGCGAAGGTGGCGGGGACGCCGGAGCGTCCGCGGTTGGTGGTGTTCCGTTCGCTCAAGCACATGTCGGTGCAGTTGATCGACGATGTGGCGCAGCGCACGCTGATGACCGTGACGGATGCGGGGCTCTCGGGGAAGAAGTCCGAGAAGTCGACCGCAGTGGGGAAGTTGGTCGCCGAGAAGGCGAAGGGCGCCGGGATCTCGAAGGTCGTCTTCGATCGCGGCGGGTACCGCTACCATGGCCGCGTGAAGGCGGTCGCCGATGGCGCCCGCGAAGCGGGGCTGGAGTTCTAACATGGCCGACGAACAGAACAACAATCCGGCGCCGACGGTGAACCGTCCGAGCGCGCGTAGCGGTGGAGCCCGGTCCGGTGGCCCCGGCGGTCGTGGCCGCGGCGGTCCTGGTGGTGGGCGTGGTGGTCCTGGTGGTGGGCGTGGTGGTCCGGGCGGCGGCCGTGATGGCGCGCCGGGCCGTGGCCGCGACGGCCGTCGTGACGAGCGCGGGGGGGATCGCGAAGGGAGCGATCTCGTCGAGAACGTCGTCGCGATCAACCGCGTGGCGAAGGTCGTGAAGGGTGGCCGCCGCTTCAGCTTCAACGCGCTCGTCGCGGTGGGCGATGGCAAGGGGCAGGTCGGCATCGCGACCGGCAAGGCGAACGAAGTGTCCGAGGCGGTCCGCAAGGCCGTCGAGGGCGCGCGTAAGAACATGGTCGCCATCCCGATGACCGGTTCGACGATCCCGCACGAGGTGCGCGGGCATCATGGCGCCGGTTACGTGGTGATGAAGCCGGCCGCGCCGGGTGCCGGTGTGATCGCCGGTGGTGCGGTGCGCGCGGTGATGGAGTGCGCCGGGATCTCGGACATCCTCACCAAGTCGCTGGGCTCGACCAATCCGTACAACCTCGTGCTCGCGGCCCTCGATGGACTGGGCCAGCTCACGACGGTGGAGCAGATCGCGAAGGAGCGCGGGATCGAGGTGTCCGAACTCGGATACCGCTCGCGCGCCAAGGTGAAGGAGGCCGTCTAAGATGCCGCGTACATTCGTATGGCACCGCACCCGCGGGCCGAAGACGACCGAACCGAACACGCTGACCGAGGGGAAGGTGCGCATCACGCAGGTGCGTTCCGGCATCGGCCACGAGGCGCGTATGCGCCAGACGCTCGAGGCGCTCGGCCTCAAGCATCACCAGGACTCGGTGGTGCATCCTGATTCCCCGTCCCTGCGTGGGATGATCAAGCGCGTGCGTCACCTGGTCACGGTGACGCCCGAGAAGGAGTGATCCAGTGTCGACGAACGAGAAGATCAGTCTCCACAACCTGACGCCGGCGCCGGGTTCGCACCGCAACCGGAAGCGCATCGGTCGCGGTCCGGGGTCGGGCACCGGCAAGACGTCGGGCAAGGGACATAAGGGGATCAAGGCGCGCTCGGGGCATCACGGCCCGGGCGGCAACAAGCCGCATTTCGAAGGCGGCCAGATGCCGATGACGCGCCGCATCCCGAAGCGTGGCTTCACGAATCCGTTCCGCGAGGAGTCGCAGGTCGTCGGGCTCGACGATCTCACGCTCGTGGAAGGGAACGATGTGTCGGTCGAGTCGCTCGCGAAGGCGGGGCTCGTGCGGACGAACCGTCCGGTCAAGCTCCTCGCCAACGGGGAGGCGGCTCGCGCTTTCTCGGTGAAGGGGATCAAGGTGAGTGCGTCGGCCAAGGCCAAGATCGAGGCTGCCGGCGGACGCGTCGAGGCGTAATCCATGGCTCAGTCGACTCCCGGTGCCGTCGTCTCGAACATCTACAAGACGCCGGAGCTGTGGGAAAAGATCGTCTTCACCTTCCTCTGCCTGGTCGTGTATCGGGTGGGGTCGCATGTCACCGTCCCGGGCGTCGACGTCCGGGCGATGGCGGACTTCTTCCAGACGCAGGGGCAGGGGGGCGGACTCCTCGGCCTCTATGACCTGTTCGTCGGCGGGAACCTGAGCCGATCGACCGTGTTCGCGCTGGGGATCATGCCGTACATCTCGGCGTCGATCTTCGTGCAGATCGCGGGCGCGGTGTTGCCGCAGGTCGAGAAGCTCCAGAAGGATGAGGAAGGGCGCAAGAAGATCACGCAGTGGACCCGCTATGGCACGGTGGTGCTCGCCGCCGTGCAGGCGTGGGGCTTCGCGATCTTCACCGAGAGCATCCAGGGCGCGGTGGTGAGCCCGGGCTTCGGCTTCAAGCTCGAGATGGTCACCTTCCTCGTCACGGGCGCGATGTTCGTGATGTGGCTCGGTGAGCAGATCACCGAGCGCGGCCTCGGCAACGGCGCCTCGCTCATGATCTTCTTCTCGATCGTCGAAGGGTTCTGGCCGGCGATCTTCCAGTCGTTCCGCTTTGTGAGCACGCAGGCGGTGCAACCGCTCGCGCTCGTCTTCCTCGCGGGGCTGATGCTCGCGGTGGTGGCCGGCGTGGTGGCGATCACCCTCGCGGCGCGCCGCATCGCGATCCAGATCCCGCAGCGCACCATGACCCGTGGGCGGATGCGCGAGTCGGCGAAGAACTTCATCCCGCTCCGCATCAACTCCTCGGGTGTGATGCCGATCGTGTTCGCGCAGTCGTTGATCGTGGTGCCGGGCGCCATCGCCCAGTTCAGCGGCAACGAGCGCGCGCGCGAGTTCTCGGAGCTCTTCGCGCCGGGGACGGGGCTCTACTTCCTCCTTTCCGCTGCGCTGATCCTGTTCTTCACGTACTTCTACACGTCGATCATCTTCAATCCGGTCGACATCGCGGAGAACCTGAAGAAGCAGGGTGGCTTCATCCCGGGCGTGAAGCCGGGGGCGAAGACGGCCGAGTACATCGATCAGGTGGTCAGCCGCATCACCTTGCCGGGGGCGATGTTCCTCACGGTGATCGCGCTGCTGCCGGTGTGGCTCGCCGACATGATCAACGTGCCGTTCCGCTTTGGCGGGACCTCGCTCCTGATCGTGGTTGGTGTGGCGCTCGACACGATGGCGCAGATGCAGCAGCATCTGCTGCTCCGGAAGTACGACGGCTTCATGAAGAAGGGGCGCGTCCGCTTCCGTGGTCGGAACGCCGCCGGCGGCGGCGGATTCTAGGCCGACGATGATCGTCGTCCTGCTCGGGCCGCCAGGGTCGGGCAAGGGGACGCAGGGTGAGCGGCTTGCCGCTCGGCTCGGCGTCCCCAAGCTGTCCACGGGAGACGTGCTCCGTGCGGCGGCCGCGGCCGGTACGTCCTTGGGGCTGGAAGCCAAGGGGTATATGGACCGCGGGGACCTCGTCCCCGACGCAGTCATCCTCGGCATCATGAAAGAGGCGCTCTCCTCACCCGCCCACGCGGCTGGGGTGATCCTCGACGGCGTGGTGCGCACGGTGCCGCAGGCCGAGGGGCTGCGCGATGTGACCGCACAGATCGGCCGCCAGGTCGATGTCGTGCTCCTCTTCGAGATCGACGACGAAGCGCTGGTGACGCGCCTCTCGGGGCGCACGACCTGCGAGAAGTGTGGGAAGCCGTTCACCGGCTTCACCCCGGGCGCGCCCTGCCCCGATGGCGAAGGGACGCTGGTGCGGCGCAAGGACGACGAGCCGGACGCGATCCGCAATCGTTTGCGCGTGTATCATGCGCAGACCGCGCCGGTCGTCGCGTGGTACCGTGGCGCGGGCGCGAACGTGCAGGTGATCGACGCGGTGGGTGCGCTCGACGACGTGTTCGCACGCGTGACCGGGGCCGCCGGGATCGCGTGATCCAACTCAAGAGCGCGCGCGAGATCGAGACGATGGCGGCGGGGGGACGGATCCTCGCCGCCACACATGCGTATATGGCCACGCAGGTGGTGCCGGGGATCACCACGCTCGAACTCGACACGTTGTGCGAGACCTTCATCCGCTCGCACACCGGTGCGACCCCCTCGTTCAAGGGGCTCTACGACTTCCCGGGATCGATCTGCGTCTCGGTGAACGAGGAGATCGTGCACGGGATCCCGTCGAAGAAGAAGGTGCTGCAGGACGGGGACATCCTCTCACTCGACATCGGCGTCTTCTACGACGGCTACCACACCGACAGTGCGCGCACGCTCCCGGTGGGGACCATCGACGCGCGCTCGGCCAGACTGCTCGAGGTGACCGAGGCGTCGCTCGAGGCGGGGATCCAGGCGGCGGTGGTGGGGAACCATGTGGGCGACATCGGCTTCGCGATTCAGCAGGTGGTGGAGCGCGCCGGGTTCAGCGTGGTGAAGGAGCTCGTGGGGCACGGCGTGGGGAGCTCGATGCACGAGGAGCCGCAGGTGCCGAACCATGGGCGTCCCAAGCGCGGGCCGAAGCTCCAGGCCGGGCTCACGATCGCGATCGAGCCGATGGTGAACGCGGGCGGGCCGAGCACGCGGACGTTGGCGGACAAGTGGACCGTGGTGACGCTCGATGGGACGCGGTCGGCGCACTTTGAGCATACCGTCGCGGTGACTGAGCTCGGCCCGCGGGTGCTGACGCGGCGCGCGTAGCGCGCGCGGTCTCCGTCGGCGGTCAGTCGCCGATGTCGTAGTTCCCTTCTCGCAACCAGCGCACGACGCCTTCGGCGGCTTCCTTGGAGCAGCCGCGCCGCGCTTGGATGGCGGCGGCGAGCTGCTGCTGGCGTTCGGTGAGGGGGAAGCCGTCGTCGGGAGCGAAGGGGAGGTCGGAGCCGGAGGCGCGCTCGCCGTCGCTCGACGAATTCCAACTCCATACACCATCGGCCAAGAGGGCGAGCACCTCGCCGATCACTACGACGATGTCGGACATCAGTACGCCTTGCCCCCGATCAGTTTCGCGACCCGCCATCCAGCGCCGGTGCGGCGGAGCTCGTGGATCAACGTGTAGCCGTTCGGCATCGGATGATCGCCCCAGAGTCTGGTGGAGAGGAACTCGATCTCGAGATGTACGACGGAGTCGCCTGCGACCCGCTCGAAGCGAAAGACGCGAAGATACACGGTTCCCGGCCGGGGAAGGCATCGCGGTGCCCGGACCACCGCTGTCGAATCGGCTGGCCAGCACCGGTCGACCGACGCTCGCGTCCCTCGTGTGGTGCCGACGGGGATCTCCCAGTCCCTCAGCGCCTCCGACTCGGCGGCTCGGAGCACATCATTCGATGCGTCAAGGTCGAACACCACGGATCCCGCGACCGGCGTGCCCTTGGACTGCTTCGCGAAAATCTCCTGCACGACCTGTCCCAGCGTGCGCGACTGCGCGCTTGTGACGGTCGCAGCAACGGTCAGTAGGAGCCCAGCGAGCCGCACGCGGCAGTCCTCCCCCAGCGGATGGGTGGCACCCTCAATCCTACGCCGGAGACCGCACGGGCACCAACCCCCCTCCCTGTGCGTTGAGCAGAGACGCCCGTGCGCCTCATCGAAGCCGTCCGTCTCGCCCTCAATACCATCCGGGTGCAGAAGCTGAAGAGCTTCTTCACCCTCCTTGGCGTGATGATCGGCGTGATGTTCCTCATCACCGTCGTCTCGATCGTCGAGGGGATGAGCAAGTACGTCGAAGAGGACTTCGCCGCCAAGCTGCTCGGCGTGAATACCTTCACCTTTCGCCGGCGCCCCTTCGTGCAGGTGGGCGGAGTGAGCGAGGGCGAGTTCCGGAGCTGGCAACGCCGACCCCGCATCTACGACACGGATGTCGCGGTCGTGCGCGCGATCCTCCCGCGCGGTGCGCGCAGCGCGGTGGAGAATGTGACCTTCGCCAATGCGAGTGTCGCGAACGCGCGCCCCAAGTCGTTGCAGACCGTCGCGACCGAGCCCGACTACTTTCGCATCAAGAAGTACGACCTCGCGGCGGGGCGCGTCTTCACCCAACAGGAGGCCGATCTCGGGCTCCCCGTGGTCGTGATCGGTTCTGAGGTCGTAGAGACCTTCTTCACCGGGCTGGATCCGCTGGGACGTGAGATCCGCGTGAACGGGATCCCGTATCGGGTGATCGGCGTGCTCGAGAAGCAGGGGATGGTGTTCGGCTTCTCCTTCGACCGGCTCTTCATCGCCCCGTATCGCTCGCCTCTCTCGCGGGTGACGAATCCCCGCGGCGACATCACGGGGTTGATCGTGCAGACGCCGACACGGCAGGAGATGGATGCATCGATGGAGGATGCGCGCGAGGCGATGCGTGCCTTCCGGCAGCTCCGCCCAGGCGAGCGCGACAACTTCTCCTTCGAGACGCAGGACCAAGCGCTCTCGTTCTTCGACGGGATCAAGTCGAAGTTGATCGTGTTCGGGACCGCCCTCCCCGCGATCGGGTTGGTGGTCGGCGCCATGGTCATCATGAACATCATGCTCGTCGCCGTCGCGGAGCGCACGCGCGAGATCGGGATCCGCAAGGCACTCGGCGCACGTCGGCGGGACATCCTCATCCAGTTCCTGATCGAGTCCGCGACGCTCTCGCTGATCGGCTCGGCGATCGGGATCGGCTTGGGCTTTGCTCTCGCGCAGGTCGTCGCGGCGGTCTCGCCGTTGCCCGCCGCGGTCGCGCCCTGGGCGGTCGGTGCCGCGCTTCTGCTGGGCGCTGGCGTCGGGATCCTCGCCGGGATGTATCCTGCGAACCGTGCCGCGCGGCTTGATCCGATCGCCGCCCTTCGGCAGGAGTGAGCGATGACGATCGGTGAACGGCTCTTTCTTGTGGGCGAAGGGGTGCGGCTCGCGCTCGACGCGATCCGCGGGAACAAGGTGCGTGCGGCGCTCACCATCTCGGGGATCGCGATCGGCGTGCTCGTGGTGGTGGTGATGGCGGCGGCGACGTCGGGGATCGAGCGGAGCTTCAAGAGCGACGTCGATGCCACAGGTGCGACCACCTTCCAAGTGCGCCGTCGCGACATCCGACTCTCCGGCTGCTCGCCGACCGATGACACCTGCACCGATCGTCGCAATCCGGCGATCTCGACGGCTGAGCGCCAAGCGATCCGCCGTCTCTCCACGGTGGCCTCCGCGACCGATCTCTGGAGCGCGAGCGCGAACATGCGCTACCGCGATCGCTCGCTCCCGAACATCGGCTACGACGCGCAGTCCGCGACCTGGATGGAGATCGACCGAGGTGATATCGAGCCCGGGCGCAATTTCTCGGCGATCGAAGCGAACGCCGGCGCGCGGGTGATGATCGTGAATGACTCGCTCAAGCAGCAGCTCTTCGGCGAGTCCGACCCGATCGGGAAGGCGGTGGATGTCGACGGGACGCAGTTCACGGTCATCGGCGTCTATCACACGACGGCGGGATTCCTCAAGTCGCTCGACGGCCGCGGCCCCGACAAGCCGCGCGCGATCATCCCGTATATGACGGCCAAGCAGTCGCTCGGCCTCTTCGATCGCAACGCGATCATGCTGGTGAAGCCGATCGATGGCGTGCCGCAGAGCGAAGTCATGGACGACGTCACCGCGTTGCTGCGCGCGTCGCGCGGGCTGCGTCCGGGGCAGATCAACAACTTCGCGCTGGTCACCAACGATCGCCTGATGGAGACCTTCGACAAGCTCTTTGGCGCGATCTTCCTCGTGGGGATCGCGCTCTCGGCCGTCGGGCTGCTGGTGGGTGGCGTGGGCGTGATCGCGATCATGATGATCTCGGTGACGGAGCGCACGCGGGAGATCGGCGTGCGGAAGGCGCTCGGCGCCACGCGCGGAACGATCCTCTGGCAGTTCTTGGTCGAAGCGGTGACGCTCACGGGGATCGGGGCGA
>JAIETI010000126.1 GCA_019745365.1 Gemmatimonadaceae bacterium | reverse complement strand
GCGGCCGCGAGCCAGCGCACGCGGAGCGCCGCCGGCGCGATCACGAGGAGTCGTGGGGCATCGGCAACGAGGGCGAGCGCGACGAAGGTCTTGCCGCTGCCCGGCGGATCGGCCAACAACACGCCCCCGAAGCGGGCGATCGCCACGCGTCCGAGCTGCACCGCGCGTCGCTGCGGCGCGGTCAGGGTGATACGACCCAGCCGCGCGGGGCCGCGGGCGCCGCCGAGCGCTGCGCGGGCAAACGCACGGAGCAGCGCGGTCAGGTCGGGAACCATTCCATGAGCGGCGCGACCTGGCGTGCCGGCACGTCGTAGCACGCGAGGACCGCCGCGGCGATCGCTCCCGCGGGTGCGGGCGTGCCACAGCGCGCGGATGCGCCAATCGGCGCCAACGCTTGCACCGCGGCGTCCCACTCGCGGGGGAGCGGCAGACGCGCGAGCGTCCAACCCAAGAATCGGCGATAGCCACCGCGCGCGGGCTCGGCCACCGCCGAGAGCCACGCGGCCATCGGTCCCGCGTTCAGGATGGTGGCGAGGGCATCCGCCTCGGCCACAGTGCGCGCGCGGAGGACGTAGCACGAGTTGAGGGCGACCACCTCGTCACCGGGAAGGAGCACCGAAGCGCGTGGGTGGCGCCCGATGTCAGCGCACACCACGCGTGCGTGCGCGCACGCGGCGCCATCGAGCCGGAAGAGCGACCACCATGGTGCGTCGCCGCGCGCGTCGGTGCGGGCACGCAGGGCGCGTTGGCGCGGCGCGAACCAACTCGCGAGCGATGGCGGTAGTGCCGCGAGCACTCCCGCCTCATCGTAGGGCCAGACGATCCAGTCATCGCCCCGCTCGGCGCGCCAGGGGCGCATCGACTCGCCACGCAGGAGTGGGCGGAGAAAGCGGCGCGGGATGCGTCCGGTCACCCCCTCGACGTCCCGGATCATGACGGTCGTCGCCGGCGGAGGGGTGAGGCAGCGCACGATGAAGGCGTCGTTGCAACCGGTCTTCACGCCGAGCGTGGGGCGCGCGAGACCGAGGGTGTGCGCGTGGACACCCGCCCGCGCGAGGCGATCGAACGCGCGACGCACCGGTGGTGGATGCAGAAGCCACGGTGCGCGCGGATCCGCGTCGATGCCCAGCGCGCTCGGCGCGGCACTCCAGCGCACCTCCCCCTGCGTGCGGTGCACCGAGATCGTCGCTGGACCGACGGTCGCGCTCGATGTGGATCGACAGATCAGCACGGACGGATAGGTCACGGCGGCGAAGAGGGCGGGGGCCTCGATGAGGTCGCGAAGCTGCACGAGCGTCGCGCGGTCGCGGAGCATCGCGCGCACGCCGCTGCCGGCGATGCTGCCCCAGAGCTTGGCGGGAACGAGCAGCGCGATGGTCCCGCCCGGCGCCGCAAGTTCAAGCGCGCGTTCGATGAAGAGGGCGGCCACGTCGAGTTGCACGCCGAACCCCGCGGGTTCATCGGGCGAGGCGCGCCACGGCGTCACGCTCGCGAGCGCGGAACGGCGAAGCCAACCCGCGCGCGCGCCGGGATCGAGCTCGTGCGGACGCACCCAGGGCGGATTCCCCACGATCAGCGAGAAGCCGCCGGCCGCGTGCACATCCGCGAAGTGTGAGGCGAACGCGAACGGGATCGCCGCGCCCGCGCGCACCTTGGCGATGCGGCCGCGCAACGTGCGCACCTCAGCCCTGAGTCGCTGCCGAGCTGCGGAGTGTCCGGCGGCGGAGCGGCCCCCGAAAAGATCGCGCGACCGCGCCGACGCCAGCAGGTCACGCCGCTCGGCGGAGCGACGAAGGAGGCATTCGTCGAGTGTCGCGAGCGCGAAGCGGCGCTCCTCGCGCTCGAGCGCGCGGGTGAGCTCCCGCTTTCGCGCGCCGGTGGCGCGTGGGTAGCGTGCGCGCAGTCGCTGCATCGCGCGCACGTCGATCCCCGCGAGCGTGGGCTCGGGAGCGCCAAGGGCGTCGCCGACGCGGATGTTGCGGTCGAGATTGGGGAGGGGTGCCACGCGCATCGGGTCGCTCGCCTCGGCGTCGACCACTACCGAGAGCCAGAGCCGGAGTTCGCAGAGCCAGACCGCCATCGGATTGATGTCCACGCCGAAGATGCTCCGACCGAGGATCGCCCGACGTCGCGCGGCGATGGTATCGCCGTCGGATGCGATGCGGCCGAGCCCCGCGAGGCGCTCCAGCGTTGCCACGAGGAAGGCGCCGGAGCCGCAGGCGGGGTCGAGCACGCGCAGGCCATCGACGGCGTCGCGTACGACGGTCGCGTCGCGGGTGGAGAGGGGCGCCGACGCGAGCGCCGCGCCGAGCAGGTCGTTGTCGAGGCCGCCCGAGGTCATCGCATCACTGATCGCGTCGTCGACGATCGAGGCTACGAGCGCGGGCGGGGTGTAGAACGCGCCACTCCGGCGGCGCTCGTCGCTCGCCATCAACGACTCGAAGGCGCGCCCGAGCATCTCAGGGTCGACGGCGGCTTCGCTGGCGGTCGTCTGGGTCTCGCGCGCGGTGAGTCGATAGCGGGCGAAGACGCCGTCGAGCAACCCGATCAGCGCGTCGTCGTCGATCCGCCAGCGATGGAAGCGTTGTTCGAGCGGCGTTCGAGCGAAGAGTCCGCCGTTCAAGAACGGCACACGGCCGAACGCGCGTGCCCGTGCGGCGCGTGCCGGCCATGGCGTGTTGAGCGTACCGAACCAGAGCGGCGCGAGGACACGATCGTGCACGCGCGCGGTCACGCGTGTGGCATGGTTGCGCAGAAAGTCCGCGTCGCCATCGAGCCATCCCTTCCGTTCGAGGAAGGCGAGGAAGAGCAGACGCGAGCTGTGGAGGAGCGCGAGCGCACGCCGCGCGTCGGCGGGCGCCGCGTCGGGCGCGGAGTCCGCGATGCGGTGCACCTGTCGCTCGAGATCGCGATAGAAGCGGGTCGTGAGCGCGTCGCGCCCCAACACCTCGCCCCACTGGAGCCGCGTGAGCCGCGCGTCCGTGGGCACCCGCGCGGCGTGGAGCGCTACCAACGTCTCGGCGTCGGTCGGGCGCAGCTGGGCTGGTTCGAGGCGCCATGCGCGGACGCGGCCGGTCGCGATCGGGACGACGAACGCGACCTCAGACGGCGAAGCGGCGACGAGGATCGTCGGTGCGACCGGTGCCGCGTCATCGAGGCTGCGCGCCAGCCGCGCGAGCACGGTCGCGTCCGGCGCGGCGTCCGGGTAGTCGATGAGCACGGCGTGGATCCCCTCCGGCGTGCGCCAGAGCGCGGCCGGGGCGGTCGTCGTGCCGAGGCCGAGGAGGGCGCGCTCCCGTGGGAATCGCAGCGTGGCGAGCGCGGAGAACCCGAGGGCGGCAAGGAGGGCGCGACGTCCGTCGGGATGCGAGGCGCGCGCGAGGAGGGCGTGGGCGGCGGGGGCGGTGAGCATGTCTCACCATCGGCGCGGCCCGCGCGCGGACCATCACCGGAACCGCGCGCGTGGGAGCGTGGGAGTGCGCGGCGGCGTGGCCGCGCCCCACCTTTGGGGGAGCCGCGAGCCATGCAACCTTCCCGCCGGCTCGTCCAGTCAGACCTCCCGAAAGCCCGAAGCACCCCCACCGCGGCTCGCCCGCCTCCGGGACAGCGATCCCGACGAGACCGATGCCGCGCGTGCCCGCGACGGCGATGCGATGGCGTTCGAACGCTTGTACCGCCGCCATGCGGCACGAGTGCATGCGATCGCACGGCGCGTGGTGGGGGTGGAGGAGGCGGACGATCTCACGCAGGAGGCCTTCCTCCGCGCGTGGGAGAAGCTGCCCGGGTTCCGAGGGGAGAGCGCGTTCGGGACCTGGTTGCATCGGCTGACGGTGAATCACTGCCTCTCGCGGCTCGCGACGTTGCGCACGCGCTGGACGAAGGAGGAACCCGAGGCCGAGTTCGGGATGGATGTGTTCGCGGGGCAGGGGAGTGGCGATCTGCATCTGCAGATCGATTTCGAGGAGGCCGTGGAGCGCCTGCCACCAGGGATGCGGCGCGTGTTCACGCTCCACGATGTGGAAGGCTTCACGCATGAGGAGATCGGTGCACAGTTGGGGATCGCCCCGGGCACCTCGAAGAGTCAGTTGAACCGGGCGCGACTCGCGTTGCGCCGTTGGGTGGAGTGACGATGACGACACATGATGTGGACGCGCTCGGCGCGTACCTCGATGATGAGCTCGACCTGCCCGCGCGTGAGCGCGTCGCGCAACATGTGGCGGAATGTGAGTCCTGCCGCGCGACGTTCGAGGCGCTGCGACGCGTCCGTGATCGCGCGCGGGTGATGCACGATCGGACGGTCGCCGTGGACCACTGGCCGACCATCGCCGACGCCCTCCCGAGCCGAGCGGCGCGATCCGCCCGTCGGATCACCATTCATTGGATGTCGCTCGCGGCCGCTGCGGTGCTCCTCGTGGCGGTGTCGGTCGGCGTGACCCGTCGGTGGAGCAGCGCCCCCGCGGGCGCGCCTCCAGTCGTCGCGGTGGCCCCCACGACCGTCCGCGTGCAACGCGTCGCGCTCACGGGCACGCCACCGTCCGCCGAACTCGCCGTCGCGTCCTACGATTCCGCCTCGATCGCCTTCCGTGCCTTGCTCGCGCGAGCGACGGGACGGTTGCGCCCGGAGACGATCCGCGTGCTCGAGCGCAATCTCGCCGCGATCGATCGCGCCATCGCCGATACGCGGCGCGCCCTCCGCGACGATCCGCAGAGCGCGGTGATCCTCAGCCCGTATCTGCAGGACCAGATGCACCGAGAACTCACCCTCCTCCGCGAAACGGCTGCACTCGTGGCGGCGGCCGACGACTGATCTCTTCTCTCGAGGACTCCCATGTTCTTGCCACTGACGCTTGCCCTGCTCCAAGCCGCGACCGACGCCCCCGCGCGTCCGCGGACCGACACCACACTCGCCGTCGCCGCGGGCACGCAGGTCGACGTCAGCACCTTCGCGGGTGCCATCACGGTCCGGACGTGGGATAAGCCGCAGGTGCGGGTCACCGCGAGTCATTCGAGTCGCGATCGCGTCTCGGTCGCGATGTACGACGGCCGCGTCCACGTGCGCTCCAGCGGGCGGATGGGCGTGTCGTTCTCGGTCGACTTCGAGCTCTGGGTCCCGACCGCGACCGCGCTGAAGCTCAATGGGACGTACGCCGACATCACGGTCACGGGCACCCGCGGATCCATCGATGCGAAGACACTCGCGGGCGACGTGCGGATCACGGGCGGCGCCGACTACGTGAACGCGAGCTCCGTCGAGGGGATCGTCGCCGTCGCGGACGCTCGGGGGAAGACGACGATCAAGGCCGTCAACAAGGGCGTGACGCTCAAGAACTGCAGCGGTGCAGTGGTCGTGGAGGGCGTGAACGGCAACATCACGCTCGACGGGATCGATTCCGACGACGTCGAGGTCAGCACCCTGAACGGACAGATCCGCTATGACGGTACGATCAAGGACCGTGGGCAGTACCGCTTCGGCGCGCACACCGGTGGTCTGTCGATCGCCATCCCCGAGCGCGCGAACGTCACCCTCTCGGTGGTGACCTACGGCGGTGGGCTGAGCGCAGACTTCCCACTCCCCGCGAGTGATGTCCCCGCCGAGCGCCGACGTCGGACGATCGTCCTCGGGGCCGGCTCCGCCCGCGTCGATGCCGAGTCGTTCCAAGGCGGCGTGCGGTTGCGCCGACCGGGCGCGCGAGATCGCAACGAGGAGAAGGAAGCAACCACCGACGAGGTGGGGCGATGAACGCGGCGCTCCTGCTGCTCGTCGTCGGGACGGTGGCGGCGCCACCGCGCGACGCCGAGGACTGGCGCTGGCGCGAGGCGGTCCCCGCCACGACCACGCTCGAGATCAACGGAGTGCTCGGTGATATCACCGTCGAGCGATCGCGGGACGCCTTTGTTGAAGTGGTCGCGGAGCGCGTCGGACACGCGCCGGCGGCGTCGCGCGTGTCGCTCGAGGTCGTGCGGAGCGCGTCGCGCGTCACCATCTGTGCGCTCTACCCCACGCCGGACTACCGCACGAAGAAGTGGCGCGGGGATCCCGGTCCCAACTTCTGTGCCCCAGCCGATAGTGGCCGCAACAACGTCTTCGACGACGATGTGAAGGTGCACTTCATCGTGCGAGTGCCACCGAATGTGCATCTCGTGTTGAAGACGATGAACGGCACCATCTGCGGCGCCGGGCTCGCGAACACGATCATCGCCAGCAACGTCATGGGCAACATCGACCTCACGACGAGCGCGTGGGCCGAGGCCGCGTCGATCGCCGGGGATGTGGCGCTGACGATGGGCCGGACGGACTGGAAGGGCGATCGTGATGTGCGCAGCACGAGTGGGAGGGTCTCCGTCGTGCTCCCCGACGCGGCGGCGACTTCGGTCGACGCTGAGACGCTCTCGCACGCCCGCATCTCGTCGGATACGAGTATCACTGCGCGGCGGACCGCTGGAGACGCGATGGGGCGTCGGCGGGCGCGCTGGGCATACGGAGTCGCGGGCCGCGCGCTGTTCGTCCGTTCGATGAGCGGGGCGGTCTCCGTCCGGCGCCAGTCGCGGACGATCCGGTCAGAGGAGCGGGAGTAGCTCCGGCATCGCATCGATGATCGCGTCGGGCTCGGCGGCGGCGAGCACCTCGCGCGTGTAGGGCCCCCAGGTCACACCGATCGTCCGCACTCCCGCCGCGCGCCCGGCGGCGATGTCGTGCGTCGAGTCGCCGACGAACACCGCCTCGCTGGCCGCGACCCCCAAGGCCGCGAGCGCGAACTGCACGGGCTCGGGGTCGGGTTTGTGTTTGACGGTGGAGTCGAGGCCGACCACCACGGTGAAACACTCCTCGATTCCCACGAAGCGGAGCGAGGTGCGCGCCGAGGGTTCGATCTTGCTCGTCACGATCCCGAGCGCGAGGCCACGCGCGTGCAGCATACGCACGGTGTCGACCACGCCCGGGTAGACGCGCGTGAGGCGATCGTGATGCGCCCACTGGTACTCGCGATACCGCGCGCGCAGCGCCTCGACATCCACATCATCGGTCGCCCAGCGGCGCAGCATCGCGTCGAGTGGCGTGCCGATCAGCGCCTCCCACTCCGCGCGCGTCGGGCGCAGCGGACGTCCCTCGTACGCGAACTCCATCGCCTCGACGATGAGTGCGATCGTGTCCACCAGCGTGCCATCGAGATCGAAGAGGACCGCGCGGGTCACGCGGACTCGGCGGCCGGTGGGTCGATGAAAGTCGCGACCGCGAGATCGGCAGTGACGTTCGTTGTCGTGCGGAACATGTCCGGGATCGTGTCGACCGCGAGGAGGATCCCGATCCCCTCCACGGGGATCCGCGCGGCGAGCAGCACCGGCACGAGCGCGATGATCGCGCCGCCAGGGATCCCCGGTACCGCAAAGGTCGCGATCACAGTCGTCGCACCGATCGTCACAAGCGCGGCGAGGTCGAGCGGCACACCGTAGAGCTTCGCGAGGAACACCGCGCCGACGGTCATCGCCACGCCACCGCCGGCGCGGAAGATGGTCGCCGCGAACGGGATCACGAATGAGCGCACCCCTTCACTGAGCGCGAGGGGGCCACGCACCGCTTCCATCATCGCCGGGAGCGCGGCCATGGAGCTGCGCGAGCTGAAGGCGACGGCCTGCGCGGGGAGCGCGCCACGCAGGAAACTGCGCCACGAGCGACGCCCGAAAAAATGCGCCGCCGGATAGAACACGAGCACCCACGAGAGCACACAGACCGCGCAGGTGATCGCGATGTAGCTCGCGACGGCACCGAGTGCGGCGATGCCGAGCTTCCCCGCGAGCGGGACGGCCAGCGCGAACACGCCGATCGGGGCCCAGGCGAGGATCGCACGCACGAGGACCAGCGTCACGTCCTGCACCGCCTCCGCACCACGCACGATCGTGTCGCGCGCGGGGTCGCTCGCATGCCGCGCGGCCGCGCCGAAGGCGAGTGAGAAGACGATCAACGGGAGCATCTGCCCTTCCGCCGCCGCCTTCACCGGGTTGACCGGCACCAAGTCGATCAGCCAAGCGCGCAGCCCCACCGGCGCTGCCAGCGCGCTCGCCGCACCCGCCGTGGCACGGAGCGCTGCGCTCGCCTCGGCGTCGAGCGGGAGCCGCGCCAGCAGCGGCACGCCCACGAGGAGCCCCATGGCACTCGTGATCGCCACCCCGACGACGAAGATCATCACCGCGCGCGCGCCGAGTCGCCCGACGGCGGCACCGCTGCTCCGGCTCGCGACGCCGACCAGGAGACTCGACACGACGAGCGGGATCACGGTCATGCGGATCGCGGCGATGAACAGCGTCCCTGCCGGTTCGATCCAACGCGTCGCGTCGCGCAGCATCGGTACACCGCTCGCACTCGCGGCGAGGCCGAGGGCGAATCCAAGGACCAGCCCGATCAGGAGACGCAGCGTCGGAGACACGCCGCAAAGCTAGAGGGCGAGCGCACCCCCCGCGAGCGGGGCGCGTTGAAGCCGCCGCCGCGGGGAGCGATATTCCGACTCTGTACTGACCCCAGCCCCGACACAACATGCGCTCCGGTTCCGATCTCATCGCCGACGCCAAGACCCGCATCACCGAGGTGAGCGCGGCCAGCGCCAAGGGCACGCACGCCGCCGGCGGACACGTCTTCCTCGATGTCCGCGAGCCGAACGAGTGGAACCTCGGTCGCATCCCGGGCGCAGTCTTCATCCCGCGGGGTACCCTCGAGACGAAGGTCGAGGCCATGATCCCGCGCGATGCGAAGGTGGTGATCTACTACGCGGGCGGGAATCGCTCGGCGCTCGCCGCGGTCACGATGCAGGAGATGGGCTACGCCTCGGTGGTGTCGATGGCGGGTGGGTGGCGCGACTGGGTGGGTGTGGACGGTCCGGTCGAGGGCTGACCGACGCACCGTCTCTCTCCCGCGCTGCAAAGCGTCGCCGAGCGACTCGCGGCGCGCACGCCGACGCTGGCCGATCGTGACCCGCCATTCCGCGAGGCGGCCGTCGCGTTGGTCCTTCGCGAAGTCGCCGGGAGCGTCGAAGTGCTGTTCATCGAACGCGCCGCGCGCGAGGGCGATCCGTGGAGCGGCCAGGTCGCCCTCCCCGGTGGTCGCTTCGACGCATCCGACGCGGATCTCCTCGTCACCGCGCGTCGCGAGACGCGCGAGGAGGTCGCGCTCGATCTCGACGCGCACGGCGTGTTGCTCGGTCAGCTCGACGAACATCGCCCACGGACGCCGGCGCTCCCGCCGGTGATCGTGCGCCCCTTCGTCTTCGCGCTCGCGACTGAACCGGAGGCGCTGGTTGCCAGCGATGAAGTCGCCCACGCGTTCTGGGTCCCACTCACACATCTCACCGACCCGGCGCGGCGTAGCGAGATCACGATCCCGGTGCGCGGGATGCGGGTGCGCCTCCCGGCGATCGCCACGCATGATCGTGTGATCTGGGGGATGACCGAACGGATCCTCAAGACCTTTCTGGAGGTGTGGTGATGCCGACGGATTCGACGGGCTACTCTTGGTACGCGCGCCAGCCGCTGGCGGTACGCGGACTGATAGCCTTCCTCATCACCGCGGCCTTCTTCGCGGCGGGAGTCCTCCTCGACGGCCCTGTGTATCACGCGTGGGAGAATCAACGCGCGCAGAGTCAGGATTGGGGACGCCTACTCCGGATCCAGGGCTTTCTGGGCACCTGGGCGTTCGCGGCGCTCGCCCTCTGGTTGCATGAGGAGCGCACCGCGATCGCCACGCGGCGCGCGCGGCTCTTGTTCGCATCACCTGCGCTCGCCGGTGCGCTCGCTGAGGTGATGAAGCTCATCCTGCGGCGCGAGCGCCCTGAGGTCGCGGACGGAGCGTATTCGTTCCGCTCGTGGAGCGATCGTCCGTTCAGCACGGCGGGGCTCGGGCTTCCGAGCAGTCATACGATGGTCGCGTTCGGGGCGGCGACGATGCTCGCTCGTTTCTATCCCCGCGCCCGGTGGGTGTGGTACGCACTTGCGTGGGGGTGCGCGGCGCAGCGCGTCCTCACCCATGCGCACTTCCTCAGTGATGTGATGCTGGGCGCGGTGCTCGGCTGGGCGATGGGGTGGGGGCTCTGGCTGCGCTTCCCCGCACCCCGAAAGGCGTAGCGCGAGTTGTGGATTCTAGAAGCTATCTCGCAAACTGGCGACCGAGGATGACGATGCATCCCAGCTGCGCGAAGGCGAGGAAGTTGACGGCGTGACGTCTATAACGCGTGACCAGGCGACGAAAGTTCTGCAGCCACGCAAAGAGACGTTTGATCTTCCGGCGGCGGCAGTAGCGGCGGAGTTCTCGGCCATCCTGCGACTTGCCCCGGTCGGTGCGGCTGGGCGCGATCAGTTCGATGTCGGGCTCGGCGGCGAGTCGGGCATCGAGCCGATCCGAATCGTACGCTTTGTCGCCGATCAGTCGGACCGGCGCGGCGGGGAGGAACTGCGCGTCGAGAGGTTGCTAGACGAGCGTGACGTCGCCGGGGCTTGCACTTGCGATAGTAAGGGCGAGAGGAAGACCAAGGCCGTCTGCGATTGCCATCATCTTGGTCCCCTTGCCTTTGCGGGTGGGCCCGACGCAGAGGCCCCCTCTTTCGCCCCCGCGTAGGTGGCGTCGTTGAACGCTTCGGTCAGATCGAACCCGTCGGCGTCGGCCAGCTCTTGGGCCATCGCGTGGAGCACGCGCGTCAACGCCCCGAACAGGGCCCAGCGCCGAAACCGCCGGTGACGGTTCTGATACGGCGGATACCGCGTCGGCAGATCGTGCCGCAGGGCCCCCGTCCGCATCACCCACAACACGCCGTTCAAGACGTCGCGCGGATCGCGCCATGGCCGACCGCGGCGGTCCGTGCGCACGCGAGGCGTGGAGAGCAACGGTTCCATCCGCCTCCACTGCCGCTCGGCAAGATCCATAGCGACGCGCCGGCGAGAGAGACGCAGGACGGCGCTCTCCAAGGACGACCGAGGCCCGCCACAGTTTCATTTGCGAGACGAGTTCTAGGCCCTCAGCCACAACGTGACCGACGTACCATCGGCCCGCGCTTCCGGTAGTGCTCGAGCGGCAACAGCCGTCGCGTGCGGAGCAGTGGGAGACAGCCGACTCGGAAACGTCGATGAGCGTCGCCAAGTCGCGCACGCACCGCTCCTCGACCGCGCCCGCGCGGTGAGGATCCGCCGAAGGGTCGAGTAACCCGGCAACTCAAGAGTCTCGGGCAGGGTGTTCAGCGCGGCGGCCGACGTGCCGAGTGGGCGAACACGGGCGACCTTCGCGTGATGGACCTCCGAATCGCATGGCGGTCGTCCTCGCCGTCGGGCCTGTCGCGCGCCATTCATTCGTGTGACGCAGGGCAGCCGCCCGAGCATTCCAGCGCCGCGCTGCGAAGACGCTCGTGTCGACAGTGCGCGCAACCGCTTGGTGCGTTGCCACGCGACTGGAACGTGGGGATGCACGCGATCTCTGAAGACCGGATGAATGCGCTAACGGAGCAGCGATCGCGGACGAAGTTGAGCCTTGCGGCGCCCCGGCCAGCAGCGCTACTTTCTCAGATGTCTGACACATTTTGACCCCGTATGGCTAATGGCAACCCGTCGCTAAGTACCGCTGGTCGGAGGCGTCTGCGGATTGCGCCTCCCCGTCTCTGGCGCTTCGCGTCGACGGCGCCGGTGCTTTGCTCCGCGCCATCGCACGTACGCTCCTCGTTCGTTGACAGGACCCCATAGCGCTATGGTTCGTCGGTGGTTCGCTCTGGTTCTTGCCCTGTGCTTCGGCCTGTTTTGGGCCGAGGCGCTGATTGCGGACGTGCACGATGGCGATTCATCGGCGAGCGAGCGGACGAAGTACGAATACGTAGCGGACGCGAATGCTGGTACGGGGTCCCCGGCGACGACCGTCATGGTCGCGGATCTAGACACGCATTCAGACGACGAGCCCCTCCCCGCGAACTCTGGTCACTCCGCGCATACCTGTCACAGCGGCCATGCTCACGTCAGCTTGACGGCGATGGGCGTCGAGCTTGAGCGTACCGCTCCCGAGCATGTGCTTGTGGTGGCTGCCCGGTCCCTGCCACCGGCCGAAGCTCAGCTCGAGCTTCCACTGCGGCCGCCGATCGCCTAGAACCCCGTCGGACGTGCCGCGGCCAAGCCTCCCTGGCTTGTGGCCCGCGAATACGTTCCGGCCCGTGGTCGTAGCCGCCGAGCGGAATCCCCCTCGGCAACCCCACATATCGATTTCGCGTTCTGCGGGGCACGCTTGTGTGTCGCGCGTTCGTGGGTGCGTCTCCGCGATGCCTGCCACCGCCGCTCGCCTTCTCGGCGGCCGTGGGGCCGCGCGTGGGAGGTACGCGCACCGAGGTCGACTTCCCGAGAGGTGTTCCGCTGTGCGTTTGTTCTCTTGGCTATCGGTCCGCGCCGTCGCGCCGGGCCTGCGTGGTCGGCCGCGAGCTTCGAGGTCGTCTCCACTTGCCTTCCCTGTTTCGGTGACGGCGCGCGCGGGGCGCACGTCGGGCCCGTTCGGCGTGGTCGGTACCTTAGCCTTGCTTGCGGCTGCGCCGACGCTTTGGTGTCAATCGTCTCCCGCGCCCCGAGGTGTAGGCGATTCGCTCGTGCTGACCCTCAGCACGGCGCGACGTCTTGCGCTCGCCAAGAATCCCACCCTGTTTGCTTCCCGTCAAGACACAGCAGTCGCGCGGGGCGGACTCCAGCAAGCGCGGCTCCTCCGCTTCAACCCGGATCTCTCGTGGGTCGCGCCGGGGCCTGGGTTCGGCGGAAGCCGCAACGCGACCGAGTTCGCTCTGATGCAGGAGCTCGAGGTCGCCGGACAGCGAGGCCTGCGAATCGACGCCGCAAGCTTCGGCCTTACCCGGGCCACGGCCACGGTGGCCAATGCGTCGCGGCTCACGCTCGCCGACGCGAGCATCGCCTTCTACCGTGCGCTGTCCGCAGACCGTCGGCTGCAGGTGACCCGCGATGTGCTGGCGCTGACCGAACGCTTGCTGGCGGCGGTGCGCATCCAGCTCCGCGAAGGGGAAATCAGCCTGCTCGAGGCGAATCTGGCCGAGATTGAGTTCGGTCGTGCCCAGGCCCGCGTGCTGTCGGCGCAGCGCGACGCTGCGATCGCAACGTTCGAGCTTGCGCGGCTCATCGGGTTGGGCCCGGGCGTGGCCTTGCGCCTCGAGGATCCGGCCGCCGCGTTACTCGTGATGCCGGACTCGGTCCGTCCGGTCGCACCCGTCGCGCCGATCGCCCGCGACCCATCGCTCCCGCACCTCGACATCGACTCGTTGACGGCGCTGGCGCTGGCGCGGCGCCCGGACCTCGCGGCGACCGTCACGGCGGTGCGCGAAAGCGAGTCGCTGATCGCGCTGTCGCGCCGGGCGGCGCTGCCGAATCTCCGGTTCGGCGTCCTGGCCGAGCGCAACCCCGGCGAGAACCGCACCCGGGTCGGCCCGGCCGTTGGCCTCAGTCTGCCGTTCTTCAATCGGTCGCAAGGGCTCGTCGCGCAGCGCCGGGCCGAAGCACGCCAAGCCCTGTTCCTACGCGACGCCGTACGCTTGCAAGTGCGGACCGACATCGCGACTGCCGTGCGCGCGTTGACAGCGGCGAACGCGGAGGTTGCCGTCTTCGAGGCCTCCGTACGGCAGCCCGCTCGCGCCAACAGCGCACTGCTCGAAGCCGCGTTCCGCGCTGGCAAGATCGCGCTCCCGACGCTGCTACTGCTCCGCAATCAGCTTCTCGATGCCGAACTCGGCTACTGGCAGGCGTGGTTCGCCCGTCAGGAAGCCCTGACCCTCCTTGACGCCGCCTCCGGCGCGCTCGCGCCGCCGACGGATGACGGCGCTTCCTCCGACAACTCTTCCCGATGATCGCCTCACGCATGTCCTATCGGTCGTGCTCAACCCGACGCCACCCTGCTCCGATCCCGCCTACCAATCGGTCGTCCATGGGGCGGTTGGTCTGCCTGCCGTTCTTGTTGGCCCTCTCCGGGGTTGGTTGCGGCGGGGAAGCCGCTCCCAGTGCTGATATGAACGGCGCCGCAACAACCGCCGCCGAAGCGTCTGCTAGCGTTGCGAAGGACCAGCACGGTCCGACAGAGGTCGTGGTCCTCGACACTGCGGGCGTTCGGCTCGCCGGGATCGAGTTCGACACGGCGAGCACCGTCACGACCAGCGGACTCGCCGTCACCGGAACCATCACGTACGACGCGAACCGCGTGAGCCATATCGGCGCGTGGACCGAGGGGCGCGTGGTGGCGCTGCGCGTCCCCTTGGGGGCACAGGTGGGCGCGGGGCAGATGCTGGCGCTGCTCGAAAGCCCTGCGGTCGGACAGATCCGCGCGCAGGAGCGCGAGTCGGAGGAACTGCGCGGCATCGCGCGGGAGAACTTTGCTCGCGAGCAGCGCCTCGCGGCGCAGGGCATTTCGAGCCGCAAGGAACTGCTCGACGCCGAGGCCGAGCTCCGGCGCACGGAAGCAGCCCTGCGGAGCGCTGAGGCGCAGCTTGCCGCCCTCGGTGCGGGCCATGGCAGCGGCGGGCAGTTTGGGCTGGCCGCGCCGTTCGCGGGCGTCGTCGTCGCGCGCGACGCGAGCATCGGCGAGATGGCCAGTCCGACCGATACGCTCTTCACGGTGGCAGACCTGTCGCGCGTGTGGATCGAGCTCAACGTATTCGAGCGCGATCTGGCTCGGGTAACCGTGGGACAGTCGGTGGCGGTCAGTGTGACGGCGTACGTAGGGCGCAAGTTCCCCGGCCGCATCGTGTACCTCGGGGCTGCGCTCGACCCACTGAGCCGCACCGTGCCCGCGCGGGTCGAGATCCTAAACGGGGACCGCGCACTCAAGCCGGGTATGTTCGCGAGTGCGAGCATCCAGGTGGGCGAGGGGGGCACACCGGTGGTCGTCGTCTCGAGGGACGCGGTGCAGGAAGTCGGGGGCAGGGCGGTCGTGTTCGTACCGGGCATCAGACGGGGTGAGTTTCGCACGGTCGCAGTGGAGGTTGGTGAGCCCGTCGGAAACAACCGCGTGACGATTCGCTCGGGGCTTGCGGCGGGTGCCCGCGTGGTCGTGGCTGGCGCCTTCGCGTTGCGCTCCGAACTCGCCAAGAGCGAGATCGGCGAAGGCGGGCGCTGACCGCCATGCGACCGCTCATCGGCTTCGTCCTGAAACAACGTCTGCTCGTGCTTGCGGCGACGGCAGTCATGATTGGCGTCGGCGTGTGGTCCGCCTTGCGGCTGCCCATCGATGCCGTCCCAGACGTGACGAACGTGCAGGTGCAAGTGAATACCAACGCGGCGGCCCTCTCGCCCCTCGAAGTCGAGCGGCAGATCACGCTCCCGTTGGAGCTCGCGATGTTCGGCCTTCCGGAGCTTGAGGAGATGCGCTCAATCTCCAAGTTTGGGCTCTCGCAGGTCACGGTAGTTTTCCGCGAAGGGACAGATCTCTACTTCGCGCGGCAGCAAGTACAGGAACGCCTGCAGCAGGCGCGCGAGGAAATTCCCGAGGGCCTCGGCACTCCGGAGATGGGCCCCATTTCCACGGGCTTGGGCGAGGTGTTCCAGTACACCATCGGCGCCAAGGACACCACGGGCCTCGATCCCACCGAGCTCCGGACGCTGCAGGACTGGGTCGTCGCGCCGCAGCTGCGCGGCGTTCCGGGCGTGGCCGAGGTTAATGCCTTCGGCGGATTCGAGAAGCAGTACCAGGTCCTCGTGCGCCCCGAGGCCCTGATTCAGTACACCCTGACGTTGCCGCAAGTGCTCAACGCCATCGCGTCGAACAACCAAAACGCGGGCGGCGGATATATCACGCAGGGCGCCGAGCAGCTCGTGATTCGCGGCGTGGGGCAGGTGCAGGACCTCGACCAAATCCGCAACATCGTCATCACCAGCCGGAACGGCACCCCGGTGCGGGTGAGCGACATCGCCGAAGTGGTCATCGGCTCGACGCTGCGGCAGGGCGCGGTCACGAAAGACGGTACCGGCGAGGTGGTCACGGGCATCGTGATGATGCGCATGGGCTCCAATGCGCGCACCGTCGTCGATGCTGTGAAAGAACGGTTCGCGACCGCAGCGCGCAGTCTGCCAGCCAGCGTCGAGATGCGCGCGTTCTACGACCGCACGGAACTTGTCGACCGCACCATTGCGACGGTGGAGAAGAATCTGGTCGAAGGCGCCGTGTTGGTCATCGCCGTGCTGTTCGTGCTCCTCGGCAACTTCCGCGCAGCGCTGATCGTCGCGCTCGCGATTCCGCTATCGATGCTGTTCGCCGTGAGTCTGATGGTGAAGGCCGGGATCGCAGGCAGCCTGATGAGTCTCGGTGCGATTGACTTCGGCCTCGTCGTCGACGGTTCGGTCGTGATGGTGGAGAACAGCATGCGTCGCCTCGGGCACCGTAAGGAGGGCGAAGGGTTTTTCCAGACTGTGCTCGACGCCTGCGCCGAGGTTGGCCGCCCGATACTATTCGGGGTCGGCATCATCATTGTGGTCTACCTGCCCATCCTCACCCTCGAGGGCGTCGAAGGCAAGATGTTCAAGCCGATGGCGTTCACGGTAGTGTTTGCGCTGGTTGGCTCGCTCGTGCTCACCTTTTTGCTTACACCAGTGCTCATCTCGCTCTTCCTGCGGGGGAGGATCGAGGA
>JAIETI010000162.1 GCA_019745365.1 Gemmatimonadaceae bacterium | reverse complement strand
GCGTAGTCGATCCCACCGGTGGACGCGTCGGCGATGTGCGCGCCGCTCACGGCGTGGTAGAGTGCGGTCGGCGTACTCGTGCCCTCGACCCACTGGTCGGCGACGAAGTTGTACAGGCGACGCGGCGCGTCGCCGGTGAGGTCGAGCGGACGGAGCGGACTCACGGGCGTTGGGTCTCCTTCCAGGGCTGATACGTCGCAGCTTGGGCAGGCCGGTCGGCCGGTACCTCGCGCAACGGTTCACAGGGCTCGAGCGACGCGCGCAGCTGCGCGGGGAGCCGTTGATAGAGCGACGTTCCTTCACTCTTCCAGGCGAGCATCTCGTCACTCACCTGTTTCACGATCGTGGCAGGATTCCCGACCACCACCGAACGGTCGGGGATCACCATCTCCGCCGGCACGAAGCAGAGCGCACCGACGACGCACTCCGCACCCACCTCGGCGCGGTCCATCACCACCGCGTTCATCCCGATCAGCGTGTTCCGCCCGATGCGCGCGCCATGCACCACGGCCCCATGGCCGATGTGCGCATCGCGATCGAGCGTGACGGTGATGCCGGGGAACATGTGGATGCAGCACCCTTCCTGCACGTTGCACCCGTCGCTGATCACGATCCCGCCCCAGTCGCCGCGGATCGCGGCCCCCGGCCCCACGTACACGTCACGGCCGATGATGACGTTTCCGGTGACACACGCCTGCGGGTGCACGAACGCGCTTTCGTGTACGACCGGGCGAAAGCCCTCGAAGGCGTAGAAGGGGCCGCTCACACGCGCTCGATCAGCGTCGCCATCCCTTGCCCGACGCCGATGCACATCGTGCAGAGCGCGTAGCGCTTGCCCGTGGTCGCGAGTTCACGCGCGGCGGAGAGGATGATCCGCGCGCCGCTCATTCCGAGTGGGTGCCCGAGCGCGATCGCGCCGCCGTTCGGGTTCACCCGCGCGTCGTCGTCGGCGATGCCGAGTTCGCGCAGGCAGCCGAGGGCCTGCGCCGCGAACGCTTCGTTCAGCTCGATGTGGTCGATCGCGTCGAGCGCGATGCCGGTGCGCGCGAGCAGCTGTCGCGTCGCGGGGACCGGACCAAGCCCCATCGTGCGCGGCGGGACGCCGGCCACGGCGCTGCCGACCACGCGCGCGAGCGGCGTGAGCCCCATCTGCTTCGCGCCCCGCTCCGATGCGAGCAGCAACGCCGCCGCCCCGTCATTGAGTCCGGAGCTGTTCCCCGCGGTCACCGACCCCTGGCCATCGGTACGGAAGGCGGGGCGCAACTTGGCGAGCGTCTCGAGCGTGGTCTCGGGGCGGAGGAACTCATCCGTGTCCACGCGCTTCGGTTCGCCCTTCCGCTGCGGGATGAGCAGCGGCGCGATCTCTTCCGCGAACCGGCCCTTCGCGCGGGCGGCGGCGGCCTTCTGCTGCGACCAGAGGGCGAAGGCGTCCTGGTCCGCGCGCGAGATGCCGAGCGCCTCGGCGACGTTCTCCGCCGTTTCGCCCATCGCGTCGGTGCCGTACGCCGCCTTCATCGCGGGGTTCACGAAGCGCCAGCCGAGCGATGTGTCGAAGAACTCGAGGTCGCGCGCGAACGCCTTGGTCCCCTTGGAGAAGACGTACGGCGCGCGCGTCATGTTCTCCACGCCACCTGCGATGTAGAGCTCCGCGTCGCCCTGTACGAGCGCACGGCTCGCGTTCACGACGGCGCTCATCCCGGAGGCGCAGAGGCGGTTCACCGTCTCACCGGAGACCGTGACTGGGAGCCCCGCGAGGAGCGCGGCCATGCGCGCTACGTTTCGATTGTCCTCGCCAGCCTGATTCGCGCAGCCGAGCACGACATCGCCGATCGCGCTCGTGTCGAGCGACGGGTGACGCGCCAGGAGCGCGCGGATCGCGTGCGCCGCGAGGTCATCGGCGCGCACCTCACTCAGACTTCCACCCAGCGACCCGATGGGGGAGCGCACCCCATCGATGATCAACGCATGACTCACGAGTGCTCCTTCGACGTCTTGTAGGCGGTCCCGGTGAACGAGGCGACGAGCGCGCCATGCTGGTTCCGCACTGCGACCTTGTAGTAGCTCAACCGATTCGATGCGGCTTCCTGTTCCGCGGTCGCGGTGAGCACATCACCCTCCGCGACCGCCGCCGGGTAGGTGACCCGATTCTCGATGCTCACCGTCACACGGCCGTGCGTGTTGCAGGCGAACGCGAACGCGCTGTCCGCGAGCGAGAAGACGATCCCGCCATGCGCCACGCCAAATCCGTTCAGCATCTCCGAGCGCACGGTCATCGTCAGCACGGCGCGTTCGGGGGCGATCTCGAAGAGCGTGATCCCCAGCCACTGCGAGAACGCGTCACGCGCCAGCATCCCTGCGGCGATCTGCTCCGCGCGCTCCTGCGGCGTCATGAGAAGCGCGCACCGTCGCGCGCCATGCGGCGGAGCAGCGGACTCGCGCGGTACCGCTCCTCGCCGTACTCCGCGCGGAGCGCGTCGAGCGTCGCGAGCACGCGGTCGAGTCCGATCTCGTCGCCCCAGGCGAGGAGCCCCTTGGGGTAGTTCACGCCCTTCGTCATCGCGAGATCGAGATCGGCGGGCGACGCGATCCGCAGATGTACGGCTTCGACGGCCTCGTTCACCAGCATGGCGACGATCCGCTCCGCGATGCGTGCGCCGAGCGCGCCATCTTCACGCGCCGCCGGACGCTCGATGCCGGGGCGGTAGTCGTAGTAGCCACGGCCGCTCTTGCGACCGAGGAAGCGACTCTCCACCAACCGCTGCTGCGTGAGCGAGGGGCGGTAGCGCGGATCGTAGAAGAACGCGGCGAACACCGATTGCGTCACCGCGAAGTTCACGTCGTTCCCGATGAAGTCCATCAGTTCGAAGGGCCCCATGCGGAACCCGCCGATGGTCCGCATCGCCCAGTCGATCGTCGCATAGTCCGCGATCCCCTCTTCGGCGATGCGGATCGCCTCGCCGTAGAACGGACGCGCGACGCGGTTCACGATGAAGCCGGGGGTGTCCGCCGCGAGGACGGTCGTCTTCCCCCAGCGGTCGATTGTCGCCCGCACGTTCGCGGTGACGAGCGAATCGGTGCCGAGCCAGGGGATGATCTCCACCAGCGGCATCACCGGCGCCGGATTGAAGAAGTGGATCCCGATCACCCGCTCCGGTGTGCTGACCACCGACGCGAGCGACGCGACCGAGAGCGACGAGGTGTTGGTGGCGATCACCCCGGTCGCATTCACCGCGGCGAGCCGCGTGAACAACTCTTGCTTGATCGCACGGTCCTCGACGATCGCCTCGATCACCAGCGCCGCACCGGCGAAGCCACTGACCGTGTCGCGCACCGACTCTGCGCTCCAGCTGATGCGGGCAAGAAGCGCATCGCGCGCCGCGGCTTCCATCTTCCCCTTCTCGACGAGCCCAGCGAGCGCCTTCTCCATCGTGGCGCGCGCGCGCTGAACGGCGGCCGGATCGGCGTCCGCGAGGAGCACCGGATGGCCCGCCGCCGCCGCGACCTGCGCGATCCCCGCGCCCATCGCCCCCGCGCCGATCACCCCGATCGGCGCCCCGAGTGCGACCGTCGCGGTCACTGGCCGGTGAAGCGCGGCTTCCGCTTCTCCAAGAAGGCGCGCACCCCTTCGGCGTAATCCGCCGTCGCGCCGGCCTCACGCTGCATCGACTCCTCATTGGCGAGCGCGTCGTCGAGGGTGATCCCGAGCGACGCGTTGAAGCCGCGCTTGATCATCCCGAGCGCCCGCGTCGGCTGCGTCGCAAGCTGTTTCGCGATCGCATACGCGGTGTCGTGCAGCGTCGCGGCCGGGGCGACCTCATAGATCAGCCCCCACTCCTTCGCCTTCGACGCGGACAACTTGTCCGCGAGCATCGTGAGCGCGGTGGCGCGGGCGAGCCCGACGAGTCGCGGGAGGATGAAGGTCCCACCGGTGTCCGGCACCACGCCAATCTTTGAGAAAGATTGGATGAAGACCGCTTCCTCCGCCGCGACGACGATGTCGCAGCAGAACGCGAGGTTCGCGCCCGCGCCGGCAGCCACCCCGTTCACGGCGCAGATCACCGGCTTCTCCAATGTGCGGAGTGCCTTCACGATCGGGTTGTAGCCGTCCCGGACAAAGTCACCGAGGTCTGGGAGGGCGCCCCCGTCCTGCGGCATCGCCTCGGCGAGATCCTGCCCCGCGCAGAAGGCGCGCCCGGCACCGGTCAGGTAGAGCGCGCGCTGCGCCGGGTCGGCTGCGACCGCCGCGATCACGGCGAGGAACTCCGCCGCCATCGCGCGATTGAAGCTGTTGAGCAGATCGGGGCGGTTGAGCGTCACCGACGTGACGCCATCGGCCTGCGAGACGATCAAATGGGTGGGAGTCACGCGCGGGAATTTACCGCGACACTCGCACCCGCGCCGCCACTGGGCCAATTTTCCGGGAATGATGCCCCCACGCCCCGCCCGCCCGGATCCGCGCTTCGACTGGCGCCGCATCGCGTACCACGCCCTCGTCTCCCGTGCCCTCGACGATCTCGAGGAGGCGGTGAATCGCGACAAGGCCAAGGTGCCACGCGATCATCTCGTGCTCTATCAGTTCTCGGCGCGGGGGCACGAGGTCGCCCAGGTCATCCTCGGCTCGCTCCTCACCGGTCGGCGCGACGCCGCCAGTGCGTACTATCGCTCTCGTCCGCTGCTCCTCTCGCTTGGGCTCAGTATCGAGGACGCCCACGGGAGCCCGCTCGGTCGCGCGGGAGGCTTCTCGGATGGGCGCGATATCGGTGTGGTCTGCAATCTCCCAGCCCGGGAGGGCTGCGCCGTGCTCCCGATGTCCGGCGATGTGGGCTCGCAGTACACCCCCGCCGCAGGGTGGGCACAGGCGATCACCTACCATCGCGACGTGCTTCACGACGCCGCATGGCAGGATGCGATCGGCGTGGTGCTTGGCGGCGACGCCTCGGTGGCGACCAACGGTTTTTGGTCGGCGCTGACCATGGCGACCACGCTCAAGCTCCCGATGCTCTTCTACGTCGAGGACAACGACCTCGGCATCTCCGTGCGCGGCGAGATGCAGACGCCAGGCGGGAACATCGCCGCGAATCTCGCGTCGTTCACGAATCTGCGCGTGAGTGAAGGCGACGGCACCGACCCCGCCCAGACGGCCGCGCTCCTCGCGGATGCCGTGGCGCATGTCCGTGGCGGAGAGGGGCCCGCGCTCGTGCGGCTCACGGTGCCGCGGCTCAACTCCCACTCGGGGCCTGACAATCAGAAGGGCTACCGCTCCGATGCAGAGATCGCCGAGGAGTGGGCCCGCGATCCGCTCCCGAAGCTGCGCGCGCACTTGGTGCCCGCGTTGCTCAGCGAGTCCGACTGGAGTGCACTCGACGCTGAGGTCGCGCGCGATGTCGCGAGTGGCGTGGCGGGTGCCCGCGCGCGCGGGTATCCCGACCCTGCCACGGTCGGTCGGTGGGTTTACGCGGATGACGCGGAAGCCGGACTCGGCGGACTCTCCGCAGCCGAGCGCATGGCACTCGGCGGATCGGCAGCGATCGATGAGGGCGAGACAGTGCGGTTCGCCGAGGCGGTGCGCCGCACGTTGGCCAGTGAGTTGGAGCGGAATCCGAAGGTCGTGGTGTTCGGCGAGGACGTCGGCAAGAAGGGGGGCGTGCATCTCGTCACCGAAGGGCTGCAGAAGCGCTTCGGGGCGACGCGTGTGTTCGACACCTCCCTGAGCGAAGAGGGGATCATCGGTCGTGCCGTCGGCATGGCGATCGCGGGGTTGATGCCCGTGGCCGAAATCCAGTTCCGAAAGTACGCGGACCCCGCCACAGAGCAGCTGAACAACTGCGGAACGATGCGCTGGCGCACGGTGAACCGGTTCGCCGCGCCAATCGTGGTGCGCATGCCGGGTGGTTACGGCAAGGATGTCGGCGACCCCTGGCACTCGCTTTCGGACGAGGTGCGCTTCGCGCATGCCTACGGTTGGCAGGTCGCCATCCCATCGAACGCGGCCGACGCGGTCGGGCTCCTCCGTGCGGCGATGCGTGGCGCCGATCCGACGATCTTCTTCGAACATCGCTCGCTCCTGATGACGAGCGATGGGAGCTCGCGCTATCCCGGCGACGACTATGTGCTTCCGTTCGGGCAGGCGCGTACGGTGCGTGAGGGAAGCGACCTCACGGTGGTGAGTTGGGGCGCGATGGTACATCGGTGCGCGGAGGCCGCCGAGGCCTTCGGCGGGGCGGTGGAGCTGATCGACCTGCGCACCGTGGCGCCGTGGGACAAGGCCGCGGTGCTCGCGTCGGTGCGCCGTACTGGGCGGTGCCTCGTGGTACATGAGGACAACCTGACGGCGGGTTTCGGCGCCGAGATCGCGGCGACGCTCGCGCAGGAGTCGTTCTGGTTCCTCGACGCGCCCGTGGAACGGCTCGCGCCGACGGATATCCCGGTCGCGTACCACACCGACTTGTTGAATGCGATCGTGCCCACGGTCGAGCGGATCAGTGAGCGGATCCGCGCCGTGCTCCGCGCATAGTGGTCAGATCGCCTTGAACTGCTCGAACGGCTGACGGCAGGCGCGGCACCAGCAGATCGACTTGCACGCGGTGGAGCCGAAGGCGCTTCGCACCTCGGTCTCGGTGCTCTTGCAGTACGGGCACCGCAACAGCTCCGCGCGTCGCCCGATCTGCACGAGTGTGTCGCTCGTGGCGCGCCCAGGCGGTGCGATCCCGTACGCCTCGAGCTTCGCTCTCGCGTGCTCCGGGATCCACTCCGTCGTCCACGCCGGGGTGAACACCGTGCGCACACGGGCATCGGTCACCCCCTTGGCACGCAGCGCGGCGAGGATCTCTTCTTCGATCACCTGCATCGCGGGGCAGCCCGAGTAGGTCGGCGTGACCACCACCGTCACGCGATCGCCCTCGATCTCCACGTCGCGGATGATC
This sequence comes from Gemmatimonadaceae bacterium, assembly GCA_019745365.1. GTDB lineage: Bacteria > Gemmatimonadota > Gemmatimonadetes > Gemmatimonadales > Gemmatimonadaceae > JAIETI01. The sequence goes on along the minus strand of JAIETI010000162.1, from coordinate 9,999 downwards.
CCCAACTCGACCACCGAGAGCACCGGCACCTCGGGGTCCATCACCTCATCGAGCCAGGTGAAGAGCGTCTCGCGGTCAGCTACCACGAGGCGCCGGGGTGACTCCGGGGGAGCACCTGCATCTCGGCGAGGAGCGGGCCAAGGTGCTCGGTGTGCTTCCCGTCACGCCCGCCACGCTGCATCCAACTCGTGGCAGGCGTGGTGAGCGTCGCGAGTGTCAGCACATCGCGTACGCTGCGCTCCCACTCCGCCTGAAGCGTCGCCGGGTCGACGGCGAGCCCTTCGGCTGCCAGCGCGCGCTCCTCGGACGTCGTGAGGAAGAACTCACCGGTGTAACGCCAGAGATCGTTCACCGCGTCCTGCGCGCGTTGCCGACTCTCTTCCGTACCATCGCCGAGCCGCACGACCCACTCCGCCGCATGGCGAACGTGGTACGTCGCTTCCTTCAACGCCTTCGCCGCGATCCCCGCCATCTCCGTGTCGGGGCTCCGCGTGAGCGCCTCGAGCTGCAGTCGCGAGAAGCTGGCAAAGAAGAACTGCCGCACGATCGTGACGGCGAAGTCGCCGTTGGGGAGCTCGACCATGAGCGCATTGCGGAACGCGCGATCGTCGCGAAGAAAGGCGAGCGCGTCGGCATCGCGACCCGCGTTCTCGACCGCACCCGCACGGCCGAGCAGGAAGGTGGCTTGCCCGATCAGATCGAGGGCGATGTTCGCGAGCGCGATGTCCTCTTCGAGGATCGGCGCATGCCCGCACCACTCGGAGACGCGATGACCGAGGATCAGGCGGTCATCACCGAGCTGCTGGCAGTAGCGCGCGTACGCGGGTGCGAGAGCGGCGGCGACGGTCATCAGAAGACGCGCACGCCTTGCGGCACCTTGTAGAACTGCGGGTGGCGATACGCCTTCTCGTTCCCGGGATCGAAGAACGGCCCCATATCCTCGGGCGTGCTCGCGCAGATCGCCGCACTCGGCACGACCCAGATGTTCACCGCTTCGCCGCGCCGTCCGTACACGTCACGCGCGTTCTGGAGCGCGTGTTCGGCATCCACGGCGTGCACCGAACCTGCGTGTTCATGCGGGCGTCCGCCCCCGGGCTGGGTGAAGACCTCCCAGAGCGGCCACTGGCTGTCTGTCATTTGGCTCATCGTCGATTCCTCAGGCGGCCGCGCCGGCATCACGCGCGGCGCGCTTGGCGGCGTACGCGGTCGCGGCGGCGCGCACCCACTCGCCGTCGGCGTGCGCCTTGCGACGCGCCGCGAGCCGCTCACGATTGCACGGGCCATCGCCCTTCACCACGCGCCAGAACTCGTCCCAGTCGATCGCGCCGAAGATCCAGTTCCCGCTCGCCTCGTCGTAGCGCAGTTCGGGGTCGGGGATCGTGAGGTCGATCGCCTTCGCTTGGGCGATGGTGAGGTTCACGAAGCGCTGCCGGAGCTCGTCGTTGCTCTTCTTCTTGACCCCCCACTTGAGCAGCTCATCCGAGTTCGGCGAGTCCTTGTCGTGCGGACCGAACATCATGAGCGAGGGCCACCACCAGCGGTCGAGCGCATCCTGCGCCATCGCCTTCTGCGCCGGCGTGCCGCGCGCGAGCGTGACCATGATCTCGTAGCCCTGGCGCTTGTGGAAGTTCTCTTCCTTGCAGATCCGCACCATCGCGCGGGCGTACGGGCCGTAGCTCGCCTTGGCCAGCATCGTCTGGTTCACGATCGCTGCGCCATCCACGAGCCACCCGATCGCGCCGATGTCGGCCCAGGTGAGCGTGGGGTAGTTGAAGATGCTCGAATACTTCGCCGTGCCGGCGAGGAGCTGATCCACCAGCTCCTGGCGATCGACGCCGAGTGTCTCCGTGCCGCAGTAGATGTAGAGCCCGTGGCCGGCCTCGTCCTGCACCTTGGCGAGCAGCGACATCTTGCGGCGCAGCGAGGGCGCACGGGTGATCCAGTTCCCCTCGGGGAGCATCCCGACGATCTCCGAGTGCGCGTGCTGCGACATCATCCGGACGAGCTGCCGCCGGTACTTCTCGGGCATCCAGTCCTTCGGCTCGATCGATTCGCCGCGCGCGATCCGGGCCTCGAACTCGGCCTGGCGCGTCGCATCATCGGCGGTAGAGAGGGGAGGGGTCATCCCGGGATTCCTCAGCTAGGGGCCGCACACGCGGCCACGATTACAATTTATAGAACGCACGACGCCCTGTGTCGGCTCCCACCAGATTTCCCCGATGACCAGCACCCCCCTCGATTCCGGAACCGTCACCCTCGCCGTCGCGGATGGCGTGGCGACCGTCACCTTTGCGCACCCCAAGAGCAACTCCCTCCCGGGTGTGCTCCTCAGAGCGCTTGCCGACACGATCACCGCTGCGGGGAACGACCCGAGTGCGCGCGTGGTCGTCCTGCGGAGTGGGCCCGGCCCCTTCTGCGCGGGGGCGTCGTTCGACGAGATGGTCGCGATCACGGACCCCGCGCAGGGGAAGGAGTTCTTCCTCGGATTCGCTCGCGTGATCCTCGCGATGATCCGCGCACCGAAGCCGGTGGTCACGCGCGTGCACGGGAAGGTGGTCGGCGGTGGCTGCGGGATCGTCGCGGCGAGCGACTACGTGTTCGCGGTGGAGAAGGCAGCGATGCGCCTGAGCGAGCTCGCGGTCGGGTTGGGCCCCTTCGTGGTGGGGCCTGCGATCGAGCGGAAGGTGGGGCACGCGGCGTACAGCGCGATGGCCCTCGACGCTGATTGGCGCGACTCGGCGTGGGTCGAGTCGCACGGTCTCTACACCCACCGCCTCCCGGATGTGGCCGCGCTGGATGCGGCAATGGAGCCCTTCGTGGCACGGCTCGCGGCGGCGAACCCGGATGCGACCGCGGGGATCAAGCGCGTGTGCTGGCTGGGGACCGAGGGGTGGGAAGCGCTCCTCGATGCCCGCGCGACCATGAGCGGCGAGCACGTCCTCTCGGCACACACCCGCGCCGCGATCGCGGCGTTCAAGGCCTCGTAGCGCGCGAACGACCTACGCCGTCGCGCGCACCGCGTCGGCGAAGGTCACCGCGTGATCGCGTGCGACCACATGGGCGGCCGCGCGCGCCGCGACCTCCTCAAGAGGCGCGGCAGCGGCGAGCATCGCGGCGGCGTCGAACGCGGTGCCTTCCAGATAGGCGAGGTACTCTTCGGCCGCGGTGAGGTATCCCATCATCCCCGCAAACTCCGTCGGAGCGAAGAGCGTGTGCGCGGCGCGCAGCTGCTCCACGCCAGCGGGGTCAGGCATCGTGAGGTTCTCCGAGCCGCAGACCACCTGCAGACGGGGGTTCGCGGCGCACGCGGCCACCGTGGCAGCATCGAGCGTCGAACCCGCCGCGTTCACCACGAGCGCATCGATCGGCTCTGCGAGGAGCGCCGCCTTCCCGGTCGTGTCCCAACACCGCACGCCGCGCGCCTCGAACTGGCCGCGCGTCGCCGCTCGGCTCTCGACGATCAGCACGGTCGCGCCGGCGTCGAGGAGGCGTTCTGCCACGCGCCCGCCCACGTTCCCGGCGCCGATCAACCCCACCGTCGCGTGCGCGGGCGCGATGCCGAGCGCGCGCAGCATCCCGATCAGCACCTGATAATTCCCCTCGGCCGTGGGCAGCGAGGTGTCCGCGACGACGCTCCCCTTGTAGCGCGCGTTCAGGTACGCGAGCGAACTCGTGGTGCCGTCGGAGAGCGTGCCGTGACCGAGGTCCTGTCCGGTGGTGAGGTACACCTTCGACTGCGCTTCGATGTCGCGAAAGCAGTCGATCGCGAAGTCGAGCAGCGCGGTGTCGTCCGGCGCGCCGACGCGGGCACTCGCCGTGGGATGCATCACGCACTTGCCGCCGACGATGCGCGCCAGGTCGCGGCGCGCCAGCGGCCCGCCGATCCCCGCCAAGCGGGACCAGTACACCTTCCCCTCCATCCCGACCGCGAGCCCGAGCGCCTCGCGGTCCGCCGAGAAGTCCGCGAGCGCGGTGCGCTCCTCGGGGGCGATGCGGAAGCCGCCGAGCGAGAGCTTCCCCGACCCTGGGGCCGCGTGGGTCGCGACGCTGAGGGTCCATCCGCGCGTCGGCTCGTGGTAGCGATGCAGCCAGAGATCGGCGCCACCGACGACGCCGGGGGCGAGGGCACGGACCGCAGCGGGGTCGAGGAGGGTACGAGTGAACGGCACGAGGGCAGGGTGATCGCGGAACGCGCAGGGTGAAAGGTAGGGCCCCGCACCCCGGAACGGGCGTGTCCCCCCTCCTGCGGACCGCTAGATTAGAGATTGAATTCTGCCTCAGGAGTCTCTTATGGCGACGATGACGAACCCGACGACGGAGACCGCGCACGACACCTTCCCCATCAACGGCACCGACTACGTCGAGTTCTGGGTGGGGAATGCCAAGCAATCGGCGCTCTACTATCGCGCAGCCTTCGGCTTTCAGTTGGTCGGCTACCGGGGCCCCGAGACTGGCGTCCGCGACCGGGCGTCCTATCTGCTGCAGCAGGACAAGCTGCGCTTCGTGCTCACCTCGCCGCTCTCCCCCGACGGTGTGATTGCGGACCATGTCCGCGCCCACGGCGACGGTGTGCGCGATATCGCCTTCTGGGTCGATGACGCGCGAGACGCGTGGGCCAAGGCGGTGGAGCGCGGGGCGACGTCGGCGATGGAGCCGACCGTGCTCAAGGATGATCAGGGCGAGGTCGTGATCGCCGCGATCTGTACCTACGGCGATACCATCCACTCGATCGTCGAGCGGCGGAACTATCGGGGGCTCTTCCTCCCCGGCTTCCGCGCGGCGAGTTCCCCCTTCCAGCCCGCCGGGGTCGGCCTCAAGTACGTCGACCACTGCGTGGGGAACGTCGAGCTCGGTAAGATGAATCCGTGGGTGAAGTTCTACGAGGATGTGCTCGGCTTCCACAACATCCTCACCTTCGACGACAAGGACATCTCGACCGAGTACTCGGCGCTGATGTCGAAGGTCATGTCGAACGGGAACGGGCGGATCAAGTTCCCGATCAACGAGCCGGCGGCGGGAAAGAAGAAGTCGCAGATCGACGAGTATCTCGAGTTCTATGGCGGGCCCGGCGTGCAGCACGTGGCCATCGCCACGGACGACATCGTGAAGACGGTGACCGAGCTCCAGTCGCGCGGCGTCGAGTTCCTGAAGGTGCCGACGACCTACTACGACACGCTGCTCGAGCGCGTGGGCAAGATCGATGAGGATGTCGGACCGCTCCGTGAACTCGGCGTGCTCGTCGATCGTGACGACGAGGGCTATCTCCTTCAGATCTTCACCAAGCCCGTGCAGGACCGCCCGACGCTCTTCTACGAGATCATCCAGCGGAAGGGCGCGAAGAGCTTCGGGAAGGGGAACTTCAAGGCACTCTTCGAAGCGATCGAGCGCGAGCAGGATCTGCGCGGCAACCTGTAGGCGCGGTCGGCCGCGCGCGCGATGCGGTTCGTCGCCTTCCGGTCACCGCTCACCCAGCGCGTGCACGTCGGCGCGCTCGCGGAGGGGCGCGTCACCGATCTTACCGTGATCGGTGTCCCCTCGATGGCGGACGCGCTCGCCCGCGCGGCGGAGCTCTCGCGCGTGGCGTCGCATCTGCGGCGCGCACTCGGCGCGGTGGCGCATCCGGTCGTCGACGTCACGCTCGAAGCCCCGGTGCACCTTACCCGTCCCGTGCGCGTCTACGAGTTCCCTGAAGGTGAAGCCGACCGGGTGCAGCTCTCCGGCTACGACGCGGCGCCGGAGACAGTCCTGGGCCCCTCGGCGGCGCTCGGTGCGCCGGGGGCCGGCGCCGCGCTCATCGCCGCACCCGCAGTCGCCGCGGTGCTCACTCGCGGCGGCACCGCCTGGAGTGACGCGGAGGGCGAGGCCGCGATCGGCGGCTTCGTCGCGTGTACGCGGTGGGCGCGGCTGCAGGGCGACACGCACGCTCCCGAGATCGTGACGGTGGGCCTCTCGTTCGGGCCGTGGATCCTCACGCCGGACGAGATTGAGGCACTCCGCCACGACGACGGCACCTACGATCTCACGCTGACCGCCTCACGCGACGGCGAGGACTTCGCGGCGGCGCGGTGGCGCGACCTTCCCGCAGGACTCGGACGGCTCGCAGCACTCACGGCGCGCGATCGCGGTGTCGACGCGGGCGATCTGATCGTCGCCGTCTTGCCGCGGCTTCCCGCGCCCGCCGCCGTCTCCCGCACGTGGGTCGCCGCCGGCGACACCGTCCACATCCGCGCCGAGCAGCTCGGCGCGCTCCGTCATCACGTCCTCTCCTGAGGCTCCAATGCCCTTCTATCACACCCTCGGTCGTATCCCTCGCAAACGGCACATCGCGTTCCGACGCCCGGATGGCGGACTCTATGCCGAGCAGCTGATGGGGAACGAGGGGTTCACGGGCCCCGCGTCGCTGCTGTACCACATCCATCCGCCGACCACGATCGTTCGCGCCACCGAACTGCGCCGCATCGTCTGGGAGCCCGATCCCGATCGCGCGCTCCGCCATCGCCATTTCCGCACGCGATTGATGAAGAGCGGGGGCTCGCCCACGCTCGATCGTGTGCCGCTCCTGTTCAACAAGGACATCGCGATGACGTGGGTGGCGCCCGACCGCCAGGACGAGCACTTCTACCGGAACGCGCAGGCCGATGAGGTCGTGTACGTCGTCGAAGGAAGTGGGCACATCGAGACGCAGTTCGGAAACCTCAACGTGCGCTCCGGCGACTATCTCGTGCTTCCGCGCGGTATCCTGCACCGCTACCGACTCGACGGGCCCGCCAAGCTGCTCGGCTTCGAGAGCCGCGGCTACGTGCGCACGCCGTCGCGCTACCGCACCGAGTACGGCCAGATCGTCGAGGGCGCGCCGTACAGCGAGCGCGACTTCCGTCGCCCCACGGAGCTCGTCACACACGACGAGAAGGGAGAGTTCCCGATCATCGTGAAGCAGTACGACGCGCTGACCGAGATGATCCTCGACCATCACCCGATCGACGTGGTCGGCTGGGACGGGTTCTTCTTCCCCTGGGCGTTCAACATCAACGACTTCGAGCCGATCGTCGGCAAGATCCATCAGCCGCCCCCGGTGCATCAGACCTTCCAGGGCGATGGCTTCGTGATCTGCTCCTTCTGCCCGCGTCCCTACGACTTCCACCCGGAAGCGGTGCCGGCGCCGTACAACCACAGCAACGTCGACAGTGACGAAGTGCTGTTCTACGCCTCGAGCGAGTTCATGAGCCGCAAGGGGATCGAGTACGGTTCGATCACGCACCATCCGGATGGACTGCCGCACGGACCGCACCCAGGGCGTGCCGAGGCGAGCATCGGGGCGAAGGAGACGAACGAGCTCGCCGTGATGATGGACTCGTTCCGGCCGTTGCATGTCGCAAAGGCGGTGCTCGACGTGGAGGACGCCGCCTATCACAAGAGCTGGCTCGACACGCAGCACGGCGCGTTCAATCCGCCGACGAGCTGACGCGTGGAGTTCGCGCTCGAGACGATGGAGACGACGGAGTGCTATCGGCTGTTGACGCGACTCGTCGCGCCCCGGCCGATCGCCTTCGTCTCCTCGCTCGACGCGGCCGGGCGCGGCAACCTCGCCCCCTTTTCCTTCTTCATGCTCGGTGGCGCCGCGCCGCCGTCGGTGGTGATCTGCCCGCTCGGCGATCGTCGGCGCGGTGACAAGGACACGCTGCGGAACATCGAATCGACGGGTGAGTACGTCATCCATGTCGTCACCGAAGCGATGGTCGCTCGAGTGAACCAGGCATCGTTCGACTATCCGCCGGAGGTGGATGAGTTCGACGCGGCGGGCTTCACACGCGTGCCGAGTGTGCGGGTCCGACCGCCTAGGGTTGCCGAGAGTCCGGTCGCGATGGAGTGTCGGCGCTTTCAGGTGGTGCGCCATGGGAGCGGTCCGATGGCGAGCAATTACATCATCGGCGAAGTGGTCCACGTGCATGTCGATGATGCGGTGCTCACCGATGGGCTCCCCGACACGCATCTGATCCAACCCGCCGCGCGCCTTGGTGCGAATGACTGGTCCATCACGCGTGCGGCGATGCACTTTTCCTTGGCGCGCCCCACCGCGCCCTGACCCTTCTTCCGGTTCGCCGCGTGCCCCGTACTGCAGCCCGATTCGACTCGCTTCCGGTGTACATGCTCGCCACGATCCCCGCGAAGAAGCGGGAGCTGATCGCGCGTGGCATGGACGTGATCGACCTCGGCGCGGGTGACGCGGATCTTGCCGCGCCGCCCGCCGCGATCGCGGAGCTGACGGCGGCGGCGAACGAGCCGCTCATGTCGCGATACGGGTTCGGGATGGGACTCCCCGCGTACCGCGAGGCGGTGAGCGCGTGGATGCAGAAGCGGTTCGGCCAGCGCTTCGACCCCTTCACTGAAGTCGTGCCGTTGATCGGGTCGAAGGAGGGGCTCAGCCACCTCGCACTCGCGTATGTCGAGCCGGGCGATGTGACGATCTGTCCGGATCCGGGATACCTCGCGTACCTCGGCGGGACGCTCCTGAGCAACGGCACGCCGTATCTCTACCCCATCACGCCGCGCACCGATTTCCTCGTGGACGTGGACGAGATCCCCGCGGACGTGGTGCGTCGCACGAAGATCCTCTATCTCAACTATCCGAACAATCCGACCGGCGCGGTCGCGCCGCTCGACTACCTCGCCAAGGTCGTCGCCTGGTGTCGCGCGCACGACATCCTCCTCGTGTACGACAACCCGTACTCGGAGATGACCTTCGACGGCTATGTCGCGCCGAGCATCTTCGAGGTCGAGGGCGCACGCGACGTCGCGCTCGAGTTCCACTCGCTCAGCAAGACCTTCAACATGACCGGCTGGCGCTGCGGGTGGGCCGTCGGGAACGCGAAGCACATCGGCGTGCTCTCGAAGGTGAAGAGCTTCGTCGATACCGGGCAGTTCCAAGCCGTGCAGCGCGCCGGTGTGGCGGCGCTCGCGACCGCCGACGCTTGGCTGCCGGGCAACCTCGGGATCTTCAAGTCACGGCGTGATGCCGCGGTCGCCGCCTTCGCTGCCGAAGGGCTGGTCGCGCCCACGCCGAAGGCCACGATGTACCTCTGGGTGCCACTCCCCGCGGGAGTCGATTCGATCCCCTTCCACGAGCGGATGATGGAGGACGAAGGCGTCATCGTGTTGGCGGGTAAGGCGCTCGGCGCCGGCGGTGAGGGCTTCTTCCGCGTCTCGTTCATCACCGCACCGGAGCGGATCGCAGAGGCGGCCAAGCGCGCGGGGCGGGTGATCCGCCGGATGCAGAGCGGGGGATGATGCGGCGCGCGCTCGGGTGGCTCGCGGCATGTGCCGGGATCACGCTCGGCGCGCAGACGTCTGCGCCGCCGTTGACCGAGTTGCTACAACAGCAGACGTACGACTGGGACCTCGGCAGTCTCCCGGTGATCGAGACGCGCGGCGGGCGGAAACTCCGCGAGGCGGTCGCCGCCCTCGTCGGCGCCAGCGGCTGGCGTCAACGCACGGATGACTCGTCGGCGTACGTCTTCGCCATCCAACGTCGCGTCATCATCCAGTACGAACTCGTCCCGGCGACGGCGGGCCGCGTGACGAGCACACCGTCGCCGAAGTGTGACGCCACGCGAGGCACCTGCCAGCAGACGTGGACCTCGTCCGAGCCCTCCGGCAACCCCGTGCTCCGGCCGGTGGAGGTCGATCAGTTCGTCTTCACGATCCACCGACGGCACGATGGCGCGCGCGTCTCGTGGCGCGTGAATGAAGCGCTGGAGGATCCGCAGAAGGTGATCCTCAAACAGATCACGACCCTGCTCGCGTTCGGCGCACGGTGATGCGGCGCGCGCTCGCGGTGCTGGCGCTCGGCACTGGACTCGGCGGATGCGCCCGCACGCCGGCGCGCCTCCCTGTGATGCCGGCCACCGGGACGTACGCGTGGGGAGAGGTCCGCGACCTGCTCCCCGAGACGGTGGGGATGATCGCGCTCATCCCGATCCCAGACTCCTTGCTCGCGAGGGT
>JAIETI010000071.1 GCA_019745365.1 Gemmatimonadaceae bacterium | reverse complement strand
ATTCCGACGGGGACGGCGGGGCATGAGGGCTCCAGGGAAGTGAGCGAAAGATCGCTCAGGGAGCCCGCCGGTCTACAGAGCGTGCTGTCCGAAGAACCGGGACCACTGCTTCGAAGCCGGGCGTAGTATTGGAAAGAACTTGGGGATACGAGGAACGCCATCGTTGCTGGTGAACGGCTGGCTCCTACCCCCTCCACGCTCGGACACCCAGTTCATGCGAATCGTCGACGAGCTCTCGCGGCGGCCCCGAGGCAGCTAGAGCTTTTGGGGAATCGGTTTTGCACGCCTTGAGCCCGGAGGGTTCGTGCCCATCAATGCTCGCCGAACGACAACGATCGCGTACTTCGCACTCCTGGCCTCTCCTGCGATCGGAGCCCAGTCGATCGAGGGTGTGCTGGTTGGGCGCTCGGCGGCTGAGTCCCAAGACGCCGTCGTCGTCGCGACGCGACCGATCTCTGGTGAGGTCGTGGCCAGAGACCGAATCGGGCCATCAGGCCGCTATCGACTCCGCGTACCCCCGGAGCGCCTCGTTATCCGCATCCTCCGCATCGGGTATGTCCCGCAGCTGGTCGACACCATCTCCTTCCAAGCGGGAGTGATGTTGACGCGAGACGTCACGCTCCACGATGTCCCGATCGCACTCGCTCGCATCTCCACGAGCGTCCGTTCCAAGTGCATCGTCGGTCCCGACGCCGAGACTGCGGCAGCGCTCACGTTGCACGCACAGGCCGCCTTCCTCGGGCTCCTGCCACTCTTCGATTCAAGCACACACGCCACGGTCTCTGTTGTGGAGCGTTCGTTTCCACCGATCGGTGACCGCCCGGACTGGACACGCACGAAAGTCGTGGATACGGGCAACGCGATGCCACTGCTGACACTTCGCGGTGACTTCGATCCGCGGCGCGCGAGCCCCGTGCGCGTGCTCGAGCGCGAGACCATCGTGTGGCTTCCTGACGCCGCCTTCTTCACCTCCCCGAACTTCTCGTCCGCGCACTGCATTGCGACCGTGTCAGATCCTCCACCGCGCAGCGGATGGGTGGGGCTGCGTTTCGATCCCGAAGAGCCTTCTCAACGATTTCCGGTGATGCGAGGTGTTGTCTGGATGGACTCTACCTCGCACGCGCTACGCCGAGTGGATGTCGCTGTCGCGCGCCTCAACGCCGAAGCGCCGCAGTATGCGGCGACCGCCTCCATCGAGTTCGGAGAGGTCGGGGCGAATGCGAGCGCGCCGTTACGCTGGATTCTTCGATATCCGAGGCTCGCCATCGAATACTCGGCGTCGCGACGGTCGGGAGATCGCTCGTCGCCGGTTGAGGTACAGCAACGAGTGCGAATCGCGGAGTGGCGCGATTTCGACGCGATGCTAACCGAGCTTACTGTCGATGGTAAACGTCAACGGGTGCCGCAGACTCCCTAGCTGATCAGCCCCCGCGCCGTCGCCGCCACGGCCTCCTTCGTGAGCCCGTACTCGGCGTACAGCTTCTGATACGGCGCGGACGCGCCGAAGCGATCGATCCCGACCACCGCGCCACGATCGCCGACCCAACGCCACCATGATTGCGGATGCGCGGCCTCGATGGCGACGCGCGGGAGGTCGCGTCCAAGCACCGACTCGCGGTACGCGGCGTCCTGCTGCGCGAAGCGCTCGAGTGAGGGCGCGCTCACCACGCGGGCGCGGATCCCCTCGGCGGCCAAGATGCTCTTCGCACCGAGCGCGATCTCCACTTCGGATCCGGTGGCCAGGAGCACCACCTGTGGCGCGTCGACATCGGCAAGCACATACGCACCGCGTGCCACGCCACTCACCGACGCGTGCGTCGTGCGGTCGATCAGCGGAAGCTTCTGTCGCGTCAACACCAGCGCGCTCGGCCCGGTGCGGTGCTCGAGCGCCATGCGCCACACCTCACTCGTCTCGTTCGCGTCCGCCGGGCGAAGCACGAGAAGGTTCGGGATTGCACGGAGCGCAGCAAGGGTCTCGATCGGTTGGTGCGTCGGACCATCCTCGCCGAGGCCGATCGAGTCGTGCGTGAAGACGTAAATGACCTGTTGCTGCATCAGCGCGGCGAGGCGGATCGCGGGCCGCATGTAGTCCGCGAACACGAGAAAGGTGCCGCCGTAGGGGATCACGCCCCCGTGCAACGCCATCCCGTTCATCGCCGCACCCATGCCGTGCTCGCGGATGCCGTAGTGCACATAGCGCCCCGCGCGATCGGCTGCGCTCAGCACGCGGTAGCCCTTGAAGTTCGTGAGGTTCGAGCCAGAGAGATCAGCGGAACCGCCGACGAGTTCAGGCACCGCGGGCGCGATCGCGTTGAGTACCGCGCCGCTCGCCGCACGACTCGCCACATTCCCGTTCGTCACGTCGAACGTGGGGAGCGCCTGTGCCCAGCCGCCCGGAAGCTGCTTATGCCAGCGGCGTCCGAGCTCCATCGCCTCGGTCTTGTGCGCCTTGGTGTACTCCGCAAAGCGCTTCATCCACGCCGAGTGCGCTTCGACGCCACGCGTCCGCGCGACGCCCCACGCCGCGCGCGCCTCATCCGGCACGGTGAACGGGTCCGGGTAGTTCCAGCCGAGCGCCGCCTTCGTGAGCGCGAGCTCGTCCTTGCCGAGCGGCTCACCATGCGCCTTCGCGGTGTTCACGCGGTTCGGCGACCCGAAGCCGATCTGCGTGCGCGTGACGATCAGCGACGGGCGCGTGGTCTCCGCCTTCGCTTCGGCTATCGCACGATCGATCTGCGCGAGGTCGTTGACGTCGGCGATGTGGGCGATGTGCCAGCCATAGCTCGCGAAGCGCGCCGCAGCGTCGTCGGAGCAGGCGAGGTCGGTGCTGCCGTCGATGGTGATGCGATTGTCGTCGAAGAAGCCGATGAGCTTGCCGAGCTTCTGGTGTCCCGCGAACGAGGCAGCCTCGTGCGAGATCCCTTCCATCAGATCACCATCGCCGGCGATGAACCAGGTGTAGTGGTCGATGACCGCGTGTCCGTCGCGATTGAAGGTCGCCGCGAGGTGCGCTTCGGTGAGTGCCATTCCCACCGCGTTGCCGAGTCCCTGCCCAAGCGGGCCAGTGGTCGTCTCCACGCCATCGGTGTGGCCGACTTCTGGATGCCCCGGCGTCTGCGATCCCCACTGACGGAAGCGCTTGAGCTCGTCGAGCGAGAGCGCGTAGCCGGAGAGGTGGAGCGCCGAGTAGAGGAGCATCGACGCGTGACCAGCGGAGAGCACGAAGCGATCGCGGTCGGGCCACGCCGGGTCCGCCGGATCGTGCTTCAGGTGGTGCGTGAAAAGCCGATACGCGAGTGGCGCGAGCGCCATCGGCGTTCCTGGGTGGCCGGAGTCGGCCGCCTGCACCGCGTCCATCGACAGGGTGCGAACGGTGTTGATGGCGAGGAGATCGAGTTCGGTCGCGGCGGCCACGGGCGGGGTCGGCGAGGGAGAGGGCGTGCAGGCGGAGCCTGCAATTTACCCCGAGCGCCGCCGCGATGAAACGCGCCGTGCCACCACGGTCGCCAACGCGAAGATCGTCTCCTGCGGATTCACCCCAAGCGAGGTGGGGAGGAGCGACCCGTCCACCACGAAGCACCCCGGCGCACCCCGGAGCTCGCCATCGGGGGTACAGGCACTCGTGCTCGCGTTCCCGCCGAGGCGCACGGTGCCGTTCACATGTGCCGAGAAGACGGGGAGCGAATTCGGGCGGTAGCGCTGGGTAAGAATCGGCGCGAGCGCGTCGGGGTGGGTGGCGACGACGGGTGTGGTGTGGAGCGATCGAACCTCGCGCGCGCCGGCCGCAAAGTGGATCCGTCCAGCCGCGTGCATCGCCGCATTCAGGTGCTCGGCGTCGGCCGCGCTGAGGCGATACTGGATCGAGATGCCGCCGTCGCGCCGAGCGCGGACCTCACCATCGGAACCGGATCCCGCCGCGCCGTCTCGCACGAGCGTCACGAGCGAGCCGATGTGTGAGTGCTGGAGCATCATCCTGCGGTGCGCGTCGCCGAGCCCCGGGAGGGCGATCGCCGCGAGTCCGGGCTGGAGCGGAGGACATTCGATCCAGAAGCCGTAGCCGCGGGCGTCACGCTGGATGAACTCGTCGCACATCGCGGTGAGTGGGATCCCGGTCGCCCCGTGGATCTCACGGTCGTAGAGCGCCATCACCGAGCTGGTCGGGTGCAGGCGGAGCCACCGCCCGACGGCGGCGTTCCCGAGCGCCGAGCGTTGGAGGAGCGCCGGGGTCTCGATCGCGCCGCCAGCGAAGAGGACCACGGGCGCCTCGATCGTCCGCGTCTCGCCAGAGGCGAGGCGCACGGTGCAGCGCTTGAGCGGGAAAGCGCCGCCGCGTTCGACCATGTCCACCCGCTGGACGGCGGCACCCGCCACGAGCTGCGCGCCGGCCGCGATCGCGCGCGGGAGGTAGGTCTGCAGCGCGCCCTGCTTGGCGTCGTCGCGGCAGCCGAGTCCGCAGCCACCGGCGCGGATGCAGTGGCGGGAGTTGATGCGCGCGCTCTCGCAGCGCCATCCCAACACACGAGAGCCATCGATCAGGATGCGGTTGTTGGCGGAGTGCGCGTCGTCAGGAACGGTGGTGGCGTGGAGATCGCGCTCGATCTCATCGAACACCGGAGCGAGCTCCGCCGCGCGCATCCCTTCGGTCCCGTGCTCGCGCGTCCATTCCTCGAGCACATGCTCCGGGGTGCGGAGCATGATCATCCAGTTCACCGTCGTGCCGCCGCCGACGGTGGTGCCTTGGAAGATCGCGACCGCGCCGTCATCGGTCGCGCGCAGCCCGGCATCGGCGTAGAGCGACTCGATGCCGCGCGCTTCGTTCTTGTCGAAGTCGGTGCCTTGGCGGTGCGGTGCTGCTTCGAGGATCACGACCTCGTGTCCCGCTTCGGCGAGGCGACACGCGGCGGCCGCGCCGCCCGCACCCGAGCCGATGATGACGACCTCGCTCCGCGCGGGGAGCGCCGTCGTGATCGGAAGCCGTGCGAGCGTGGGCGGCCGCGCGGCGCCGCGCGCGATCGGCTCGTCGTCGCGATCGACGCCGTCAGGCGCTCCTTCCCACGGGAGGCCCCTCACCCGCAGGTGGAAGGGGGGGAGATAACCGATCTCTCGCTGTGCGTCGTCCTGCGCGTACTCCACGAAGAGGACGAGGCGGCGCACCGCCTGCGCGAGGGCGCGAAGCGGCGCGAGGGGCGAGCGCGACCACTGAGTGATCGCTTGCGCCGCGCGGTCAGAGTTCAGGCGATCGAACGCGCTCGGCAAGCCGCCCGCGAGCAGCCCCGCGAGTGGTGAGGCGAGGAGCGTGAGTGCCGGTGCGAGCTGGGCACGCTTCGCCGCAGGAAAGCGTTCCACGCGAGCGACCAGCGCCACGGCCAAGCGTTCGCCGCGAGCCGCGTCCGAGAAGGCATGTGGCGCGACCGCGCGCGCGGCGGCGAGCAGGACAGCACGGTGGCGCGGCGGGAGCGGGGTCATCGGCCCGAACGATGCGCGTGCGGTCGCGCGATGTCTATGTGGGCTAAATGCACGACGGGCCGGGCGCGAGTGCGCCCGGCCCGTCGTGTCCCACCAGAACGATCAGTTGCCGAGGACGCGGATCCCGACGCTCTTGCGATAGAACGTGCCCGTCGGATACGGGAGCGGGCTGCTGACTTCGGTCACGTTGCAGCTGGCGGGCGGCTTGCACGACTTGCCCGGCGAGCAGACGCCCGTGTTGAAGCTGAGCTTTGCGCCGTCGGGGTTCGTCACGGCCTCAAGGCGCAGCATCACGGTGCGCGCGGACGGACCGTTCGCGCCGGTGATCGGCGTGGGCAGCACGAAGGTCACCAGCTTGCTCTCGCTGTTGTTGCCGCGGAGGAAGACGTTCGCGGTCGCGTACGACGACGGCGAGGTAGCCGGGTCGTAGCTGCCGCGCTGGATGCGCAGCCGGAGCTGATAGAGGTCCGGCATGTTCGCGCGTCCTGCCGACGACACGTAGAGCTGGATCTGGCGGATCGTCTTGCCGTTCCCCGGATCGGGGAGGAAGAAGCCGAACGGATTCGCCGGATCGTTGAACGGATCGCCCGAGCCACCCGGGGCGCATTCGTTCAGCGCGACGAGCGAGGCCGTCGTGCCGGTCGCGGTGAAGAGGACCATCGTGTCGCCCACCGCACGGGCAAGCGTCGCACGGAGTTCGTTCGCTCCGGCGCCGACCGTCCAGCTCGTGGAAGCCTGCCCGTTCGCACCGGTCGTGTTCGCGGCCGGCGAGACCGAGCCCGTGCTGCTGCCACCGGCGACCCACGAGATCGAGGCGCCCGACACGAGATTGCCGAAGCGATCGGTCACGCGCACGGTCGGGTTGATCGGCAGCGTCGCGCCCGCGGCGGCGGTCTGACCGTTGCCACTCGCGATCGCCAACGTCGTGCCGACATCCGGCACGATATTGAACGCATTCCCCGTGCTGGTCACGACGGAGCCGAAGAAATCGGCGGTCGCGTTCACCCGAAGGTTCGAGCCGGCGGCGTTGATCGTCACCGCCGGGAAGACCACCGCACCATTGATGGCCGTGGCGGAGAGCGTCGATGCCCCACCCGCGAAGGTGCCCGACGAGAGCGAGAGCGTCACCGCTCCGCTCCAGCCGAGGGCGACGACGCCGTTCTTGTCGACCGCGTTCGCACTGATCGCGAACGGCGTGCCGGCGACGATGTTCGCACCCGCGGCGGGCTGTGCCGTGAAGGCGAAGCCGACCGGGGCGTTGGCCCGCGCCGAGAAGTTGATCTCGTTCGGATTGATCGAGGCGGTCGCCGGGATGTCACCACCCGTACCGGCGGTGGCACGCACGGTGTTGGTCCCCGGCGTGCTGCCGACGGTCCAGCAGATGCTTGCGCTGCCGTTCACGTCCGTGACCGTCGAGACCGTGGTCGCGAAGGCACCGCAGCTGCCAGCGTTCCCTTGCACGGCGATGAGTCCGCCACCCGACTGCACCGAGAAGGTGATCGGTGCGCCTGACAGCGGCGTCCCGAGCGCGGTCTTGATGGTGACGTTCGGACGGCACTCACGCGCGAGCGGAGCACCGACCGCGGTCTCGACCGTGTCGCAGCCGGCGATCAGTGCGCGCTGCATGCGGAAGAGTTCGGTGACCAAGCCACCGACGCCGCCCTTCATCGAGACCTCTTCGTCCACCGGGGCGAAGGGGCTGAGTTCTGTGACAAGACCACCGACACCGCCGCGGTCGAGTTCTTCCGCCGCGTAGGCGAGGCGCGGCGAGAACGCCGACGCGACGCGGTTCCAGATGCCACCGTTCTGCGACTCGAGTCGGGCAGTCGCGGTAGCGCAATCCAAGAAGCCGGCCGAGGCGCGCGGCGTGAGTTCAAAGCCGTACGACGCGTCGTGGCCGAGGCGCAGGCGCGGACGGACGGCGGCGGGCACCGATGCGGCGGGGCAAACGCCGACGACGATCGGCTGCGTGAGCGGCGCGCCGGTCGCGGAGAACTTCTCAAGGACGTAGAAGCCCGGGTACTGATCGAGCTTCGTGGTGAGCGGGCCTGCACCCGGCGTCGTCACCGTGAAGGGGATCGGCGCAACGGTGAGGAGCGTCGGCTCACTGACCGGGTTGGCCGGGAGCTGTGCGCCCGCGAGTCCGGTGCTGGCGACGACGGTCTGCGCCGAGTCGCTCGGATAGATCAGGAAGGAGTTCGCCGGATCCGTGATCGTGAAGGGGAGGCCGGCGTAGCAGAACACGCCATTGACGAGCGCCACCACCGCCGCGGGTCCGCCGGGGAACGCGCGTTGCGCGTTCTTCTTGAGCACGAACTGCACCGTGTTGAACGCCTGTGCCTGCGCGTCCACGATGTTGTTGTTGCTCACCTGCTGGACCATGTTGCGGATCTTGCCCAGCACCGAGTTCACATCGGGCGAGCCAGCGCCGAACGCGTTCTGTGCAAGCGTCTCCAAGCCGGAAGGCGTGGCGCAGGTGCCTGGCGTCGGGGCGACGAGCGCCTGCTTCGACGGCGCGGCGCTCAGCGAGGATTCGCGAGGCGCGGTCGGAAGTGAACGCGGATCCGCGTCTCCTCCGCAAGCGACGAGTGCAAGGAGGAGGGCGGACGCAACAACGCGCCCGTGAAGGAATGCGCGCATAGGCACAGCTCACAGCAAAAAGATGGGGGGAGCGTCTCCCGGCGTCGGGAGGTCGTACAGCAAGCCCCTATAGTGCTGTATCGCGCGCGAACAGGCAAGCAACAGAATTGTGACGCAGCGCACAATTGCCCGCCTAGGCGCGCTACTGTGCGCCGAGCAGCTGCTTGAACTTGGCGTCGTTCTGTAACGATTTGAACCACCACCCCGGATCGGCACGCATCGTCTCGATACGGTCGGGGTTGGCGGCGAGGAACTCCTTGAGCAACCGGACCGCATCCGCCGAGTCGCCGAGGAGCGCGTGCACGAAGGACCCGAAGTAGGCGAGCTCTCGAAGCGGGTCGCTCTTGGCGTCGCCGAGGGAGCGCTTCACCACTCGGCGTGCGCTGTCCGCGAGGGCCGGCGTCGTCTTCGACGCGCGCGCGAGCACGGCAGCGACGAGCATATCCTCGGTCATCCGCTCGCGCGCCTGAGCGCCCGGCGCGACAAGGGCGACAGCCGAGTCGGCGATCGCCCACGCCGCAGTGACATCGGTCGGCGCGTCCGGCGCCGTGAGGAGATAGAGGCGGCACCGCATCGCCCGCAGGTCCTTCGGGAATCGGCGCCGCGCCTCGGTGCACCGCTGCGCCGCTCGCTCGAACTGCCCGAGGTCGTAGTTCGCGGTGAACATCCGACCGAGGATCACGTTCGCGTTCGCGAGGAACTCGTCGGCTTCGTAGGCGCGCTGCGCCGCGATCAACACGTCCGACGGCGTGGCGTCGACGGCGTTGTTGTACAAGTGCGAAAGCGTCGCGTAGGCACCCGCCTGACTCCGATTGAGCGCGGTGCTTCGCTCGAGATCCGTCCGGGCCGCGGCGAAATCCGCCGCCTTCTTCGCCTTGTCCGCCTCGATGCCGGAGAGATATCCGAAATAGCGCAGACTCCCGCGCCACTCCAACGCATCGGGGTCGTCGGCGTCGATCGCGAGGGCGCTGTCCGTGTGCGCCATACCGAGCGTGACCCACTCGCGGATCTTCGCCGCGTCGCCGCCGGCGAGTCGGGCTCGACGGTACGCGAGGGCGCCACGCCGCGTCTGCGGCTCCGGCCAGCTGCGGTCGGCGAGTGACGCGAGCGCGAAGAGTGAATCCGCGCTGCCGAACCCACTCGCCCCCGCCTCCGCCTCGCCGCGACCCAGCGCCGCTTCTGCATTCTTCCACGCCTGTTCCGCGCGCTGTGCCAAGAGCCACGCATCCCGGCTCTTGGTGCGGAAGCGCTGCTCTTTAAGCTGCAGGTCGTGTCCAAGTTCTTGGCGGATGATGTCGGCGGCAACCACTGCCACGGTATCGCGCAGGGCGAGCTGGTTCTCGTTCGATCCCGAGAAGGTCGCGCGCCGCAAGGTGGCACCGCTCCCATCTTCCAGTCGGATGTTCACGCGGACCGCCGAGCCGTCGAGTTCGACATCGCCGCGCACCAGATATCCCGCGCGGAGCGCGCGTGAGATGCTGTCCGGCATGGCATCACTTCCACGAAAGCGCTCGACGCCGGACCGCGAGATCACAGAAAGCGAGGCGCTGTTGGAGAGCGTGCGGATCAGCTCTTCGGTCAGACCGTCGGCGATCGGGCCGAGCGAGGAGTCGCGGCTGAGGTCCTGGAGATAGAGCACCGCGAGGCGCCGCGATTCCGGGCCTGCATCCGCCGCGGGTCCGCGGCCGAACTTCGTGTATGCGCCGAATGCCGCGGCGGCGAGCGCGAGCGTCGCGACGCCGACGGTGAGCGGGCGCTTCCACCACGGCGTGGGCTCCGCGACTTCGACGGCTTGGTAGGTCGCGGTCATGCGACGTCCAGGCCCAGTCGCGCGGGCCCGCATCGTCGCCGTCGCGCCGAGCGGCATCCCCATTAGGGCGCTGAACGCCGCGGCGTTCTGCGGGCGATCGGCGGGGCTCTTCCCGAGCGCCTGGAAGATCGCCTCTTCGACCTCCTCGGGCACCGCGCTCCGCACGATGCGGATGCTCGGCACCTGCTCCATCGAGTGCCGCGCCATGATCGCCATGGCGTTCTTCCCCGTGAACGGGGGTTCGCCGGCGAGCATCTCGTAGAGCACGCAGCCCAGACTATAGAGATCGGCGGTCGGCCCCACGACCTCGCCGAGCGACTGCTCGGGGGACATGTACACCGGCGTCCCGACCGCCATCCCGGTCTGCGTGAGCTTCTGCGTCCCGGCTTCGCTCACCGCGCGCGCGATGCCGAAGTCGGCGACGAGCGCATGCTCGCCCGAGAGGAGGATGTTCTCCGGCTTGATGTCGCGGTGGACGATCCCCTGCTCGTGCGCGAAGCCGAGGGCATCGGCGACTTCGAGGGTGATACGGATCGCGTCCTCGACGGGGAGTTGCCCCTCGCGATCGAGGCGATCGCGGAGCGACTCCCCCTTCACGAAGGGCATCACGTAGTACATCAGCCCTTCGCCGATCCCGGAGTCGTAGAGCCCGAGGATGTGCGGGTGCTGGAGCTTGGCGGCGAGGCGGATCTCACGTTCGAAACGATCGGCGCCGATGGAGGCCGCGAGCTCGGGGAGGAGGACCTTGATGGCCACCTCGCGATCGTGCTTCAGGTCGTTGGCGAGATACACGGTCGCCATTCCGCCGCGGCCGAGCTCGCGCGAGACGGCGTAATGGCCGGCGAGCGCGCTGTTCAGCCGCTGGATGGCATCATCGCCCGCGGCCGACTGCGTCGTCCGAAAGGCGCTGTGCTCCAGCGTGAAGTTCAGCCCACAGCGGCTGCAGAAGATCGCGTCGGGCGCGGTCGGCGCACCGCACTTCGAACAGGTCTGCGGCAGGGTACTCGACTCCACTGGCGGGAAAACGAACGGAAACGGCGAAGATTGCCCGTCTCGCACGTCATGTGTCAAGGAATCGCACGCGTGTCCGGCTCCATTCCGCCCCCATCGTGCGCGCGTCATATTCTGAGGATGAGCCGGTTGAACACGGTCGGCGAGGCCGCGGCCCTCTCCCGCGAACTCGCGGACTTCCTGATCGAACTCTCGATCGGGTTGCACAAGAACGCGATCTACCCGCCCGGCCACCCACTCTTGGAGTCGGCCACCGGCGGGATCGCGCGTCGCGTCGCGGCGCTCCTGCAGGAGCGCCCCTCGCTCTCGCTCGGCGTCGCGCGGCACCAGCTCATCATCGAAGGGGTCGCGACCGAGGACACCAACCCGGTGCTCCGCGACCTCGCGCTCCGCTTGCATCGCCATCACCTCGGCGCGGTGAAGTTCACCGCGGGCGTGACCGAGCAAGAGGTGGCCGACGTGCTCGCGACGGTGGCCGTCGAAGCGGGGCGCCGCATCCGTCCGCTCGGATTGGAAGGACCGGACGTGCTGCAGCAGTGGCCGCACGTCCGGTTGTATCCGCTGACGTTCGAACAGCTTCAGCTGCTGGAAGAGTCGCCCGAGACGGGTGACGACGACGATTCGATGCGCGGCGAGAAGGGGCGGGCCGCGCAGCTCTGGATCGGTCTCGCGCGCGCGGCACTGGTCGCCCAGTCCGACGATATCGACGAGGCGAAGCCGGAGAGCACCGATCCGATGGTGATCGCGAAGGCGATCGAGGAGCACAAGCGCGACGCGGCGTACGATCAGGTCGTGGTCGGGTACCTGCTGCAGATCGCCGAAGAGCTGAAGACGAAGGGGGGCAAGGAGGCGGCGGCGCTCCAGAAGCGCATCTCGCGGCTCGTCTCGACGCTCAACAAAGACACGTTGTCGCAGTTGATGGAGATGGGCGGCGACGTGGTGCAGCGGCGCAAGTTCGTCGTCGATGCGTCGCAGGGGATGGCGGTCGATGCGGTCGTGGATCTCGTGCAGGCGGCGGCGGCGAGTTCGGAACAGAACGTCACGCACTCGATGATCCGTATGCTCAAGAAGCTTGCGGTGCACGCGGACGGCGGGACGCCGGCCGCCCGTCCACAGGCAGACGTCGCGCTGCGTGATCAGGTGCATCGGCTCATCCAGAACTGGTCGCTCGATGACCCGAATCCGGACGGGTATCGCCTCGCGCTGGAGAAGATGTCGAAGGCATCCGCGCGCGCGCGGGTGGTCGCAGAGGAGTTTGACTGCGAGCCCGAACGCCTGTTGAAGATGGGGCTCGAGATCGGGGTCCATGGACCGCCGCTGGTGCGGGCGGTGGACACGCTCGCCGCACGGGCGGATCTCGCTCCGTTGCTCGACATCCTCGACGCTGCGCCCCCAGGGTGGATCGCCGAGCGCGTGTGGCGCACGGTGGCGACGCCGGCGCGATTGCGGACGCAGCTCGATCGCGATCCCGTCGCGATGCCGGTGGTCACGCGACTCGTCGCGCGGATGCAGCTCGCCGCCGTCACCCCGCTGCTCGACGCGCTCGAGGCGTCCGACGAACGGATGGCGAACATGATCGCGGAGCTGTTGGGGTCGCTCGGTGCGTCGGTCGGTCCGCTGTTGGTGGCGCGACTCGCCGTGGCGCGGTGGCCCGTCCAACGTCAACTGCTCGCTGTGCTCGGTCGGTTGCCGGAGCGTCCCTCGGGATTCGACGCGAATGCGTGGGTCACGCACCCCGACCCCGCCGTGCGTCGCGAAGCGTTCCGGATCCTGTTGCGCGCGACCGAGGGGCGCGACGCGACGATCACCGCCGCCGTCGCGGATCGCGACGAACGCGTGGTGCGTCTCGCACTTGGCGCGGCGATGAACGCGTGTCCCGCGGCGGCGGCGCGGATCCTGATGGAGCGCGCGAATGACCCGGCGCTCTCACCGGACCTGCGCGCGCTCGGCGTGCGCGTGCTCGCCTCGCACCGGTCGCCCGAGGTGTTACACTGGTTGGTGCAGCGCGTCGAAGGGAAGAAGGGGCTGCTCTTCAAGCGCGGGCTCGCGTCCAAGTCGCCGGAGATGCTCGCGGCGCTCGCGGGGTTGGCAGCGGCGTGGACGCAGGATCCGAACGCGGCCGCGGTGCTGCAGACGGCGCAGAAGTCATCCGATCCCGAGATCGTCGCTGCGGCGACCCGACGCGCCGGAGGCGCTGCGTGAGCGAGAGCCAAGCCGCCCGATTCCTCACCAACCTCGCGCAGGCCCTCGCCACGATGTCGCTCTATCGCGACGGCCATCCGGCGCGCGAACGGGTGATCGACACGGCGTTCGACAGCCTGCGCGAGTTGCAGCAAGGTGATGCGCGGCCGCAGTTCTCCTTCCTCGGGTACGACGTGGTCTACGGTCAGGTCGCACTCCGCGAGCTGAAGGAGTGGGACTGGGGGCTCCGGCTCGCGAACGCCGGCGTGCAGCGGATGGAATTCGACACGCTGGTCGAGCGCGACGAATTCGTCGGGTTCCTCGACGAAGTCCTTGCGCGCTTGACGCTCCACGCGGTCGACAGCGCGGGGCGCAGCCAAGAGCGCAGCGGCGCGATCAAGTTCGGCGCGATCGGGGTGAAGGGGACCGAAGGGATCCAGCGCGTCGAGGACATCCTCCCCACTGCGACGATCGCGTACTTCCTCGGCGAGGAAGCGGAGACCGTGCGCTGGATGCACGATGAGGTCAGTGGTGGCGGCAAACTCCCGTTGATGGAAGCGGAGTCGGTCGTCGAGTCACTCTCGGTCGCGATGCACGGCGATCAGAACCTGATCATCCCGCTGCTGCAGCTGAAGGACTTCGACCAATACACGACGACGCACTCGTTGAACGTGTGTGTGCTCGCGATGGCGCTGGCGGAGCATCTCGGGCTCGGCGCACGTGACGTGCGTGCGTTCGGTGTCGCGGGGCTGCTCCATGATCTCGGAAAGGTCCGTATCCCGAAAGAGGTATTGACCAAGCCGGGCAAGCTCACCGACGCCGAATGGGCGATCATGCGCTCGCATCCCATCGAGGGCGCCAAGATCATCTACGAGAGCGACCGGCAGCTCGATCTCGCCGCAGCGGTCGCGTACGAGCATCACATCATGATCGACGGCGGGGGGTATCCCGGGCGCCACTTCCATCGGGAATGCCATCGCGCGAGCAAGCTGGTGCACATCTGCGATGTGTACGATGCGCTTCGCACGAACCGTCCGTATCGGGCGGCTTGGGAACCGGAACGCGTGCTGAAGCAGATCGAGAGCGGACTCGGGCCCGACTTCGACATGGATGCGGGCCGCGCATTCATCCAGATGATGGAGAAGTGGGAACCGCGGGTCGCGATCGTCGATGAGCAGACGCCGTTGCCGCAGCCCGCGGCGATGCCCGCGCCGACCGCTGCACGATCAGCCGCTCCGGTGAGCGCATGAAGCCCCCCTCCCTCCACGACGCGACGCGCGAGCCGCGCCGCTTCCGCTCGCTCGATGACGCCGACAGCCTGCGCGCGTTCGTGCAGCGGGTGCGCGAGGGACTCTACATCGCGTCGGCGTCTGACGATCTGCTCGATGCCAATCCTGCGTTCCTCGCGCTGCTGGGGCTCCGGAGCATCGAAGAAGCCCGCACGCTCCGACTCGCGGACCTTCTCGTGGATCCGCGTCGCCGCGAACGTGATGTCGCGGCGCTCCTCGCGGGCGAATCCGTGATCGAGGTGGAACGGCAGATCGTCCGCCCCGACACGAGCATCGCCACCGTGCTCGACACGGCGTACCTCACCTACGACGAACTCACCGGCGAACCGCTCATCCACGGGATCCTTGTGGACATCACGCAGCAAAAGGCCGAGGAGGAGCTGCTCCGACAGCAGAGCCTTCGCGATCCACTCACCGGCTGCTTCAACCGCCGCTATCTCCACGCGCTCAAAGAACGCCTGACAGCGGATGTCGAGCAGTGGGGGTGTCTCTACGTCGACATCGATCACTTCAAGCAGTACAACGACACGCACGGGCATCGCATGGGCGATGCGACGCTGGTGAAGATGAGTCGGTTCTTGATGCGTCAGGTCCGCGCGGAGGAGCCGGTCATCCGCCTGGGCGGCGACGAGTTCCTGCTCGTGTTGGAGGGCGCCGCGCCGGAGCAGGTGGAGCTTGTTGCCGGTCGGCTTCGCGCCGCGGCGCTGCGCAGCGCGCCGGTGCCATTCTCGCTCGGCGCAGCGTCGCGCGTGGATGGTGAGCGGCTTCACGAGACGATCCACCGCGCCGACCAAGCGCTGCTCGCTGTGCGCGTCGAGATGCGCGGCGGTCGAGCGCAGATCCGCCGCGCGTAGCGGCCCCTACTCCTCGTCGCTCAGGTCCGGCGCGGCGTCGCCGCCGAGCCCTGCGGCGGCCATGAAGCGCTGATACTGGGCGAGCGCAAAGGCCGAGAGCGCGCCGACATCGACCAGCGGCATGGGATAGTCGAAGCTGCTCACCGTCGCGAGCACATTCGGTAGATGCCGCTCCATCGTCGACGATACGACCGCACGCAGTTCCGGATGCGACTCGCAGAGTTCGTGCACGCATCGCATGCCGAAGGCGACGTGGCGCCCTTCGTCACGGCGGATCAAGCGGAAGCCCTCTTGGAGCCCCGGAAGCCATCCGCGTGTGGCGAGCGCTTCGTGCGCACCGAGGTAGCCGGTGCGGGCGAGCATCGCCTCGACGATCCCCATGTAGTGGGTCACTGCCTCGACGAACGCCGCTCGCAGGCGGTCAGGGTCGTCCTCGCGGCGGAGCCGCTCAGTGACCTCGGCGAGATCATCGACGAGTACCGCCTGCGGTTCGCCGGTCACGTGGCGTGCGACCTCGCTCGCACCACGATCGAACACCTCGCGGAAGTAGCGATCGAAGAACTCGAAGTGCTTGGCCTCTTCGTAGAGCTGCGAGGTGAGGAACAGCTCCTTGTCGAGCCCGAGCCCCAAGCGCGAGACCGCGGAGCAGAAGGGGGCGAGCGTGGTCGTCACACTCTCTTCGCCAGCGTGGAAGAGCGAGCCGAGGCGGAGGATCTGCTCGTCGAATCGCTCGGCCTGATGGTCCGCGACGATGCGTTGCCACTGCGCGCGATCGGCGCTGAGATCGATCGCGGCGGGATCCCACGCGAGCCGTTTCGACTTCTGGAAGAGTGCCCAATAGGGACTCTCGTGCTGCGTGTGCGTGAGGGGCATCGGCGTCAGGGCGTGAGCAGGTCGTGAAACGTCACGGGGAGTGTGCGCGCCACCGCGACGAGCGCTTTCGCGGCGTTCGCATGGAGCATCAGCGTCGCGAGCGAGCCGTCGAGTCGCAGCTGCTTGAGCGCGACCCCCATCACGGGGTCGAGTTGTCCCGTGACGACGCGCTTCCAGACGGGATACGGAGCGCGGAGGACGAAGGGGGCGTCGACACGGCTCGGCGCAACGAGCGTGGCCGCGCGGCAGCGGCCCTCGTGGAGGTCGAAGTGTGCCGCGGCGCCGTCCGGGAGTCCGTACTCCGGTGCCGGATCGAGCACGAGCGCGACCGGCCACACCCACTTCGCGGCCGCCGCGCGATAGGTGAGATCCGCGTCGATCGCCTCATGGAAGGCGGCGACCCACTCCGCCGTGAACGGGAGCATCGTCATGCATCATCCTTGAGCGCGCGCATCACCGTGCGCCCGGCCGCGAGCGCGCCGAGGAGGATGTAGAGGTAGAGCGTGTACACGCGCCACCAGATCAACGATCCGGCGAGCACACTCGGCGTGAGCACGCCTTTGAAGGCGAGGGTGAAGCCGTACTCAATCGCGCCGCCACCCGCCGGTGCGGGCGCGAGCGCACTCCCGTACAAGAAGACCAGTCCCCAGAGGATCAACGGGGCGAGCGCGACGCCGGGCGCGACCGCCCACACGAGGACGGGGAGCACGGCGAGTTTGCCCATCACATGCACGATCGACGCGAGCAAGGACGCCAGCATCGCTCCGACGTTCGCTTCGCGCACCGCGCTGATGCTGCCGCGCAGATGGCGGAGCATCCGCTGCACCGCGCGC
>JAIETI010000056.1 GCA_019745365.1 Gemmatimonadaceae bacterium | reverse complement strand
TCATGCGAACGCCGTTCGCGTCGCAGAAGAGGTTGAGCTTGGCGATGACATCGGGAAGCTGACATACCGCGCGACCGAGGTTCATGTCGCCGAGCATGGCGAGCTGTTCGCGAGTGACGACCACCGCCATCGCGCCGCGCCAGCCGAGTCGACGATCGAACTCACTCAACGCACGCTCCATCCGCCCGAAGCCACTCCGGTCCGCGAGGGCCCGACCGGTGAACTTGCCGTCCACCGCACCCATGGTGATCGACGCGCGTCGGCCGGTGTTCGCGGTGAGGGAGATCCCCACCCGGGCCGGCGCGTAGCCGGCTTTGCGGACCGAAAGGAGGAAGTTCCCCGTCTGCGCGACCGGAAGGCGGAACATCCCGTTCGCATCGGTCTTCACCTTGGCGTCCTGCCCCACGAGCCACGCCTCCGCGTCGGCGATCGGCGCACCGGCATCATCGCGCACCACGCCGCTCAATCCCGTCTCTGCAGCCGTGACCACCACTTCCGCGAGGGCGTACGGGCGGCGTTCGAGCGTGAAGTCGACCACGACTCTCTCGCCATCCGCGACCTTCACCTTCCGCTCGGCGGGCGCGTAGCCGATGCGGCGGACCTGCACGGTGAAGCTCCCGCCCTTGTCGAGCCGAAGTTCGTAGCTGCCGTCGCGAGCACTCCGGCCGATGCGCGGGTCGTTCTTCAACAGCACCTCGGCATCGACGACGGGGACGCCGTTCGTCTCGATGATGCGGCCGCTGATCCGCGTCTCCTGCGCGACCACAAGTGCGGGAAGGAGTGCGAGACTTCGGACCAATGTGCGCATCGGACGACCCTCGGTAGTGGGGACCCTTGGTTCAACCCCTCGTCAGTCTACGGGTTCCCACCGCCGCGCACCACGGCCACGTCGCGCGCCCCCTTCCGGAGGAGCCACCAGCGCCCGCGCACGGCCGTCCCGATCGGTGCGCTCGTCGCCTCGGCATCGAGCTTGGCACCGTTCAGGGCGACACCGCCCTGTTGGATGAGCTTGCGGGCGGCGCCCTTCGACAGCGCGAACGCCGCCGCGAGCGCGTCGACCACGTCCAGCGCGCCCTCCGAGGTGAACGTCGCATCCACGGCCGGGATCTCGGCCGCGAGCGCACGCCACGCGCTGTCGTCGAGCGCGGCCGGTTCCGCACGCCTGTCGAACACCACGCGCGAAACCTCCGCGGCCACGCGCGCCGCATCCGCGCCATGGATCAGCGTCGTCACCTCGCGGGCGAGCGCCTGCTGCGCCGCGCGCGCCTGCGGCGCGGCGAGCACTTCGGCCGCGAGCGCATCGATCGCCGGCACGTCGAGCAAGGTGAACATGCGCAGATACGCGATCACATCTGCGTCCTCGGTGTTCACCCAGAACTGATAGAACGCGTACGGCGTGGTGCGCTCCGGGTCGAGCCACACCGCGCCCGATTCCGTCTTCCCGAACTTCTTCCCACTCGACGTCGTGACGAGCGGGAGCGTGAGCCCGAACGCTTCGCCCGCCCCAGCGCGGCGTACCAGCTCGGTCCCCGCCGTGATGTTCCCCCACTGATCGCTCCCCCCCAACTGGAGCGTCACACCGTGGCGCCGCTTGAGCTCGAGAAAGTCGAACGCCTGAAGCAGCATATAGCTGAACTCGGTGTAGCTGATCCCGGCCTCGAGCCGCGACTTCACCGAATCCTTCTGCATCATCCAGTTGATCGAGAAGTGCTTCCCTACGTCGCGCATGAAGTCGATCGCCCCGGTGCTACGAAGCCACACGGCGTTGTCCGCCATCGTCACGCCGACGCCTGCGGCGGCGAACACCTTCTCCAACTGCGCACCGATGCGCGCCCCGTTCGCGTCCACCTCCGCGGCGGTGATCAATGGCCGCTCACTCGACTTCCCACTCGGATCGCCGATCAGCGCCGTGCCGCCGCCCACCAGCGCCACCGCGCGATGACCGGCGCGGGCCAGATGCACGAGCCCCATCACCGGGACGAGATTGCCGATGTGCAAGCTCGGCGCGGTCGGGTCGAAGCCGCAGTAGCCGACTCGCGCGTCGCCGGCGAGATGCTCGGCGAGTCCTTCGGTCTGTTGGAACAGCAGGCCGCGCTCGGCGAGCGCCTGCACGAGATCGGTGCGCATCCCGAAAGCTAACCGCGCCCCGCGCACTGGTCGAAGAATGCCGCCACCCGGTCGCCGACCGCCCCGATCTCGTGATCGCGCGCCACCACCTCCCACCCGCGCTCCGCGAGCGCCACGAGTGCGCGGCGATCCCGGAGCGCGGCCCCCAGCGCGGCCGCCGCGGCCTCAGGGCGTGGATCGTCGAGGAAGCAGGCGATCCCCCGGTCCGTCAGGAAGCGGGAACAGGCTCCCGCCGCCGGCCCGACGTTCAGGATCGCACGCCCCGCGGCGAGATAGTCCGTGATCTTCGTCTGCACCGAACTCCGCGTCATCCGCTCATGCGCGGCGTCGAAGCTCGATGCCACCACCAGCAGATCGCAATCGCCGAGCGTGTCGCGGAGTCGCTCATACGAGACGAGCCCTCCCCACACGACGCCTTCGCCCGCGAACGACTGCGCCTGCGCCCACCCGTGAGCGTCGGTATAGAACACGAGTTCCACCTCATCGCCCGCGGCGCGGCGCGCGCGGACCGCCTCCGCGAGCACCGCCAACGCGTCGCGGTGCATCGGCCAGATACTCCCGGCATAGCCGAGTCGGAACGGACCGGTGCGGGCCGTGGCGAGCCACGGCGGTCGTGCACCGAGCGCCACCGCGTTGTGCACGACGCACACGGGGCGCGTGAGCCCGGTCCACTGCGCCACCTCGTCGGCGAGGTACTCCGAGATCATCAGCCATCCGCGGTTCGCGGCGAGCAGACGACGCGCCACCGCGTCGGCATCACCGCTCGGCCATCGCACCTGATCCTGTTGGATCCAGTCATCCATCAACCAGGTCGCGGACGGGATGCGCACGGCGCGCGACCATCGTTCGCCGAGGACCAATGGCGCGGCGCTCGTCGGGACGACGAGGAGGAACTCCGGGTCGAACGCCGCCACCACGTCGCGTTGGGCGAGCGGCTGCCAGGCCGCCCACTGGGCCGCCGTGTCGCCCCAGAGCGGGTCGAGCCACCGCCGCAGGCGTCCGGGAGCGCTCCATCCGGTCGAGAGCGTGCGATGGGCGACGGCGCGCCCGTCTACCGGCGCCGGAGAGGTCGAGAGCACCAGCGCATCCTCGACGTCCCAGTGCGTGAGGAGATTCACGAGCGTCCGTCCCGCCCCGCGACTGGTCGCGCTCAGGTCGGCGTCAGTGACGACGAGCAGACGGAGCGCGCCTCGGCTCACGGCAGTCGGTCCCGCCACGCCTCCACGATCTCGTCGAAGATCTGCGGGAGCGGCACGGTGATGTCCCACCCCGGATAGTGCGCGCGCATCTTCCGCAGGTCGCTGTAGTAGCAGATGTGATCGCCGACGCGGTTCGCCGTGTCGTACTCACTCACCATCGGTCGCCCCGTGCGCTCTGCGACCATCGCGAACGCCTCGAGGATCGAGCAGGCGTTCCCCTTGCCGCCGCCGAGGTTGTACACCTCGCCGGTGCGCGGCGCGGCGATGAACGCTTCGGCGAAGCGCGCGACATCCCCGGAGTGGATGTTGTCGCGCACCTGCTTCCCCTTGTAGCCGTAGATGCGATAGGTGCGCCCCTCGACATTGCACTTCACGAGGTAGCTCAGGAAGCCGTGCAGCTCCACACCACTATGGCTCGGGCCGGTCAGACAGCCACCTCGGAGCGCGCAGCTCTTCACCCCGAAGTAGCGCCCGTACTCCTGCACCATCACATCCGCCGCGACCTTCGACGCGCCGAAGATCGAGTGCGTCGAACGGTCGATCCGGAAGTCCTCGGCGATCCCCTGCGCGTACGCCGCGTCGGCGTAGTCCCACCGCGTGTCGAGCTCGGTGAGCGCGAGTTCGTTCGGCGCGTCGCCGTACACCTTGTTCGTCGAGAGGTGGACGAAGGGCGCGTCGATCGCATGGCGGCGCACCGCCTCGAGCAGGTTGAAGGTGCCCACGGCGTTCGTGTCGAAATCGTCGAACGGGATCGCCGCGGCGCGGTCGTGGCTGGGTTGCGCGGCAGCATGCACCACCGCGTCGGGGCGGACTCGCTCCACGAGCGAGAGGATCCCCTCGCGGTCGCGCACATCCAGCTCGTGGTGCACAAAGCCCGGAAAGCGCCGCTGCAGCCGCGTCTGGTTCCAGCGCGTATCGCCGGCGGGGCCGAAGAAGACCGCCCGCTGGTTGTTGTCCAGCCCGTGCACCTCCCACCCCAACGCGTGGAAGTGGGCGACCATCTCGGAGCCGATGAGCCCCGACGAACCGGTGATCAGGATGCGCGACATAGGGGAGAATGTATCTTCCTCCCCACACGATGCGTCACCGCCTCCTCCGCTACGCGCTCATCGCGTGCGCCTTCGCCCTCGCCTTCGGGCTGATGTTCTGGTTCGTCGGCTGGGGGCTCCTCTGCCGGGGCAACGCCTGCCCGGCGGTCGACACGCTCGGGAGCTATCAGCCGCGTCAGACCTCCCGCGTGTACGCGGCCGACGGCCGCTTCGTCGCGGAACTCGGCCTCGAGCGCCGCACCCTCGTCCCGATCGCCGAGATCCCGAAGCACGTGCAGCAGGCGTTCGTGATCACCGAGGACCGGCGATTCTATCAGCACGCCGGGATCGACTGGATGCGGATCTTCGGAGCAGGGCTGAAGAACCTTCGCTCGGGCGGCTTCGCGCAGGGGTTCTCGACGATCACGATGCAGCTCGCGCGCAACGTCTTCCCCGAGCGGCTCACTCGCGAGAAGACGGTGCTCCGCAAGCTGCGCGAGGCCCGCGTCGCCCGCGAGATCGAGGCGAAGTACTCGAAAGACCGCATCCTCGAGCTCTATCTCAACCAGATCTACCTCGGCAACGGCGCCTACGGCGTCGAGACCGCGGCCCAGCGCTTCTTCGGGAAGTCGGTGCGCGACCTTTCGATCCCCGAGGCGGCGACGCTCGCAGCGCTCCCCAAGGCTCCAGGGCGATACGACCCACGGCGCTTTCCCGATCGCGCCGTGCAGCGCCGCAACACGGTTCTCGAGCTGATGCGCCGCGAAGGGGTGCTCGGCGATGCCGATGCCTCGCTCGCCAAGGCCTATCCCCTGCGCCTCGCGCGCAGCGCCGGTGCCGGCGAGAACGCGCCCTACTTCGTCGAATGGGTCCGCCGCCTCCTCGATGAACGGTTCGGCAAGGCGCTCTACGAGAAGGGGCTCCGCGTCTACACCACGCTCGATCTCGAGATGCAGAGTGCGGCGGAACGCGCGCTCGAGCGCCAACTTCGCGCCGTTGAGAGCGGCGTGCACGGCCCCTTCCCGCATCGCTCGTACGAGGAGCTGCTCACCCGCGCGAACGACGCTGGCAACGACTCCGCCGCCGTTCCCTACTTGCAGGGCGCCTTCATCGCCCTCGACCCGCGCACCGGTGCCGTGCGCGCCCTCGTCGGCGGGCGCGACTTCGACGACTCCAAGTTCGATCGCGCCACCAGCGCGCTCCGCCAGCCCGGGTCGACCTTCAAGCCGATCGTCTACGCCGCCGGGATCCAAGCCGGCCGACCGCCTAGCTACGTGATCGACGATGCGCCGGTGGAGATCCCACAGGTCGCCGGTGACACGTGGACCCCGCAGAACTACGACCTGAAGTTCGAAGGGCCGATGACGATGCGCCGCGGGCTCTATCAGTCGCGCAACCTCATGGCGATCCGCCTCGGCATGGAGCTCGGCGAGCAGAACGTCGTCGATCTCGCCAAACGATTTGGCATCACCACACCGATCCCCGCGTATCCCTCGGTCAGCATCGGCTCGGCCGATGTGTACCCGATGCAGATGGTGAACGCGTACTCCGTCTTCGCCAACCTCGGCTGGCGCACCGATCCCTCACCGATCGTCCGCGTCGAGGACGCGACCGGCAAGCTCCTCTGGGAGCCCAAGCGCGAACGCGTCGATGTGCTCACGCGCGAAGAAGCGTGGCTCGTGGTGGACATGATGAAGGACGTGATCCGCAAAGGGACCGCGTATGGGAGCGTCTGGGGCGCGGGCTTCCAACTCCCCGCCGCCGGGAAGACCGGCACCACCAATGACGGCGCCGATGTCTGGTTCATCGGCTACACGGCTGACGTCGTCGCGGGCGTGTGGATGGGGTTCGACAAACCGACCAAGATCAAGGCGAACGCCCAGGGCGGGCAGCTCGCTGCACCCGCGTGGACCGCGTTCATGCGCGAGGTGTACGGACGCAAGCCAGCGCCGCCGGATTGGCCGCGCCCGTCGTCGCTGATCTCCATGCGCGTCGACGCTGCGACCGGACTGCGCTGGGGTCCGCAGTGCCCTGCCGAGGATGGCTACCTCGAGTGGTTCCTCCCCGGCACTGAACCGCAAGGCGATTGTCCGCCGCGGCGCGAGCCCATCAAGCGTCCATGAGCGCGACGCTCTACGCCGCGCGCTGGGTCCTCCCGGTCGCGAGCGCACCGATCGCGGATGGCGCGGTGCTCGTGGAAGGCGACACGATCGCCTGGGTCGGTCCCGCGTCGAACGCGCCGCGCGTGCGGCGCGTGGAGCTTGGCGACAGCGTCCTGATGCCCGGCTTGGTCAACGCGCACGTGCACCTCGAACTCACCGTGCTGCGCGGTCTCCTCGATGGGCTCGCGTTCTTCGACTGGGTGCGTACGCTCACGCGGCTGCGTGCGACCGCGATGAGCGCGGACGATCACCTCGTGAGCGCGCGGCTCGGTGTGGCCGAGGGACTCCTCGCGGGGGTCACCTGCTACGGCGATACGGCGGACTCACGTGCGCCGTTCGATGCGCTCCGCGAAGGGGGCGCACGCGGCGTCGCGTATCGTGAACTCTTCGGGCCCGATCCCGCGCAGCGCGACACGTCCATCGCCGAGTGCGAGGCGAAGCTCGACGCGATGGAGCGCGATGCGACCGCGTTGGTGCGCGTCGGCGTCTCGCCGCACGCGCCGTACTCCGTCAGCGACGCACTGTTTACGGCGGCCGCGGCGATGGCGCGCGCACGCGGGCTCCCCCTCGCGGTGCACATCGCGGAGAGTGAGGCGGAGAGTGCGCTTGTCGTGAACGGCGCTGGCCGATTCGTCGAATTCTTGGAGGGGCGGGGGATCACGGTCACCCCCCGCGCCCGCACCCCCATCGCGCTGCTCGAAGCCACTGGCGTGCTCGGCGCCGACTGTCTCTGCATCCACGCCGTGCGGACCACGGCAACCGATATCGGTCGGCTGCGCGCGCACGGTGCCTCGGTCGCGCACTGCCCGGCCTCGAATGCGAAGCTCGGCCATGGCATCGCGCCACTCGCGGCACTCGTCGAGGCCGGCGTGCCGGTGGGGCTGGGCACCGACTCGATGGCGAGCAATGACGCGCATGACCTGATCGGCGAGGCGCGCCTCGCGCTCCTCGCGCAGCGCGCGTACCGAAACGATCCCGCGTGGGGGAGCGCAGCGCTCGCGCTGGAACTGGCCACCACGGGTGGTGCGCGCGCGCTCGGCCTCGGCGGCGTGGTGGGTGCGGTGGTGCCCGGGATGCAGGCCGATCTCGCCGCCTTCCCGCTCGACCCTGCGCGCCGCGGCGCAGCCGAGCCCGCCGCGCAGCTCGTCTGGGCGCAGCCCGGGGTCCGTGCGCATCTGACCGTGGTGGCGGGGCGCGAACTCGTCCGCGACGGGCGCCTCACCGGTGTGCCGCTCGCCGCCGTCACCGCGCCCGCCGACGCCCTCGCCGCGCGCCTCGCTATCGCTCGCGAGTCACTCCCGCGTTAGCTTCCAACGCATGAGCGCGAAGAGCGGGCCGACTGAGAAGGTCTGGCGAGACGGGGTCCTGGTCGACTGGGCCGACGCGACGGTGCACGTCCTCACCCACGCGATCCACTACGGGTCGAGTGTGTTCGAGGGGGTCCGCGCCTACCAGACGCCCACGGGCGGCGCCGTCTTCCGGCTGCGCGAGCACATGCGTCGCCTGCTCGATTCGGCCAAGATCTATCGCATGACCATCCCGCACTCGCTCGACACCCTCTGCGATGCGGTCGTGGAGACGGTGGCAGCGAACGAACTCCGTTCCTGCTACATCCGCCCGCTCATCGCGCGGACCGGCGAGCAGATGGGGTTCAACACGAAGGGCGTCCCGATCGAGACCTTCGTGATCTGCTGGAAGTGGGGGAGCTACCTCGGCGAAGAGGGGATGCGCGACGGCGTCGATGTACGCATCTCGTCCTGGCGTCGGGCGGCGGGCTCCACCTTCCCAACGATGGCCAAGGCGGGCGGGAACTATCTCAACTCGCAGCTCTCGCTGATGGAAGCGCGCCTCGACGACTACGTCGAAGGGATCATGCTCGACACCGCCGGCCATGTGGCCGAGGGGAGCGGCGAGAACCTCTTCGCGATCCGCGATGGTGTGATGTACACCGCGCCCTTCTCGGCCGGCGTGCTGCACGGGATCACGCGCGACAGCGTCCTGACGCTTGCGCGCGAAGCGGGGTACGAGGTGCGCGAGATGGTGATGCCGCGCGAGTTCCTCTATATCGCCGACGAGGTCTTCTTCACCGGCACGGCGGCGGAGATCACGCCGGTCCGCTCGATCGACCGGATCAGTATCGGCAACGGCGCACGCGGGCCGATGACGAAGGTGATACAAGAACGGTATCTCGGGATCGCGAAGGGTGAGCTCCCCGATACCTACAGTTGGTTGACTCCCGTTCCAGTCGCGGCCACCAGCACCAGATGAACACGCCGACCGCCGCGGCACACGATCACTCCCCCACGGAGGAGACTGCGTGACCGTCGGTTGTCTGGCCCTCAATGCGACCTTTGAACCGCTGACCCTGGTGCCGATGCGGCGCGCCCTGCGCCTCGTCCTGGAAGGGAAGGCGGAGATCGTCGAAGCGGACCGCGATCGCCCTGTCACCTCCGAGCGGCTTCGCATCCCGCGGCCGCACGTGATCCGGTTGATGCGCTTCGTGCATGTGCCGCGGAAGTTCCGGCGGCACGTCACCAACACCTTTCTCTTCGCCCGCGACGGCTATCGCTGCCAGTACTGCGGGCGGCTCGGCGCCGAGCTGCGGCCGCGTGAGGCACTCACGCGCGACCACGTCGTGCCGTTCTCACGCGGCGGGGCGAACAGTTGGACGAACGTCGTCACCGCTTGCTCGCCCTGCAACACGCGGAAGGCCGATCGCCTCCCAGCGGAGATCGGGATGCATCTGCTGCACACGCCGGTCGAGCCGCACTTCGTGCATCTCTCGTGGGCGGTGCGGCGGCTCTCGCCGATGCAGGCGAAGTACATCCGCGTCTTCTACGGCGATGGGGTGCTGCGTCAGCTCGAAGCGCTGGAGCACAAGCCTGTGGCAGCGAAGCGGCTCATCGGCGGGTGAGCGCTGGCGCCTCAGCGCGCCGAGGTGCGGAGCGGCTTTGAAGGTCGCCGGACTTTGATGAGGATGGCGCGGAGCGTGTCGACCCCCACGGGTTCGAGCGCGTGGGCCACGCCAGCGGGCACCCGAGCGACATCGCCGATCGAGAGCGGAACACGCAGCGGGTCGGTGAGTGTACCTCCGCGGAGCTCACCGGGGGCGCGGAGGGTGGCGCCGCGCGTCTTCCCCCGGCCGAGGAGGAGCGTGGCCCGTCCGCTCTGCACGACGATGATGTCGTCCCAGCGAGAGTGCTCTTCGACGGCGCTGGGCTCGGAGCGGTGGATCACGAGGTACGCGGTCTGGTCGTCCTTCGCGACGAGCACCGGACTCCCCATCGCGTTCGTGACGCTCGCGCGCTTCATCGCTTCGACGAAGCGTTGGCGCGGGATGTAGTCCGCGTGCGCCTTCGCCATCGGTTGCGGGCGATAGGTCGGGCCGACGGTGGGGGACTGGGCGCGGAGCGCGCTCACCGAGCACGCGAGCATCAAGACGAGCACTATCGTCAGACCGGCGTCGGACCGTCGCGTCATGAGTCCTCCCTTTCGTTCCTGCCGTTGCTGTAGTTCCTGTCCTTCCTGCGCTACGCGCCAAACCTCTCCGACCGCACCGCATACTCCCGCCGATCCCCACCCAGCAATCGCGCCGTGAGCTGCCGCACCCCGCGCGAGAGCGCCGTGCCGGGGTTCCGCTGCAATCGCACCGCCGGCAGCAGTTCACCGCGCAGCCAGCGATCGAGTTCATCAAGGTCACTCACGGAGAGCGACTCCACGGTGAGCACCGCTTGATAGTACATCGCCCGGCGCGCACGCACGGGTCGCACTTCCGCGCGCACCGGGCGTTCACTCGCGCGCTCGGCATCATCGAACCGCGCGAACCGCCCCAGCGAGAGCGGGCGACCGTTCACGACCTGAACCACCTCCCACAGCTTCTCGAACGGGAGATAGCGGAGCACCACATCCCACTCCGCCGATCCCTCAAGGTCGTTGACCCACCCGCCCTCGCTCCAGAGCTCCACGCGGAAGTGGAGACGCGCCGGGAAGCCCGCCTCGAGCAGCTCCTGCGTTCGCGCATCGCGCAGTACTGCCCGCGCCCGTACCGAGGGGCCAAGAGTACGGGCCTGCGCGGCCGGAGGGAGGGCGATCTCCACCGACGGACGCGCCTGTGCACTCGCGGCGACCGCGAGCACGTACAGGCACGCCACGACGCGTGGCATCAGAAGCGACGCCGTGCCCGCGCGAAGATCCGCACCGGCTCACCGCCCACATCGACCGCCTTCGCCGCGTAAACACCGATCGAACCGAAGTCGATCCCCGCGCCGATATCGGCGCGCCACGTGCTCATCGCCGGGATCGTCCCCGAGGCGAAGCGCCAATCGGCCGCAGGTGTCCCGACGCGCCACCCGCGCCCCGCATTCGCGAATACCACCCAACTGCCGCGCGCGTTCAGCCCCGGACGCCACCAATCGTCGTCCTCATCCGTGCGCACAACACGCGACCGGAAGTCACTCCGGAACTCGGCCTGCACCAGCGCCACCCGATCACATTCGGCCGGCATCCCGGCGCGCATCACCGGCGCGCAGGTGAAGGTCTCCGGGCTCGCGCCCTCACCGCGGAACCGATAGCCGGGGAGCGTGCCCGGCCCGCCCACGGAGAGCCGCCGCGCGAGCGGCATCGAGTCCGCGCCGAGCTGCCCCGCGAGGAACACCCGCACGTCGAGGTGCGCGCTCGGCGTCAGACGATTGTAGCGGCGCAGATCGATCGCGCCTCGGCTCCACGTCCGCGCTCGCGGCAGCAGCGCCCCAGGAAGCGGATCCACCAAGGGTGAGAATCCGGCCGGCGTCAATGTCCCGCGACCACGTTCGATCTGCGCGTCGACGTACCATCCACTCAGCCAGCTCGCCTCGCGCCGCCGCGTGTCGATCGAGAACCGCGCGTCTGCCAAATGTACGATCCCGCTCTCGACCGCCGGGTTCGCACGCCAGGGCACCTGATCATCCACGAGGCTCCACGGGTCGCGTGCGGCGCGCGCGCCCCAGCGCTCGGTCGCCATTCCGAGGTCGAGCGTCACCTCGCGTCCGCCGAAGAGCTGCACACCGCCACGCGCCCCATGCCGCGCGAAGTAATCGGCGTAGTCCCGGGTGAAGAAGGCACTCGCGAGACCGAGTTCATCCGGCCGGAGTTGCCACTCCTCCACCGCGCTCACCACGTCGTAGAGCCGTCCACTCACCCCCACGCGCCGCTGCGGCCCGAGCCGGAATGCGAGCGATGCATCATGGCCCACCGATTCGCGATCCCAGTTCACCGGGCCGGCCGTGCGGAGCACGCCGAGGAGCGAGAGCTCCATCCGTCCCGCCTTCCCGTCGCGGACCACGCGCGGCCCCGCGAGGATCGGGAGTCCTTCCACGCGATTGTAGGTGTGCGCGGAGGTGACGAAGAGATCCGCGCGTCCACGCCGCCGCTCGCGCTCACGCCAGCGCCGCCAGCGCTCCGCGCGCGTCGCGCCGGCTTCCTCCGCGTCGCCCTCGGGGACGATCACCGTCCCCTCGAGTCGATAGCGCAGCACCTCGGGTTGCTGCACGATCCCGCCTCCCACGCGGGCACCGGCCTCGGTGCTGACGCCACCGCCGATCACCACCACATCACCGTCGATCTGCGCGGTCGGGGCGAGGACGATGTCGCCGTTGACCACCGCCACCGTTCCTCGCACGCGTCCGGCGATCGTCACCGGTCCGTTGAGGACAGCGAGATCACCGCGCTCGTCCGCGCCTGCCTCGAGTGTGAACTGGCCGCTCACGCGGCGCGTCGCGTCGGCGTTGTGGATGCGGATCGCATCCCGCGCCACGCGCACGGTCGGTGTGCGCGTCGGCTCCTGCGCGTTGAGCGCGGCGCACGCGAACATCAGCCCCACCAGTCGTTGAAACCGCATCGGCATCTCTCACTCTCCTGGAACGTCGATCCCCAACCGTTTGATACGCCGATAGAGGTTCGGACGGTCCGTCCGGAGCCGCCGCGCCGCCTCCGCCACCACCCCATCGGCCGCCGAGAGCGCCCGGAGGATCAGGAGCCGCTCGTAGTCATCGAGCGCATCGGTGAGTGTCAGTTCGCGCCCCGCGTCCGTGTCGGCGGGCAACACCACGTGATCCGTCGCCGGCAGCACCGCGAGCACCTCATGCGCCGACACGGTCACACCGGCATGCAGGATCGCGAGCCGCTCCACGATGTTCGCGAGCTCCCTCACGTTGCCCGGCCAGCGATAGCGCGCGAGCAGCGCGACCGCGCCCGCGTCCCACGAGGGCATCGGCTGCCCCGACCGACGACGGATGAGCGCCGTGAAGTGCTCCACCAATGCGGGAATGTCGTCCGGCCGCTCTCGGAGCGGTGGCACGTGGAGTGGGACCACGTTTAGACGGAAGTAGAGATCTTCGCGAAAGCGACCCTCGCGGATCGCACGCCCGAGATCACGATTGGTCGCCGCCAGCACCCGGACATCGACGGCGATCGGGCGTGTCCCGCCCACGCGCTCGATCTCCTTCGCCTCGAGCACGCGCAGCAGCTTCGCCTGCGCGTCCATCGGGAGTTCGCCGATCTCGTCGAGCAGCAGCGTCCCCGAATGCGCCAGTTCGAAACGCCCGATCCGCCGCTCGGTCGCGCCCGTGAATGCGCCGCGCTCGTGCCCGAAGAGTTCGCTCTCCACCAGTTCGCGCGGGATTGCGGCACAGTTCACTCGAACGAAAGGCTTCTCGCGGCGCGCACTCTGCGCATGGATGGCGGCAGCGACGAGCTCCTTGCCCGTGCCGCTCTCCCCGGTGATCATCACGCGCGCATCGCGCACCGCCACTCGCGTGATCATCTCGCGCAGCTCGCGCATCGCGGGCGCCTGCCCCACGAGGTCCCCGGCGAGCCCCATGTCGGCGCGCAACACCGCGCGCTCTCGACGTGCCATGCGCAGTTCGATCGCGCTCGCGATCGCGAGCAGCACCCCCTCGGGGGTGAGCGGCTTCTCGAGGAAGTTCACCGCGCCGAGGCGCGTCGCCTTCACGGCGTCGGCGAGTGCCGCCCGTCCACTCATCATCACCACCGGTACATCGGGTCGCGTGGCGCGCAGCTGCTCGAGCGTCGCGAGCCCGTCGAGCGCACCCGGCATCATGAGATCGAGGAGCACGAGATCCGGCTCGACCTCCCGCGCGGCCGCCAATCCTGCCATCCCGTCCGCCGCATCGCGCACCTCATACCCCTCCGCACCGAGCAGCGCACCGACCATCCGGCGGATGTTCGGCTCGTCGTCGATGATGAGGACGCTAGGCATGCTCAGCGCTCGCCCGAGCCGACGGTCGGCGTGCCGCGCTCGGCGAGGAGCTTGGTCACGAAGCGCTGCCCCTCACCCACGCGTTCGAGCTCCACGCTGATCGCTTCGATGCCGCGTTCGAGGCGCTCCATGCGTTGCTCGATCGCGGCCAGCTGTGGTGGCGTGGCGCCGCTCAACGCGTTCGCGCGCGCTTCGAGCAGCTTCGCCATCGCCTTGGCGATCGGCGCGGCCACGAAGGGGATGCCGAACACGACCGCGAGGATCGGCACGAGGATGATCGGACCGTCAGGCGTCACGCGACTCTCCCGACGACAGGGTGCGATCACGCTCGGCGAGGAGTTTCGTCACGAATCGCTGGCCCTCGCCCACCCGTTCCATCTCCACAGCGATCGCTTCCATCCCGCGCTCGAGGCGTTCCAATCGTTGCGCGAGCTCGGGGTCGGGGAGCGTGGACTTCGGCTTCCCCTCAAGCCGCTGCGCGAACGCCCGCACCAGCGGGAAGGCCACCGAGAAGGTGAGTCCCATCAGCATCATGGTGAGCACGAACTCCTGCCCGTCCATGCGTGCGGCGTGGAAGGCGAGCGGCGTGTCTCCACCACCGACGACCACCGCGCCGATCATCGCTCACCTCCGAGCCGTGCCACCGGCACCGGCGCCTCCGAGAGCAGCTTCGTCAGGAACCGCTGGTTCTCGGAGATCCGCTCGATCTCCACCGCCACGCTCTCGAGCGCGCTCTCCATGCGCATCAGTCGCTCCTGAAGTTGCGGGTCCACCGCCGTCGGCCGCCGCTCGAGCTCCAGCTCCTTGCGACGCACGTACGATCGCACGAGTGGGATCCCCAACCCGAGGATGATGGCGGTGGTGAAGAAGCCGCTGATAAAGAGAATGTCTTCGTCGATCACGTCGCTCCCTCGTGCGTCGTGCCTGTGGTTCCTGTGGTTCCTGTGGTTCCTGTGGTTCCTGTCTTTCCTGCTGGCAACGCCAGCTCCATGCGTGCGCCTCGTCCGGCCACCGCGACCGCGCGCACCGTCCCGCCGTGCGCTTCCACCGTCTGCCGGACGATCGCGAGTCCGAGCCCGGTGCCACCGGCCTTATCGGTCACGTACGGTTCCCAGATCCGCTCCAACCGTTCCGGTGCCACGCCCGCCCCGCTGTCCTGCACGCGCAGTACCACACCGTCGGCCGTCGCCGCCACCTCCACCGCGAGCGTCCCGCCCGCCGGCATCGCCTCAACCGCGTTCACCACGAGATTCGTCACGGCCCGCTGCAACGCATCGTACTGCCCGTACACCAGCGGCACCTCCGGCTCCACCATCACCGTCGCGGTGATCGACGGGGGAACGGTGCTCCGCACCACCTCGTGCGCGAGCGCGCCGAGATCGACCGCTGCCATCGGTCCATCGGGGAGCCGCCCGAACTGCGCAAAGCTCCTCGCCATCGTATCCAACCGCGCGCTCTCCGTCTCCAACACCTCGATCGTGTCCGCCAATGCGGGCGGCGCCTCTCGCCGGAGTCGCGCGACCGCGAATCGGATCGGCGTCAGCGGATTCTTCAACTCATGCGCAACCTGCCTGGCTGACTCCCGGAGCGCCTCGGCGCGCTCAGCGCGAAGCGCCGCCGCACGCGCCACGCGGAGCTCGTCGGCCATCTGCCGCATCCCCGCGCGCAGGACGCCGAACTCGGGTGCGCCGCGTTCCTCGGGTGGTGGGAGCGACTCGCCGCGCGCGATCACGCCGGTCCACCCCACGAGCTCCTGGACCGGACGACTCAGTTGACGCGAGAGATGCCCGGCGATCCGCGAGGCGAGGTACGCCAGGAAGAGCATCAGCGCGATCCCGGAGACGAGGAGCGTCGCCACACTGCGCCGTGCGAGGAAATCGAGGCGACGCGCCTGCGTGAGACTCGCGCTGAGTTCGGCCTCGTGCCGTTGCAGGGCCCGTTCGGCGTCGGCGCCTCCGGGGGCCTGCCGAGCCGCGGCGAGCGCGGCCGCCCCCGAACTCGCCACGCTGTCCCACGCGGCGCTCCCGCTCAACATCGGGGCCAAGCGCGTCACCGCCGTCCCCCACACTCCCGTCAGGACGAGGGCTGGGATGAAGGCGAACGCGACCAAAATGAGAAACAGCCGCGAGCGGAAGCCGAGACGCTGCACAGGCACGGTACGAGTCGGGGCCGGAGGAGGTTTCGCCACAACTATACAGCGCGGGGCAGGGGGTGCCCACCTGACTTTCGCGCCGCACCCGGCTACCTTTCCCTCGTGGCGCCGACGGTCGCGATGATCCTCATGATCATCACCTCCGCCTGCGCCTGTCACCGGAGCGGTGACGGCGCCATCGGCATCCTCCCGGCGGGAACGCCAGGACGAGTCGATGAGCGCGGCCACCCTCCCTCCTGATCGCCGGCCATCGCGGCCTCGCCGCGGCCTACGCAGTCGAGCGCCCCGACGGCGCGATGGCCCCTACCCGAAGGACTGGATGCACAACCGAACCCTGCGACCGAGCGCGCATCGCGTTCCCGTCGCCCCGATCCACCGTGGGCCGCAAGCGGCCGCCCACCACGCCTTGGCCGTGCCAGGCGCCCCGAACGCCGCCCTTCTCATCGACTTCGACAACGTCACGATGGGGATCCGCTCGGATCTGCAGACCGAGCTCAAGAACCTCCTCAGCTCCGACATCATCAGCGGCAAAGTCGCGGTCCAACGCGCCTACGCCGACTGGCGGCGCTACCCACAGTACATCGTCCCGCTCTCCGAGTCGTCGATCGACCTCATCTTCGCGCCGGCCTACGGCTCCTCGAAGAAGAACGCGACCGATATCCGGCTCGCGGTCGATGCGATCGAACTCGTCTTCACCCGCCCGGAGATCGGCACCTACATCCTCCTCTCCGGCGATTCCGACTTCTCGTCGCTCGTGCTCAAGCTCAAGGAGTACGGCAAGTACGTGATCGGCGTCGGTATCCGCGAGTCGTCGAGCGATCTCCTCGTCCAGAACTGCGACGAGTACTACAGCTACAACGCGCTCGCCGGCCTCGTCAGCTCGCGCGAAGAGACGAGCACCAAGAAGTGGGACCCGTGGGAGCTCGCGAAGGAATCGATCCAGCGCATGTCGCGCAACGGCGATGTGATGCGTGCCGATCGTCTCAAGCAGGTGATGCAGGAGATCGATCCGTCGTTCGACGAGAAGAACCTCGGTATGTCGAAGTTCTCGCGCTTCTGCCTCGAGGCCGCGCAGAAGGGCGTCCTCCATGTGGCGAAGCTGGAGAACGGCCAGCTCGAAGTCGGGCTCCCGGCCGGTGGCGCCAAGCCCGCCGCAGCCGCGGCCGCTCCTGCGGCAGCGGGTGAGAGCGAAGAGCGCGAAGGGAGTCGCCGTCGTGGCCGCCGTGGTGGCCGCGGACGTGGACGTGGTGGCGACCGTGAGGAGCGCGCCGCGGGTGCGCCCAATGCGACGGACACGTCGGCCGATGCGGTCGCGGATCTGGCTCCGGCTGCCCCGGCCGCCGCGCCGCCGGCTCCGGCC
>JAIETI010000089.1 GCA_019745365.1 Gemmatimonadaceae bacterium | reverse complement strand
GATCAGCGGCGGAGACGAGCGTGGCGCGCTGCAGGAAGTGATCGAGCGGACGCATCCCCACCTCGCCACCATCATCGACGACCGTCTCGGCCGCAGAGGTAATGAGTTCCTGCACGTTCTGCAGCCGCTCTTCCCCCTCGGGGCCCTCGGCCTTGAGCGACTCGGCGTAGCCGATGGCGCGGATGAGTTCGCCGAGGAGGCGATCGACGCTCGCCTCCGCCGCGAGGAGCCGCAGGCGTTCGATGACGGCGACGACCTGGGCGAGCGACTCACGCGCCGCCGGCCGGATGGCCGCGGGAAGTCCGCCGCGGGCGCAGCGCTCGAAGAGACCGCACCCCGCATCGCGCGCCTCGACCGCGAGCACCTCAAGCGTGGTATCGCCGATGCCGCGCTTCGGCGCCTGCACGGCGCGCCGGAACGCTTCGTCGTCCTTGGGGTTCGCGATCACGCGGAGCCAGGAGACGAGGTCCTTCACTTCGCGGCGATCGTAGAAGCGCACCGCGCCGATCAGCCGGTACGGGATGACGCGCTTGCGGAGCGCATCTTCGAGCGGGCGGCTCTGCGCGTTGGTCCGATAGAGGATCGCGATCGACCCAAGTCCGATCTCGCGCGGACGGCGCTCGATCGCGTCGGCGATGACGTCGGCCTCATCGCGCTCGTCGAGACAGGTGGTCAGCGTGACTGGCGCGCCCCCCTCGTGCG
Organism: Gemmatimonadaceae bacterium; assembly: GCA_019745365.1. Taxonomy (GTDB): domain Bacteria; phylum Gemmatimonadota; class Gemmatimonadetes; order Gemmatimonadales; family Gemmatimonadaceae; genus JAIETI01. The sequence continues at coordinate 16,767 of JAIETI010000089.1, read as the reverse complement.
TCGCGCGGAGCGTCTTGCCGCGTCGATCGCGGTTCTCGGCGATCACCGCGTTCGCGAGGTCGAGGATCTGCGGTGTGGAGCGATAGTTGTCTTCGAGGCGCACGACGCGCGCGTTCGGGAAACCCCGCTCGAAGTCGAGGATGTTCCGCACATCCGCGCCGCGCCAGCCGTAGATCGCTTGATCATCATCCCCGACCGCCATCACGTTCCCGGTGGGGCCCGCGATGCGGTGGATGAACTCGTACTGCGCGCGGTTGGTGTCCTGGTACTCATCCACCAACACGTAGCGGAACCGGCGATGCCACTGCTCCCGGATCTCTGGGCGCCCAAGGAGCTGCACCGGGATCACCAGCAGGTCGTCGAAGCTGACCGCGTTGGCCTCGCGGAGCGCGGGATCAAGGAGCTGATAGACGGCCGCGGCGGCCTTGCCGAGCGGTGTCTGCGAGAGGGCGGCGTACTCGTCAGGCGCGACGAGCGCGTTCTTCGCATCGGAGATCGAAGCGTTCACGGCACGCGGCGTCCAGTCACGGGTCGAGACGCGAGCGCGCTCCATAAGGCGCTTGATCAGCGAGAGCGAGTCGTCCTCGTCGTAGATCGAGAACTCACGGGTGCGCCCCGCCGCTTCCGCATGCATGCGGATGAAGCGCGCACCGAGGCCGTGGAAGGTCCCGATCCACATCCCCGCGGGGTCCGAGCCCAACGCGCGCGCGACCCGATGGCGCATCTCGGTCGCGGCTTTGTTGGTGAAGGTGACCGCCATGATATCGTGCGGCTTCGCGTGCCCGTCTTCGATCAGACGGGCGATCCGCGCGGTGAGTACCCGGGTCTTTCCGGAGCCTGCCCCTGCGAGCACGAGCGCGGGGCCGTCTCCATGGTCGACGGCGATGCGTTGTGCAGGATTCAGGGAGGTGCTCGGAGAGATCAGCGGGGTGGTCACCCCGGTAAGATAACCTCGAACACCGCTCCCCTCTCACTCGACAGGAGCGCCAGACGGCCATCGTGGGACTCTTCGATGATCCGTTTGGTGAGCGATAAGCCGATCCCCCACCCGCGGGCCTTGGTCGAAAAGCCCGCGGCGAAGATCCGACGGCGGATCGCGCGGGGGACGCCCGGACCGTCGTCGGCGACGCGCACCACCGCGCCCCCCTCGGGCGCCAGCCGGATCGAGACGGTGATCGTCCCGCCCGTCCCGGCGAGTGCGTCGATCGCGTTCTTCACGAGCGACTCGAAGGCCCACTCGAGCAGGACCTGATCGCCATGCACGAGGCAGGGTTCATCCGGTCGCTCGGTGACGATCCGCACGGATTGGGCAAGCGTCGGCACCCGCACGCGGAAATAGCTCGCGACGCCATCAGCGACCGCGGCGACGTCCAGCGACTCGCGCTTGGGCGGGCGCCCGATCCGCTCAAAGCGGCGTGCGACGCGATCGAGGCGGTCCACGTCGCTCTTCATGTGGCCGGCCGCCTTCGCGACGAGCGGATCGCCCCCCTGTTCATCGAGGAGTTCGAGCCAACCGTACAAGGACGAGATGGGTGTCCCGAGTTGATGGGCGGACTCGCGTGCCATCCCTGCCCAGACGAGCTCGCGGTCAGCGCGACTCCGCTCGCGGAGCGCGATCGCGCCCATCACGACCAGGAGCGCGACGATCCCCACGACCATGAGCGGGATCACGCGCAGTCCGGCGACGAGCGGCGTGTTGCCGTAGTGCACGACCCCCACGCCCGGCGCCGCGACGGGGCGGTTCTGTCGATCGAGCACGCGCACGTAGTCGCGCACGCGGCGGTCGCTCGGTGGCGCCGAAAAGGGAAGATTCGCGGCGACGGTCACGGCGCCGGCCGTGTCCGTGACGATGACGGGCACACCGAGTTCGCGGATGTCACGGACCAACTCGAAGAGCGCGTTCGTGCCCGCGGCATCGGAGGGGTCGGTCAGCGCCCCGAACACCTTGGCGAACATCCGACTCGTGCGGGCGCTCTCCGAGCGGAGCTCGCGGACGACGCGTTGACTGTAGATGACGTACGAGGCGAGCAGCGTGACCAAGCCGACCGCGACGAGAACGACCGGCCAGCGTCGCCGCATCGCTTAGCGCAACACGTCGGTGCCGAGCGCGGCGCGCAGCGCCTCGGGGACGCGAACACTGCCGTCCGGCTGCTGATGATGCTCAAGGACGGCCGCGATGATGCGCGGAAAGGCGAGCCCGGACGCGTTGAGCGTGTGCACGAAGCGCGGCTTCTCGCCCGCGGCCGGCCGATAGCGGATGTTCGCGCGGCGCGCCTGGAAGTCGGTGAAGACGCTGCTCGACGACACCTCGAGCCACTTCCCGACCCCGGGCGCGAAGACCTCGAGGTCATAGGTGCGTGCACTCGAGAAGCCCGTGTCGCCCGCCGCGAGGAGGAGCACGCGGTACGGGAGCTCGAGGAGCTGCAACACGCGCTCCGCGTGCCCCGTCAGGCGCTCATGTTCATCCAGCGACGTCTCCGGCGTGGCGTAGCGCACCAGCTCGACTTTGTCGAACTGATGGACGCGCAGGAGGCCGCGGGTGTCCTTCCCTGCCGATCCCGCCTCACGACGAAAGCAGGGCGAATAGGCGCAGAGCCCCATCGGGAGCTGCGCCGCGTCGAGGATCTCGTCGCGATAGAGGTTGGTGACCGGCACCTCGGCCGTCGGGATGAGGAAGCCGTCGTCGCCCGAGAGCGCGTACATGTCGTCCTCGAACTTCGGCAGCTGGCCGGTGCCCGTCATCGTCGCGCGGTTTACCACGACCGGGACCCAGACCTCCTCGTACCCGTGCTGCGAGGTGTGGAGGTCGAGCATCCACTGCATGAGCGTGCGCACGAGCCGTGCCCCGGCGCCGCGATACACGATGAACCCCGACCCCGAGATCTTCGCCCCGCGCGCGAGATCGAGGATCCCCATGCGTTCGGCGACCTCCCAGTGCGGCGCGACATCGACCGCTTCGCGGGGCGTGCCCCAACTCCGTAGCACGCGATTCTGGGTCTCGTCGCCCGCTGGGACATCGGGGAGCGTGACGTTCGGGAGCTCCAGCAGGATCGCCTGGAGGCGCCCCTCGATCTCCGCGAGCCGCGCGTCACCAGCGGTGATCGCGTCGCCGAGGGCGCGCGAGGTGGCCATCGCGTCGCTGGCGTCCTCGCCGGCCTTCTTGAGCCGTGCGACCTGCTGCGAGGCCGCGTTCCGCTCGGCCTTTTGCGCTTCGGTCGTCTGGATCACCGCGCGTCGGTCGCGCTCGAGCGCTTCGGCTTCGTCCAGCAGCGGCGCGAGCGTCTCGAGCTTCCCCCGGCGCCCCATCGCATCGCGGAGTGCGGGCAGTCCGTCGCGGATGAGCTTGATGTCGAGCATCGCTCAGCGCCGCGGCCGGCCTTCGCCGAGCCCGCGGAACCCGCAGTTGGGGTCGATCACCGTGCGGAAGGACATCCGGCGCTCGCTCGCGATCACCGTATCGACGACGAACTTCGCAAACAGCTCCTGCGACAGCTGGAAGGAGCAGGCCTGCGACCGCACGCGCGCCACGAAGGGTTCCCCGACTTTCACGACGAGCACTGAGTCGGCCGAGTAGCCGTCTGCGGGCGCCTCGAGCAACGCCTCGTACGTGCCACTGACCCGCCGCAGCCCCACGACGCGCGCACCCAGCAGCGATTGGCCGAGCATCGCCTGCGGGATGATCCGGATGGAGCCGTTCGACTCGAGATCCGTGGCGAAATCGAAGGCCAGATTTCCGTCGGCGCGAACCGGCGAGACCAGACTGATGTCGAAGGCGGCCGGATAGTTCGGAGGCGTCCCCGTGAGCGCCCACAGGTTTGCCCGCGTCCCGACGTTATCGAGGCGCGCCTCAAGGCTGAACGGGTCGCTGCACGCGACCGCGAGGAGGATCGCACCGACGACCGCGACTCGGGCGGCGACGCCGCGCTTCGGGAGAGTGAGCATCAGGTGAGGAAGCTAACGGGCGCACCGCGCGCACATCAAGCGAATTCGCTTGACTTGGCCTCTCTCGGGCTTACACTTCCGCAGAACCTTCCACTCGGAGCGGCGATGCCTGGCATCCGCGATCTGGTCCTAGCGATCCGACAGCGCGACGGCGTCGATGCCGCCGTGGTGCTCGGCCGAGACGGCCTCCTCATCGACAGCGATGTCGCGGCCAACGTGGACGCGGAACAGGTGGCCGCGCACGTGCCCTCGGTGCTCCACGCGGTTGAGGAGATGAGCCACGCCGCGCAGCGCGGAGCGGTGCGCACCCAGGTGGTGGAGTGCGAGCGTGGACTCGCGGTCATCACCGTGCTCTCGGCCGATGCGCTCCTGTTGGTCCTCGTCCAGCCGACGGCGAACCTCGGGCAACTGTTGTATGAGTTGCGCCGGCATCGGGCGAGCATCGCCGCCCTCGTCTGACCGCGGTGGCCGAGCAGCGCCACGTGCTCGTTGCGGACGACGAACCGCACATCGGGCGCATCATCAAGACGAAGCTGGAACAGGGACCGTTCCGTGTGACGCTCGTGCGTGACGGTGGCGAGGCGCTCGCGGCGCTTGTCAGCGAGGCCGACATCGCGGTCGTCCTGCTCGACGTGATGATGCCGATCCACACCGGGCTCGAGGTGCTGGCGCAGATGCGGTCCGAGCCCCGTCACCGTGAGACCCCGGTGATCATCTTGACCGCTGCGGGGCAGGATTCGCATCGCGCGGACGCACTTCGGCTCGGCGCGGCGGACTTCATGACCAAGCCGTTCAGCCCCAAGCGTTTGTATGCGCGCGTCGCGGAGCTCGCTGGGGTCGCCACCACCGACGCGGCGTCGGACGCGTGAGCGCGCCTTCGCCCTGGGTCGTGGTGCTCTGCGGCGGGATCGGCTCGCGCTTCTGGCCGCTCTCAACACCGGAGCGACCCAAGCAGTTCCTCCCGTTGGTAGGCGATGCACCGATGCTCGCGGACACGATGCGTCGCGTGCGGGCGATCGCGCCGGTCGAACGGACCCTCGTGCTCACCAGCGCCGCGCTCGCGCCCGGTGTGCGCGCGCTGATCCCGGAGCTGACCGACGCGAACGTGCTGATCGAACCCCGCGCGGCGGGCACGGCGGCCGCACTGCTCTACGCGGCGCGCGTGATCGCGGAGCGCGTCGGCCCCGCCACACCGATGCTCAGCGTACACGCGGACTGGGCGATCGGGGACGATGCTGCGTTCGCGGCGACGCTCCAACAGGCCGCGACTGAGGCCCACGCCCATCGCGCGCTCGTCACGGTCGGCATCGTCCCCACCCATCCGGACCCCGGCCTCGGTTATCTCGCCCCCGGTGCCGTGATCGATGGCGAACTGCGGCGCGTCGAGCGATTCGTCGAGAAGCCCGCGGTGGCGCTCGCGACGGAGTTGATCGCGCTCGGTGGGCTCTGGAACTCCGGGATCTTCGCGTGGTGCGCCGGCGACCTGCTCGACGAGGCGCGCGTCCATGCGCCAGAGCTGCACGGCGCGCTCGAGGCACCGCTCGCCGACCCCGTCGCGCTCTTTGCGCGCGTCGCCACACCGATCGCGATCGACGTCGCGATCATGGAGCGCTCGGCCCGCGTGATGATGCTCCCCGGGCGCTTCGGCTGGAACGACGTCGGCACCTGGAGCGCGCTTTCGCGCGTGAAGGCCACCGACGCGGATGGCAACGTCGCGCACGGGGCCACGCATCTCCGCGACGCGCACGGGAATGTGGTGTTCGCCGAGGGGAGCGACGTCGTCCTCTGGGGTGTGAGCGATCTCGTCGTCGTGGTGCGGAACGGCGTCACACTCGTCACCACCCGCGAGCGCGCGACCGACCTGAAGCCGCTCCTCGGCACGCTCCCTCCAGAGCTTCGCGACCGCCGATGACCGACGCGCTCGTTCTGCTCGATGACGCGCGCGCGGATGCGTTCGCGCCGTTCGCGCTCACCCGTCCGATCAGCACCCTCCGTGCGGGCGCGACGACGATCGAGGCGCGCTGGCGTCGTCTCACCGGCATCGGCGCCGCGAGCTTCGTGTGTGCGCCGGCGCTCGCGACCTTCGATGAAGCGGGTGACCGCCTGCGCGCCGCGCCCGCGACGCTCGCGGCCGGGACGATCGTTGCGCTCTCACGGTTCGCGCCCGCGCTCGGGCTTCCATTCGACGAGCACGCCACGCGATGGGAGGCCGATGCGCGGATCGTCGCGGTGCGGCTCGCACGTGACACGTCGACCGCCGCGCTCCGCGGCGAGGCCGATGCGTTGGCGTCGTTCGCGGCCGAGGGCCGCACGGCAGCGATCATTGGCTGGTGGCTGGACCGTCCGTGGGATGCGATCCGTCAACTGAATGCGATGCTGATCGCCGACCTCCCTGCGCTGAGCGACTCCGCCGACGCGCTGGTCTCGTCCGCGGAGGTCGTGGTGCTCGGCGAGCATCCGGTGTGGGTGGAGCCCGGGGCGTATGTCGAGCCCTTCGTCGTCTTCGACACCACGTCGGGCCCCGTGCTGCTGCGGAGCGGCGCGCGTGTCCACGCGTTCACGCGGATCGACGGCCCAACCATCATCGGCCGTGACAGCCACCTCCTCGGTGGGCGCATCCGGGCGAGCAGCATCGGGCCCCACTGCCGCGTGCACGGCGAGCTCTCGCAGAGCATCCTCTGCGGCTACGCGAACAAGGGGCACGAAGGCTTCGTCGGGCACAGCATCCTCGGTCGCTGGGTAAACCTCGGCGCGGGGACGATCACGAGCAATCTCAAGAACAGCTACGGCACGGTGAGCGCCTACACTCCCGAGGGGATGCTCTCGACCGGGATGCAGTTCCTCGGCGCGCTGATCGGCGATCACACGAAATGCGCGATCGGCACGCGGCTGATGACAGGGACCGTCCTCGGCGCGGGGACGAACGTCTTCGGTGACGCCTCACCGGCGCGCGCGACGCCGCCGTTCTGTTGGGGCGCAGATGGGCGCGTGGAGATCGACCGCTTTCTCGAGGTCGCGGTCCGCGTGATGGCGCGTCGGGATCGTGGCTTGAGTGAAGGGATGCGCACGGTGCTGCGCGCCGCGCACGCCGCCAGCGCGTGAGGTTCTGGTCACTCGGGAGTGGGAGTGGCGGCAACGCGTTCCTGCTCGAAGACGGCGCGCATCGCGTGCTGGTGGACTGCGGCTTCGGTCCGCGCACGCTGAGTCAGCGCTTGGCCGCGATCGGTGTCGCGCCGGAGAGCATCGGGACGCTTGTGCTCACGCATGAGCATGTCGATCACGCGAAGGGTGCGACGCAGGCGCAGACCAGATGGGGATGGCGGGTGGTGGGAAGCACTGGCACGCTCGCCGGTGTGCGGGAGCTCGACCGCAAAAAGGCGACCGCGCTCGCACCCGATGGTTTCGTCGCGATGGACGGGTTCGACCTCCGGTTGATCCCGGTGCCGCACGACGCAGCGGCTCCGACCGCGTGCGTGATCACCGCGAGGGGCCCCGGATGGCGCGTCGGGATCGCGCACGATCTGGGGCACGTCCCGGACGGCATGACCCGTCACTTTCGCGAACTCGACGCACTCGTGATCGAGGCGAACCACGACGTAGAACGGCTACGCTCCGGCCCCTACCCCGCGTATCTCAAGGATCGGATCACCGGTGGGCGCGGGCACCTCAACAACAGTGAGGCTGCGGGGTTCGCCGCGGAGGTCGCGCATCCGGGGCTTCGCACCGTCATGCTCGCGCATCTCTCCGCTGAGAACAACACGCCGACACTCGCGCTCGGCGCGGTGCGGCACCAGCTCACGCGCGCGCGGTGGAGTGGTCGTCTCGTCGCGGCCGTGCAGGACGCGCCCGTCGCCGGCGTCGAAGCCGCGAACCAGTTCGAGCTCACGTTCTAGCTAGCGACAGTCCACCGTACGTTCCTTCTCGCGCCACACGACCCGTCCGTCCTTCCTCGCGACCCGCACCATCGCCATGGGTGCAGTGAGCGCGGTGGTGTTCACACAGTCGGCGCCGGGCGCATTGTTCGTGACGACCACCTCGATGCCGTCCGAGAGTGCGTACACCGTGTCGATCGTCGCCGCGTAGCCACCGGTCGGGCGCTGCCCAGCGCCATAGACGAGCACCATGTCCTTGGTGAACGCGACCGGCGGCGCGGTCGTGAAATCCGACGCACCCGCATTGATGCCCGCGGTGATCGTGCGCCAGCGCGCGCTCCACGCGGCATCGTCCTTGACCACGTCCTTGGTCACCGTGGTGAGCCCACTCGTCGTCCGCAGGGATCCGTAGAGGACCATCATATCCGAGAAGACCACCGTCCCCGTCCGATCGACCGGGCCGGTCGCGTCACTCGAGGCATCATCGCTGCATGCGACGAGCATGGGGAGAGCCAGCAGGAGTACGCGAGCGCGAGCGATCATCGAGAGTCTCCAGGTCCAGAGTCATCGCGGTGTGAGCGCACGGCGCGCCCACACAGAGCTATACCTCGGCCGTCCGCCACGTGCCACGTCGGAACAGCGCCCACGCCGTCAGCGCGAGGACCGAGAACGCAGTCGTGATGCCGATGAACACCCCCGTCGGACCGAAACCGAGGGGATGCGCGAGCAGCCAGGCGAAGGGAATCTCGAAGAGCCAGAAGATCCCGAAGTTCAGCCACGTCGGTGTCCACGTGTCGCCCGCACCGTTGAACGCCTGCGTCATGACCATGCCGATGCCGTAGAGCGGACAGCCGAGTCCGGTGATCCGCAGCGCGGTGGTGGCGACCGCGGCTGCCGCCGCGTCGCGGGTGAAGATCCCCGCGATCAGCGGGGCGAAGGCAACCATCACGATTCCGATCGCGCCGAGCACATACACGTTCCATCGCGCAGCACTCGCGACGGCCTCGGCAGCGCGATCGGGGGCCTTGGCGCCGAGATTCTGCCCGACCATCGTCGCGGCCGCGTTGCTCAGCCCGAAGGACGGGAGGAGGATGAACACCAGCACGCGGATCGCGATCGTATAGCCGGCGAGCACCACCGCGCCGTACGGCGCGAGAATGCGCACCAATCCGATCCAACTCGCCGTGCCGACGAGAAACTGAAAGACGCCGCTCCCCGCCAAGCGGACGAGCTTCCACATGAGCGCGGGGTCGGGACGCCAGTGCGCGGCACGCACGGCGATCCGCGACCGCCCCGTGATGAGCCAATACAGCGCAAGCGCAGCGCCGACGCCACGGCCGGTCGTCGTGGCGATCGCCGCGCCCGTCACGCCCAGCGCCGGAAATGGACCCAGGCCGAAGATGAAGCAGGGGCCGAGCACGATGTTCAGGATATTGGCCGTCCAGAGCACGCGCATCGCGACGGCCGCGTCGCCTGCGCCACGGAACACCGCGTTCAAGATGAACAGCAGGATGACCGAGACCTCGCCGCCGAGCATGATGCGGGCGAACGTCGTTCCGGTGCGAAGGACCTCCTCGTCGGCGCCGAGGAAGCGGAGGAGCTGCGGCGCGTAGAGTGCGCCGGTCGTGCCGAGCACTGCCGCAAGCACGATGGCGAGCCAGACGGCCTGCGCCGCGGTGTGGGCCGCCTCGTCGGGTTCCTTCTCGCCGATCCGTCGCGCGACGATGGCGGAGACTGAGACGCCGACCCCCATCGCGATCGCGTACACGATGGCGAGCAACGACTCGGTCAGTCCGACGGTCGCGACCGCGGCGGGCCCCAGCTTCCCGACGAAGAAGATGTCCGTCAGTGCGAAGACGGACTCGAGCGCCATCTCGAGGACCATCGGGATCGCGAGGAGCACGACCGCGCGATCGACGGGGAGCGTGGTGAGGTCATGGTGCGCCTCACTGCTCAGCGCGCTGCGGATGGTGCGGATGAGTTCGGCGGGCTTCGACACCCGCCCAATCTAGTGACTCAGCCTCGCGCTTCGCGCAGGACGTTGCGGCGGAGCTTGCCCGACGCGGTCTTGGGGAGTTCAAGGACAAACTCCACCACGCGCGGATACTTGTATGGCGCAATCGTCGCTTTGACGTGCTCTTGCAGGGCGAGGGCGAGCGAGGCGTCGGCCGTGATCCCCGGCTGCACCACCACAAAGGCGGCGACAACCGTACCGCGATCCGCGTCTTGGAGCCCAACCACGCCACACTCGAGCACCGCGGGGTGCGTGAGCAACGCCGCTTCGACCTCGGGCCCCGCGATGTTATAGCCCGACGAGATGATCATGTCGTCCGAGCGCGCCTGGTACCAGAAGTAGCCGTCGGCATCGCGGATGTAGGTGTCGCCGGGATAGTTCCATCCGTCCTTCACATAGCGTGCCTGCCGCGGGTCATCGAGATAACGACATCCCGTCGGGCCGCGCACGGCGAGTTGCCCTGGCGTGCCGTCCGCGACCGCGGCGCCATTCGCATCCACCACCCGCGCCTCGTACCCCGGCACGACTCGTCCCGTGCTCCCCGCGCGCGCCTCATCCGCCGGCGAGCCGATGAAGATGTGGAGCATCTCCGTCGCGCCGATCCCATCCATCAGCGGGAGCCCCGTAGCGCTCCGCCACGCCTCGAAGGTGCTCGCGGGGAGGGTCTCCCCGGCGGAGACGCAGCGGCGCAATGACGACGTGTCACCCGGCTCGAGTTTAGAGAGCATCGCCTTGTACGCCGTCGGCGCCGTGAACACGATGGACGGTCGGTAGTGACGGATCGCCGCGAGCAGTTCCTCTGGGGGCGCCTTCTCGAGCAGCACGGCCGACGCCCCCACGCGGAGCGGGAAGATCACCAACCCGCCGAGCCCGAAGGTGAACGCGAGCGGCGGTGACCCGATGAAGCGATCGTTCGACTCCGCGCGCAGCACGTGGCGTCCATACGTGTCCGCGATCGCGAGCAGGTCGCGGTGGTAGTGGATGGTCGCCTTGGGACCGCCGGTGGTGCCGCTGGTGAATCCGAGCAGGCAGGGCTCGTCGCTCGCGCTGTCGTACGCGTCGAAGTGCGCGTCCACACGCTCGGCGGCACGATCCAGCTCCGCATCGGCTGCGGCGAAGGTGACGATGCGCGTGAGCGTCGGACACGCGCGTTGCGCCTCCTCGAGTGCTGGGAGGAGGCGTGCGTCGCAGAGCGCGAGATCGATCCTCGCTTTGGTGATCACCGCCGCGAGTTCGGGTGCGCGGAGCAGCGGCATCGTCGCGACCACGATCCCCCCCGCCTTCATGACGGCGAGGTACGCGGCCGCCATGCGCGGGGAGTTCGGCGCGCGAAGGAGGACGCGTTGCCCCGGAAGCAGACCGTACTGCTTCACGAGCGCGTTCGCGTACCGATCCACCTGAGCCGCGGTCTCGGCGTACGTCCACGCCTCCTGCGGTCCGATGAAGCAGGGCTTCTCGCCATGGCCCCGCTCCATCCAGCGGTCCAGCAACTCTACCACGACGTTCAGGCGCGGCGGATACCGGAGCTCAGGGAGAGTGAACCGGAACTCCGGCTGCGCGTCGCGCGACGGTGTGTGGTCGCGCACGAAGGGGTCGTGCGGCATCACCCACGCCCTCGCTCGACGAGGCGCGGTCGCCGCACCGAGTCCTTGAGCGCCCGCAGCTCCAGCGTGAGGCGCTCGACCTCGCGCCGCGGGAGCTCGCCGAAGAGCTCCGTGATCCACCGCTCGTGCACCGCGGCCATCCGCGCGAAGGCACGCGCGCCGCGGGGCGTGAGGCGCACCACCCGCGCTCGGCGATCGCCCGCGACCGCCGCGCGGCGCACCCATCCTTCCGTCTCCAGTCGCGTGACCAGTCCAGTCACATTGCCGCCGGTGACCATGAGCCGCGAGGAGAGTTCGCCCAGCCGCAGCCCCTTGGGCTCGCGTGCGAGCTGCGCCATCAGGTCGAACTGCGGGAGCGTCACCCCGAACGATTCGCGGAGCCGCTGACGGATCGCCTGCGTGATGAGCGTCGTGCAGGAGAGCAACCGGAGCCAGAGCCGAAGCTCCGCGTGATGCCCGGCGGGAGCGCGGGCCACGAGCATCTCGACATCGGTGCTGGCGCGAGCGTGCATAGGGGATACTTTATACTTCAAGCAGTCCGCCCTCCGCAAGCGTCCGCCCCTGAGGATCGAGCATGCGCATCGTCTGCATCGGCGGCGGCCCCGCCGGCCTCTACTTCGGACTGCAGATGAAGCAGGCGCATCCGGCGCACGAGATCACCGTCGTCGAGCGGAACAAGCCGTACGACACGTTCGGTTGGGGCGTGGTCTTCTCCGACGCCACGCTCGACAACATGCGCCGCGCCGACCCCGTCACGGCCGCCGAGATCGAACAGGCCTTCAACCACTGGGACGACATCGAGGTCCGCATCAAAGGACGGACGATGCGCACCACGGGCCATGGTTTTCTGGGGATCGGCCGCAAGACCCTGCTCAACATCCTCCAGCGCCGCGCCGAGGCGCTCGGCGTGCGCCTCGTGTTCGAGCAGGAGGTCGATTCGGACCTGGACTTTCCCGACGCCGATCTCGTGGTGGCTGCCGACGGGGTGAACTCGCGCGTGCGGGAGCGCGCCGCGGCGGAGTTCGCGCCGGACGTCGCGCTCCGCCCCAATCGCTACATCTGGCTCGGCGTGCGCAAACGCTTCGATGCGTTCACCTTCGACTTTCAGCGCACGGCACACGGCTGGTTCCAGGCCCACGTGTACAAGTTCGACGAGGACTACTCGACCTTCATCGTCGAGACCACCGAGGACACCTTCGCGGCGCACGGGCTCGGCGACATGGATCAGGACGCGTCGCTGCAGTTCTGCGAATCGCTCTTCGCCGACACGCTCGGCGGGGCGCGGCTCGAGTCGAACGCCCGGCACCTCCGCGGCTCGGCGTGGCTCAACTTCGCGCGGCTCATCTGCGGCCGCTGGCATCGCCACAACGGACAGTCGCATGTGGTGCTGATGGGCGATGCCGCGCATACCGCGCACTTCGCAATCGGGTCGGGGACTAAGCTCGCGCTCGAGGACGCGATCGAACTCGCGCGCCAGTGCGCGGCGGTCGATCACGATGCGGCGCGACTCGGGGAGGCGCTCACGGCGTACGAGTCAATCCGGCGAGTGGACGTCGCGCGGATCCAGAACGCGGCCCGGAATGCCATGGAGTGGTTCGAGGTCGTGGGCCATCGCTACGCCGACCAGCTCGAGCCGGAGCAGTTCATGTATTCGCTCCTGACGCGCTCGCAGCGGATCAGTCATGAGAACCTGCGGAAGCGCGATCCGGTGTGGCTCGAGGGATACGAACACTGGTTTGCCGAGCGCGCGGGTGTCGCGCGCCCCGCGGCTGCGCGCCCGACGCCACCGATGCTCACCCCGTACACCGTGCGCGGGCTCACCCTGCCGAACCGCGTCGTCGTCTCGCCCATGGCGATGTACTCCGCCGAGGAGGGCGTGCCGGGTGACTTCCACCTCGTGCACCTCGGCGCACGGGCGATGGGTGGTGCGGGGCTCGTGTTCGGCGAGATGACCTGCGTGTCGCCGGACGCACGGATCACGCCGGGGTGCGCAGGGCTCTGGAACGAGGCGCAGCGCGACAGCTGGGGGCGCATCGTGGACTTCATCCACACGCACTCGTCCGCGAAGTTCGCGATGCAGCTGGGGCATGCCGGTCGAAAGGGTTCGACCAAGCGGGGGTGGGAGGGGACCGATCAGCCGCTCGACGCGGGGAACTGGCCGTTGATCTCCGCCTCTCCCCTCCCCTATCTCCCGCACTCAGCGGTGCCGCGCGAGATGACGCGCGCCGACATGGACGCGGTCCTCGCGGATTTCGTACGCGCGGCGCGCTGGTCCGCTGAGATCGGCGTGGACCTCCTAGAGCTGCACTACGCGCACGGCTACCTGCTCTCGAGCTTCCTCTCACCGATCACGAACCATCGGACCGACGTCTACGGCGGCGACCATGAGGGCCGCGCGCGCTTTCCGCTGGAGCTTTTTCATGCGGTGCGCGCCGCGTGGCCGGCGGAGCGTCCGATCGCGATCCGGCTCTCGTGCAACGATTGGATAGATGGAGGGAACACCCCAGCGGACGCGGCACACTTCGCGCGCCTCTTCCGCGACGCGGGCGCGGATCTGATCGATTGCAGCTCCGGCCAGGTGGCAAAGGAGGAGCAGCCGGTGTACGGGCGACTCTTCCAGACCCCTTTCTCCGATCATATCCGCAACGAGGCGGGGGTGCCGACCATCGCGGTCGGTGCCATCTTCGAGGCGGACCATGTGAACTCGATCATCGCGGCGGGACGGGCGGATCTGTGCGCGATCGCGCGCCCTCATCTCGCAGATCCCGCGTGGACGTTGCACGAGGCCGCACGGATCGGTGCGAGCGATGTACACTGGCCGGTGCAGTACGAACGGGGTCGCACGCAGTACGAGACGAACCTTCAGCGCGCGGCCGCGGGGCCGCCCAGTCGATGACCGCTCCTGATGCGATGACGGCTGCGCGCCGTCCGATGGCTGCGTACCGCGCGACCCACTTCGCGTGGTCGTGCTCCGATGACGGCCGCGTGGCCACGATCACACTGAACCGTCCAGAGCGGCGCAATCCCCTGACGTTCGACTCGTACGCGGAGTTGCGCGACCTCTTTCGCGCGCTCGTCTACGCGTCCGATGTGCGCGCCGTCGTGCTGACTGGCGCCGGTGGGAACTTCTGCTCCGGCGGCGATGTGTTCGAGATCATCGAGCCGCTCACGCGGATGGCCGCGCCGGAGCTGCTCGCTTTCACGCGAATGACCGGCGACCTCGTGAAAGCGATGCGGCATGCGCCGCAACCGATCATCGCCGCCGTCGATGGCACCTGTGCGGGCGCCGGGGCGATCCTCGCGATGGCGTCCGACCTGCGCCTCGCGACGGCGCGGGCCAAGACGGCGTTCCTCTTCACGCGCGTGGGACTCGCCGGTGCGGATATGGGGGCGTGCGGCATCCTGCCGCGCATCATCGGGCATGGCCGGGCCGCGGAGCTCCTCTTCACGGGGCGCGTGATGACCGCCGATGAAGGGGCATCGTGGGGTTTCTACAGCCGCCTCGTCGCCGAGGATGCACTCGCGGCGGAGGCCCAGGCACTCGCCCGCTCGCTCGCTGATGGACCGGTCTTCGCGCATTCGGTGACGAAGACGATGCTCAATCAGGAGTGGGCGATGGGGCTCGACGAGTTGATCGAAGCCGAGGCGCAGGCGCAGGCGCTCTGCATGCAGACGCGGGACTTCCGCCGTGCGTTCGAGTCGTTCGCGGCCAAGCAGACGCCGCGCTTCGAGGGGAACTGATGGCTCTCACCCCCACGAGGGCTCATCTCCGCTGGCCCTTCTTCGCGGCCGAGCATGCGCGGTGGGCCGACCGCGTGGTCGAGGTGGCCGCGTCGCTCCCGGTGGAAAAGCCCGACGTCGATGGGAGCTGTCGGGCATTGGTGCGTGAGCTCGGTGCCGCGGGGCTTCTGCATGCGAGTGTCGCGGCACAGGGTGCTGACGCAAGTTCGATCGACTCGCGCCGGATCTGCCTCGCACGGGAGCTATTGGCCTGGCACGACGGGCTCGCCGACTTCGCCTTTGCCATGCAGGGGCTGGGCACGGGAGCACTCTCGCTCGCAGGGACGCCAGAGCTACGTCGCGCGGTGCTTCCCAAGGTGGCGACTGGGGAGTGGATCGCCGCCTTCGCATTGAGTGAGAAGGACGCGGGCTCGGATGTCGCGGCGTTGCAGTGTGCCGCCGTTGCTGACGGGCCGGACTACGTCCTCACCGGCGAGAAGACCTGGATCTCGAATGGCGGAATCGCCGATGTGTACACGGTGATCGCGCGCACGGGCGATGGGCCGGGGACCAAGGGGATGTCGGCCTTCGTGGTGTACGCGGATGACCCCGGCTTCTCGATCGCGGAGCGGATCGAGGTGATCGCGCCACATCCGCTGGCCACGATCCGCTTCGATGGCTGCCGCATCCCCGCGACCCGGCGACTCGGCGCGAGCGGCGAGGGGTTCAAGATCGCGATGCGGACGCTCGACATCTTTCGTGCATCGGTCGCCGCAGCGGCGGTGGGATTCGCGCGGCGCGCATTCGACGAGAGCGTCGCGCATGCGAAGGAGCGCCATCTTTTCGGCGGGCCACTGAGCGCGCTGCAGCTCACGCAGGCCGCGATCGGCGAAATGTCGACCGCGATCGACGCGGCCGCGCTCCTCACCTACCGCGCGGCGTGGCTGCGCGACGTGGAGCGCGCGCCGACCACGCGTGAGGCGGCGATGGCGAAGATGACCGCGACGGAGAGTGCGCAGCGGGTGATCGACCGCGCGGTGCAGCTCTTCGGCGGCCGCGGCGTGCGCACCGGAGAGATCGTGGAGCGACTCTATCGTGAGATCCGAGCACTCCGCATCTATGAGGGAGCCACCGAGGTGCAGCAACTGATCATAGCCCGAGAGGAGCTTCGCGACCGAAGAAGCCATTCCGTACCACGCGCACGCTCCGCTTCGGCGACTGCGACCCCTCGGGGATCGCGTACTTCCCCGCGTACTTCAACCATCTGGTCGGCGTGGTGGAGGAGCTCTTCGCGGCGGCCGGCGCGCCCTGGCCGGTGCTCTTCGCCACGCGGAAGATCGGCACGCCCACGGTGCGTCTCGACGTCACCTTCACCGCCCCGGGGTTGCATGGCGACCAGCTCGACTGGGAGGTGCAGGTGCTGAAGCTCGGACGCGCGTCGCTCGCGCTGCATCACGTGGTGACGCGCGGCGGCACGCGACTCTGGGAGGCGACGCAGATCCTCGTCGCCACCTCACTCACCGATCACAAGTCGATCGCCTGGCCCGATGATGTCCGCGCCGGGCTCACTCCCTTCCTCGACCCCGCGCATGCTCACGATCCTTCAGCCTGAGGG
>JAIETI010000051.1 GCA_019745365.1 Gemmatimonadaceae bacterium | reverse complement strand
ACGCGTCAGCGTCGTGGAGGACGTCGCCCAGTTCTCGGTGCGTGGTGGCATCGTGGACGTCTACGGGTTCGGGATGGACGCGCCGGCGCGTCTCGAGTTCTGGGGCGACACGTTGCATGAACTGCGCGCCTTCGATCTCGCCTCGCAGCGGACCACGACCCCACTCGAGCGCGTCGTGATCCTCCCCGTCGATGCGCCCGCCGCGCTCCACGAAGAGGAGAGCCCCGGCGCACGCACCACGCTCACGGCGCTCCTCCCCCCGAGCACGCTGGTGGTCTTCCCCGAGGGGGTGCACGCGCTGCCGGAGTTCGAACGCAGTTGGCAGGAGGCGGCACACCATCTTGAGGTCGCGCGTCGGCGCGGCGAAGAGGTGGCGGGGCGTGATGCGATCTTCCAATCGCCCCCCGAGGCCACCGCCGCGCTCGCGCGATTCCCCACGCTGCGCATCGGCGGCGCGGCGAGTGAGGACGGGGCCGCGCGCTTCCCCACGCGTCCACCCGAGGCGATCGATCGGGATATCCCACGCCTCCGTGCGCTCCTCCGCACACCGACGCCGACGATCATCCTCTGCGACAACGCGGGGCAGGCCGAGCGACTCGAGGAGCTGATCGAAGGGGAGGGCGGCCCCACGAGTGCCGCGCTCACGATCGGCGTGTTGGGGGGCGGATTCCTCATCCCCGCGACCGACGCGCGACTCGGACTGCGCGTCCTCACCGACCACGAGATCTTCCGGCGCGAGCGGCGACTCCGCCGCGCGCGGCGCTACGCCTCCGCCGTCTCGCTCGAATCGCTCGGCGCGCTCACGCCCGGTGACTACGTGGTGCATCTCGAGCACGGCGTGGGGATCTATCGCGGCTTGCAGACGATCTTCCACGGCGAGAGCACGGTGGAAGTGGTCGTGATCGAGTACGAGGGGGGCGATCGCCTGAACGTCCCGCTCTACCGCTTGGACCAGATCGAACGGTTCCGGGCGGCGAACGGGACGAGTGAGGACGCGGTCCCGCCGCGCCTGCACAAGCTCGGTGGACGCAAGTGGGCGCAGCAGCGAGAGCGCACGCGCTCCGCGATCCACGAGATGACGGCCGAGCTGCTGGAGTTGTATGCGCGGCGTCACGTCACCGTGCGACCGCCGCACGCGCCGGATGGCGATTGGCAGCGGCAGCTGGAGAGCTCGTTCCTGTTCGAGGATACGCCCGACCAGCGGCGTGCCACCGAAGAGGTGAAGCGTGACCTCGAGAGCGCGCGCCCGATGGATCGGCTGCTGGTCGGGGACGTCGGCTACGGGAAGACCGAGATCGCGGTGCGCGCCGCGTTCAAGGCGGTGCAGAGTGGGCGGCAGGTGGCGGTGCTTGTTCCGACGACGATCCTCGCCGATCAGCACGCCCGCACCTTCGGCGAGCGCTTCGCCGATTTCCCGGTGCGGATCGCGGTGCTCTCGCGTTTCCAGACGGCGAAGGAGCAGGCGGCCGCCCTCGTGGAGCTCGCGGCGCACAAGGTCGACGTGATCATCGGGACGCATCGGTTGCTCAGCGCCGACGTGCAGTTCGCCGCCCTCGGCCTGATCATCGTGGACGAAGAGCATCGCTTCGGCGTGAAGCACAAGGAACGACTCAAGCAGCTCAAGCTCGAGACCGACGTGCTCACGCTCACCGCGACGCCGATCCCGCGCACGTTGCATCAATCGCTCGCGGGGCTCCGCGATCTGACGTTGATGCAGACCCCGCCGCGCGACCGATCGCCGGTGCTGACTTTCCTCGATAGTTGGGATGACGGGGTCATCGAGGAGGGGATCGGACGCGAGCTCGATCGCGGTGGGCAGGTCTTCTTCGTCCATCACCGCGTCGAGACGATCGAGGCGATCGCCGACCACGTCCGGCGACTCGTGCCGCGGGCGCGGGTGGGCGTGGGGCACGGGCAGATGAAAGAGCGCGCCCTCGAAGAGGTGATGCATCGGTTCGTGGCCGGTGAGATCGACGTGCTCGTCAGCACGCTGATCGTCGAGAGCGGACTCGACGTGTCGAACGCCAACACGATGTTCATCAACCGCGCCGACCACTTCGGCCTCGCACAGTTGTATCAGCTCCGGGGCCGGGTCGGGCGATCACACCGCCGCGCCTACTGTCATATGCTCGTGCCGGAGATGCTCGACTTGGACGCCGAGCGGCGGCTCAAGGTGCTCGAGCAGCATACTGAGCTCGGGGCCGGGTATCAGGTCGCGCTCAAGGACATGGAGATGCGCGGGGCGGGGAATCTGCTCGGTGCGGAGCAGAGCGGGTTCGTGCATGCCGTCGGGTTCGATCTCTACCTGCGCCTCCTTGAAGAGGCGGTGCAGCGGATCAAGCGCGGCGACGCGGCCCCGCCGCCCCCGCCCGCAGATGTCACGCTCGATGTCCCGGCGTATCTCCCCGACGACTACGTGGCGGCACCCGACGTGAAGTTGGACCTGTACCGACGGATGAACGCGGCGACCGAGGTCGCGCAGATCCTCGAACTGCGCTCGGAGATCCGCGATCGGTTTGGTCCGCTCCCCGAGGCCGCCAGCGCCTATCTGACCGCCGCCGAGCTGAGGCTGGCCGGGGGGCGCCTTGGGGTGGAATCGGTCCTTCTGCATCGGGGCGAGGCCCGTGTTAGTTTCCGAGCGGATGCGGTGCCGCGGATGAAGCCGCTCGCGGCGGCGTTCCGGGACGTTCAGTTCCAGGTGGATGTCCGGCGCGTCCAGCCCCTCTCGCTCAAGCTCACGGCGCTGGGTGGCACCCCCCTGCTCGACGGGGTGGCGCTCGCGTTACGAAACATCCGCTTCACCGAGTAGTACTACCCGTGTCGGTCGACGCCGCGCGCGCCGCACCCTCCCTCCCTCTCGCTCGATTATGACTCGCCTGAAGATCCTCGCCACGTCGTTCGCTGCCATCGTGGGCCTCACCGCCTGCGACGGGCTCAAGGAAGCCCTCACCGCGCACGTCGACGTGGTCGCGCGCTCCGGTTCGCAGGAACTCTCCGTCACGCGCCTCGCCGAGCTGATGGGCGGCTCGGAAGTGATGCTCCGCCGCGATGTCGCGCGCTCGATCGCCACGCTCTGGTCGAACTACCAGCTCGTCGCCGCGGCCGGTGCGCACGGCGACACCGGCTTCACCAACGCGGAAATCGACAAGGCGATGTGGGCCGGTCTCGCCCAGGTGAAGTCGAAGAAGTTCTACGACCGCGTGGCGGCGAGCTGGGTGTTCAACGACAGCAGCCAGAACGAGGCCAAGTACAACGCCGGCGAACTGCTCGCGGCGCGGCACATCCTGTTCGCCGCTCCGCAGAACGGCTTCACGCAGCAGAAGCGCGACTCGATCAAGAACGCGCTGGTGAAGCTGCGCGCCGGGCTCACCCCGACCAACTTCGCGGCGATCGCGGAGAAGCAGAGCATGGACCCGGGCTCACGCACCAAGGGCGGTGACCTCGGTGTCTTCCCGAAAGGGATGATGGTGCCGGAGTTCGAGAAGGCGATCCTCGCCCTCAAGCCCGGCGAGATCTCGGGGATCGTGGAGACGCAGTTCGGCTACCACGTGATCCTCCGCTCCACCTGGGCGCAGGCCAAGGGGCAGTTCAACCAGAGCTATAACCAGGTGGCGGCGCAGGCCGCGGAGTCGACCTTCCTCGCGCAGCTCGAAGAGAAGGCGAACGTGCAGGTCTCGAGTGGCGCGGCCAAGACGGTGCGTGCCCTCGTCGAGGACGTCGACGGGTACCGCAAGGACAAGTCGACGCTCGCCACGTGGAAGGGCGGAGAGCTCACCGCCGCGCGCCTCGCGCAGTGGGTGATGGCGTTCCCGGGCTCGGCCAATATCCGCGGTCAGCTCCAGCAGGCGCCGGATTCGGTGGTGCCCTTCTTCATCAAGAACATCGTCCGCAACGAGCTGGTGCTCCATGCGGCGGACAGTGCGAAGATCGGCGTCGATTCGGCGGAACTCGCCGAGGTGCGCAACGCGTTCCGCACCGACCTGCAGGCGGTGATGGCCGGGCTGGGCGTGATGCCGGCGCAGCTTGCCGACTCGGCGAAGACCGAAGCGGAGCGTGAGCGCGTGGCCGCCGGACGTGCTGACGCGTACGTGCAGCGCTTGCTCGAGCGGAAGGCGCAGTTCTTCGAGGTCCGCGATCCGGTCGTGACGATCCTCCGCGACAAGTACGAGGCGCGCGTCGTTGCGTCCGGGCTCGATCGGGCGGTGGAGCGCGCGACCAAGCTCCGTGCCCAGCTCGACTCGACGAAGGCGAGCAAGCAGCCGGCGACGGCGGTGCCGACGCCGCCCGCGGCGGGTGCCACGCCTCCGGCTCCGGTGCCGACCCCGGCTGCCAAGCCGTAAGCGATGCGGCGATCCGTGGCGCGTGCGCTCTGGCTAGGAGTGGTGGTGGCGACAGCCGCCACCGCGCAGAAGGCCACGCCCACGGATACCACCCGACCCGCGCCGAAGCCCGCGGTCGCCGCGGGGCTTCCCGTCGATCGTGTCGTCGCGGTCGTCGGGACGCACCCGGTGCTGATGAGCGAGGTGCTCGACAACATCAATCAGCAGCGCGCGCGCGGCTTGCAGTTGCCGCCGGATTCACTCGGGCAGATCGAGGTCGCGCGCCGCGTGCTGGGCGAGATCGTGGACGAGGAGGTGCTCGTCAATGTCGCCAAGCACTACAAGATCGAGATCGCCGACGGCGACGTGAACGCGCAGGTCGATAAGCGGCTGAAGGACATCCGCTCGGGCTTCCGTGATGACCGTGAGTTCCGTGAGGCGATGAAGAACGAGGGCTTCGGCTCGGCCGAGGAGTATCGCAAGGTGCTCGTCGAACAGGCGAAGCGTGGGATGATGCAGCAGCGCGCGATCGATTCGCTCCGCGCGAAGGGGCGCATGCCCCCGGTGGCGGTGAGCGAGAAGGAGATCAGCGAAGCGTACGAGAAGAACAAGGCGACGTTCCCCGCGCGACCGGCAACGGTGACCTTCCACCAGATCATCGTCCCGTTCCGTCCGTCGAAGGCCGCGAACGATGCGGCGTTCGCCAAGCTCGATTCGCTCCGGAACGAGATCAACGCGGGCGCGGACTTCGGCACCGTCGCGAAGCGCGAGTCGATGGATCCCGGCTCCGGGGAGCTGGGCGGCGACCTTGGGTGGAATCGTCGCGGCAACATGGTCCCCGCCTTCGATGACATGATGTTCCGGCTGATCCCGGGCGTTGTGAGTCCGATCATCCGCACCGGGTTCGGCTTCCATATCATCAAGGTCGATCGTGCCCGTCCGGGCGAGGTGAAGGCGCGGCATATCCTGATCCGTCCGCTCCTCGACTCGGCGTCTGTCGCGCGCGCGAAGCTCGAGGCGGATACCGTACTGCGCGAGTGGAAGGCGGGCGTACCGTACGACACGCTCGCCGCGCGGCATCACGACGACGCGTCGGCAGAACTGCGCCTCGCGAACAACATCCCGCGCGACACGACGCTCCCGCAGGCGTATCGCGACGCGCTCGACGCGATCAAGGTCGGTGAGTGGTCCGCGCCTTTCGAGATCCCGGACCCGATCTCCAAGCTGGTCAAGATCGTGGTGCTGAAGCTCGAGGCGGAACAGCCCGGCGGTGCATACACCGTCGCCGACCTCCGCGAGCGGATCAAGGGGCAGCTCGCGGAAGAGAAGACGATCCGCCGCGTGCTCGATCAGCTCCGGAAGGAGCAGTACGTGTCGCTCCGGTTGTGACCGGACTCGCGCTCGCCGTCACACTCGGCGATCCGCGCGGCATCGGCCCCGAGATCGTCCGCACCGCGCTCGCGGACCCGCAGGTCGCGAGCGCGTGTCGTTGGGTGGTGGTCGGACCGGAGGGGACGGAACAACCGGTCGCCGAGTCCGTTGGGCCCTGGCACGCGCGGATGAGTGCTGCGAACGCGGGGCGGCTCGCCGGACGCGCGATCGAGCGCGCGGTGGCACTCGCGCAGGCGGGTACGGTACAGGGGATCGTGACGGCCCCGATCGACAAGCACGCGCTGCACGCGGGGGGTTTCGACTTTCCAGGTCACACGGAGATGCTCGCCGCGCTCACGGGCACCGATGTTGCGATGATGCTCGCGAGCGATCGGCTCCGCGTGGTGCTCGCGACGACGCATCTCCCGCTCCGTGACGTCCCCGCGGCTGTCACCGCTGAGGCGATCGCACGCGTGGCCGCGACGACGCGATCTGGGCTACAGCGTTGGTTCGGGATCGCTGCGCCGCGCATCGCGCTGGCGGCGCTGAACCCCCATGCGGGCGATGGCGGCCGGTTCGGGACGGAGGACGACACGATCCTCGCGCCAGCAGCGCGTGCGAACGGACTCGTCGGCCCGCTCCCCGCCGACACGGTGTTCGTGCGGGCGCTCCGCGGGGAGTTCGACGCCGTGATCGCGCCCTATCACGACGTCGGGATGACCGCGGTCAAGGTCGCCTCCTTCGGCGCGGCGGTGAACATCACGCTCGGGCTCCCATTCATCCGTACGAGTCCGGATCATGGGACCGCACTCGATATCGCGGGGCAGGGGAAAGCCGACGCCGGCAGCATGATCGCCGCGATGCGGCTCGCCGCGGCGATCGCGGCGCGGTAGCTCAGCGCGCGACGCGCTCGAGTGCGAGGAGCGCGATCCGCCGCCCGTCCATCTCGCGGACCACGAGCGAACGCCCGCCGCCCACATCGACGCGGTCGCCCGGCACCGGGAGCCGCCCGAGCGCCCCGAAGACGTAGCCGGCGACGGTGGTGAAGTCGGGCGTCACGAGCTCCATCCCGTGTTGCTCGTTCGCGTCGTCGATCGGCGTCGTCCCCTCGATCAGGATCTCGTTGCTCGCGTGCGCGGGGACCTTTCGCTCGGTCGTCTCGTCGTACTCGTCCTGGATCTCGCCGACGATCTCCTCGAGCAGATCCTCCATCGTCACGAGCCCTGCCGTCCCGCCGAACTCATCGAGGACGATCGCGAGGTGCTCCTTGCGTCGCTGGAAATCCGCGAGCACGGCTTCGATCTCGCGTGAGCCGGGCACGAGATGGATCTCGCGCATCCGATCCCGGATCGTGAATGCCGCCGGCGGACGCCGCAGCACCGCGAGCAGCTCGCGCACGTGGAGCATCCCGACCACGTGATCGAGCGACTCCTCGATCACCGGATAGCGCGAGAACCCGTGCTCGGCGATGACCGCGAGCGCCTCGTCGAGCGAAGCATCGGCGTCGAGCGCGACGATCTCCGTGCGCGGGGTCATCACCTCACGCGCGTGCTTCTCGCTGAACTCCAACACGCCGCCGATCAACTCGGCGTCCTGCGACGGGAGTTGCCCCGCGTCCTCGGACTGCTCGATGAGGATGCGCAGTTCGTCCGGCGAGTGGACGGCTTCGTGGCCCACGTCGAGCCGTTGCCCGAAGAGCCGGAGCGTGCCCGACGCACTCCAGTTGAGGAGTGTGGTGAACGGCGTGACGACCCAGGCGAAGGCGAGGAGCGGTGCGGCGAGCCACTTCGCGAACTGCTCGGGATGCTGCAAGGCGACCGCACGCGGCGCGAGTTCGCCGAACACCACGTGAAGCCAGGTCACCGCCATCAGCGCGACCGAGGCGCCGAGGGTGGCGCGAAGGGCGAGGTCGATCGGGAGGGGGAGCGCACCGAACCAGCCGGCCACGAGGTGCCCCAGCGACTCCTCCGCGACCCACCCCAGACCGAGCGAGGCCACGGTGATCCCCAACTGGCTCGCCGAGAGGACGCGCGACAGATTGTCGATAGCGCGCAGGGCGAACCGCGCCATCGGGTCGCCGGCGCGTGCCATCGCTTGGAGTCGGGTGCGCCGCGCACGCACGAGGGCGAACTCGACGGCGACGAAGTACCCGTTCAGGAGCAAGAGTCCGACGATGACGGCAGCGCGCGAGAACACGGACGCAACTTACCCCGACTGCGCGACGCATCGCCAGCGCGCGCGATCGGCGGCGCACCGGCACGCGCACGGGCACGAGGGGCACGACCATCCGCACGATCACGCGTATGGGGCCCGCGGTCTGGCCTGGGCGCTCGCGATCACGGCGGTGGTACTCGTGGCCGAGATCGTCGGCGGGTGGCTCTCGAACTCGCTCGCGTTGCTTGCCGACGCGGGACACATGCTCACCGACGCCGGCGCCCTGGCGCTCTCGCTCTTCGTCGCCTGGCTCGCGCGCCAACCGGCGGCGCCCGAGAAGACCTATGGCTACGTGCGCTGGGAGATCCTCGCCGCCCTGATCAACGGTGCGACGCTCCTCGTCGTCTCGGCCGGGATCGTGTGGGAGGCGCTGGGTCGCCTGCGCACCCCCGAACCGGTGGAGACGGGGGTGATGCTCGCCGTCGCGGTGCTCGGTCTGATCGCCAACCTCGTCGCGGCCTGGCTGCTGCACGCGGGTGCCTCGCACTCCCTGAACCTGCGGGGAGCGTACCTGCACGTGCTCGGTGATCTCCTCGGCTCGGTCGCGACGATCCTCGCCGCGCTCGCGGTGCGCTGGTTGGCATGGCCGCTCGCGGACCCCATCGCGTCGATCATCGTCACGCTGTTGATCATCCGGGGGGCGTGGCGGCTGACGCGCGAGGCGGTCGATGTGCTGGTGGAAGCGACCCCACGCCATATCTCGGTGCCGGAGCTCCGCGAGGCGCTCGCCGCGATCACGGGCGTGACGGAGGTGCATGACCTCCACGTGTGGACGCTCACCAGTGGCGTCGTCGCCCTCTCCGCGCATGTCGTGGTCCCGGACGGCGCGCGCCATCAGCAGGTGCTTGAGGACGCGCACGCGGTCGCCGAGCGGTTTGGGATCGCGCACAGCACCGTGCAGTTGGAAGGGCAGGTGCTCAAGGCGTGCGTGGCGTAGCGCCGCCGACCAGATTGGATGCGTCCCGCGCGGCACCTTGCCGCGCGTCGCCCTCTTCGACCGACTCATGGCCCAACTCGACAAGCTCCTCACCGCGATGGTGCAGAACGGCGCGGACAGTCTCCAGCTCAAGGAGGACGAGCCGGCGGTGTTCGTGACCGGTGAGGCGACGAAGCCCGTCACCAAGGCGCTCGCCGGTCCGCAGGTCGTCGCGTTGCTCCGCGAGATCGCGACCCCGGCCGCGCTCGCCCAGATCGAGGCGAAGTCGCCCTCGAAGTTCATCTACAGCGGCACCGACGGCGTGTTCGCGGTGCGCGCGATGTTGATGGGCGACAAGTGGAATGTGCAGATCGCGGTCGATGAGAAGAAGGACTTCGAGCGGCGCACCGGGATGTTCAACGCGGCCTCGCTCCCGCCCGAGGTGATGGGGAACACCCCGCCGGTGGGGAGTGCCCCGGTCGTGAGTGCCGGGGACGCGAAGGCCGCGATGGAGCGATTGCTCCGCACGCTCGTGGAGCAGAAGGGGAGCGACCTCCACCTGCGCGTCGGGGAGCCGCCGATCATTCGCCAGAGTGGAGAGATGATCCGCCTACCGGGCGCGGGCGCGCTGAACGCCCCCGAGATGGATGCGCTCGTGCAGTCGATCATGCCCGACCGCAACAAGAAGGAGTTCGCCGAACACAACGACAGCGACTTCGCGTACGAGATCGCCGGGGTGGCGCGCTTCCGGGCGAATGTGCTCAAAGATCGGAAGGGGACGGCGGCGGTCTTCCGCGTGATCCCGAGCACGATCATCACCGCGGATCAGCTCGGCGTGTCGCCTGAGGTGCAGAATCTCTGCTATCTGACAAAGGGACTCGTGCTCGTCACGGGCCCGACGGGTTCGGGGAAGTCGACCACGCTCTGCGGACTGATCGATCTGGTGAACCGCTCGCGCTCCGACCATGTGATCACGATCGAGGACCCGATCGAGTTCGTGCACGAGAACAAGTCGTGCGTCATCACGCAGCGGCAGGTGGGGGTGCACACCGACAGCTTCAAGAGCGCACTCCGCGCCGCGCTCCGTGAGGATCCGGATATCATCCTCGTGGGCGAGCTGCGCGACTTGGAGACCGTTGCGATCGCGATCGAGACGGCGGAGACCGGGCACCTCGTGTTCGGGACGCTGCACACGACCACGGCCGCGAGCACGATCGATCGGTTGATCGACCAGTTCCCGGCGGACCGTCAGGAGCAGGTGCGCACGATGCTCTCCGAGTCGCTCAAGGGCGTCGTGTCGCAGGTGCTCTGCAAGAAGATCGGCGGCGGCCGCGTGGCGGCCCGGGAGATCCTCTTGGTGACGCCGGCGATCTCGAACCTGATCCGCGAAGGGAAGACCTTCCAGATCCCGAGCATGATGCAGACCTCTAAGCGGCTCGGCATGGTGACGATGAACGACACGTTGCTCGAGCTGGTGGAGTCGAAGCAGGTGGAGCCGAAGGAGGCCTGGATGAAGTCGGTGGACAAGGGCTCCTTCGTCGCCGCGCTCAAGGCGAAGGGGCACGACACGTCGTTCGCGGAGTCGGACACCTCCTCGGCGGCGGCGGCGCCGGCGAAGCCCGGAATGGCTGCCAAGCGGTAGCGCCTAGGTCGCGCCGGGCCGCACTCCTCGCCGCGATGCTCTCGGACCGCTACGCGGTCCTGCGGCCGCCTCGCGGCGGGGAACGGATCCCTCCGCCACGCCCACCGCCACCGCGCGATGCTCCGCGCGTTCCGCGCGCATCCGGTTCATCGCCTGCGTCCCCGGCATGAACTCCTGCCCCACCACATCCGCAATCGCGCGCGCGTCGAGCCCTTTCGTGTAGTTCGCTGGCCCCGCCGCGTCCTGCTTTTCCGGCGCGAACGGATCGGCGCCCACTCCCGCGCGCAGCGCCTCGGCCGTCGCCTTCGCGCTGAAGCGGTCCGCGAACGAGGCGAGCGCTTCGCCCTGCTGCGGCGAGAAGCCGAGCACGCGCGCGGCATCACGCACCGCACTCCGCCCACGCCAGGTGATGTGCTCGCACACCATCGCCGCGTGCTCGCGCCCGTAGCGCTCGTAGATGTACTGCAACACCCGCTCGCGTTCGCGGTGCGCGAAATCGATATCGATGTCCGGCGGCTCGGCGCGCTCCTCGCTCAAGAACCGCTCGAAGAGCAACTCGAGTTTGATCGGGTCCACCGCGGTGATGCCGAGGCAATAGCACACGGCGCTGTTCGCGGCCGAGCCACGCCCTTGGCAGAGGATTCCCTCGCGCCGCGCGAAGCGCACGATGTCCCAGACGATCAGGAAGTATCCGGCGAGCCCGAGCTTGGCGATGAGCGCGAGTTCGTGCGCGAGCTGTTTGTCGTGCCGTGCGGTGCGCCGCCATCCCCACCGCTCCTGCGCGCCGTCCTCGACGAGCTGCGCGAGATACGCATCCTCACTGACGCCGGCGGGGAGCGCGAAGTGCGGCAACCGTGGCCGCAACGTTGCGAGCCGGAACGCACACCGCTCCGCGATCGCGAGCGAGGTCTGGAGCCCGCGTTCATCGTGTTGCCAGCGGCGTCGCAGCTGCGCGTACCCCTTGAGATACCACTCACCGTTCGGGCGCAGGCGCGTCCCCATCGCGTCGAGCGGCACCCCATGGCGCAGCGCGGTGAGCACATCATGTGCGATCCGCTCGCGCGGCGTGGCGTAGTGCACATCGTTTGCGACCACCCAAGGGATATCCATCGCGGTCGCGAGCGCGATCAACTCGCGCGTCAGCGGCTGCTGGGCGGGGATCGCGTGGTCCCACACCTCGACCGCGACGCGGCGCTCGAAGAGATCGAGCAACGTGGCGAGCGCATCGCACGCGCGTTCACTCGCGCCGCGCGCGAGCTCCTGGGCTACCCAGCCGGTGCTCCCACCCGTGAGGGCATAGATGCCGCGACTGTGCGCGGCGAGCGTGTCGAGCGTGACGCGCGGCGCGCCGCGCGGATGATCGAGTCGCGCGCGGGTGATCAGCGACGCGATGTTCCCATACCCTTCGCGATCCTCGGCGAGCAACACGATCGACGCGCGGGCATCGTCGGCGAGCGCGAGGGTGAGTTCCACTCCGATGATCCCCTGCACGCCGAGCGTGGTGCACGCGGTGGCGAAGCGCACGGCCCCGCCGAGGTCGTCGTGATCGGTGAGCCCGAGCGCGGGCATCGCAAGTGCGGCCGCGCGTTCCACGAGGCGCTCCGGATCGCTGGCGCCGTCGAGGAGGGAGAAGGTGGAGTGGCAGTGGAGTTCGACGAACACAGGCTGGAGTCGCGGATTCGGATGATACCGAATAAACACCGAAGATTCAAGGCAAACGGACTTCTCGTTCGTGGCTCAGAGCGCTCCGAGAAGGGCGAGTGCTTCGTGTGCGAGCGAGTCCGGTGTATCAGGCGCGATCGGCTGACGATCTCGGAAGTGGGTGCGCAAGGCACCCGCCAGGTCTGTCGAGTTGAGGAGCGCATGCGCCTGCGCTTGGACAAGAAGGCGCACATCGGCTGCGGCTGTCTCACCCTCGGCGCGCAGCATCGATGCACCGATGAGGAGCACGGCGAGGTCAGCGAGGTCTTTCGACTCGTAGGGCGTCCGCACACCACGGTCGAAGAACGCGGCGGACTTCATCAAGAAGTAGCCGAGGCTGCTGAGTTGTCGGAGTGACGGTCGCTCCAGGATCGGTATCGCGATGTCGAAGGCGACGCGATCGATGACGGCCCCAGTGCCTCCTGCGTGGTCGCCGACCGTTGAGAGGTCGAAGATCTCGCCGTGTGGCGCGATCCAGCGACTGACCGGCCCGTGTGGGGCGTGGCGGAAGCCAGCGGTACGAAGCGCATCCTCCATGCGCGCGAACTGTGTGTAGTTCAGCGTTGCGGTGACCGCATCGACGTCCTTCGTCGTGCGGGGCGCGTCGAATCGCGAGTCGACATCTACGAGGAGGGGAAGGACCGCCCCGCCGATGAACACCAGGCGCGTTCGTAGCGACTCCGGGAGCACGTCGGCAATCGCGACGATGCGCGCGAGGGCCAACGCACGCGTCGCGCTCACGTGGGCAACTCGGCCACGAGATGGGCGAGTGCGCGACGGGCGAACGCGCGCGCCCGGACGTCCCCACTGCGCAGCACGTCGAGGAGGGCGAGCCAGCGGTAGAGCGACGGATCCATCGCCGCGATGCTCGGCGCGGCTGGGATCAGGGGTTCGATGCCGGTCCCTAAGACGGCGCCCGCGAGGTGCGACGGCCAGACCTGCGGAGGTGCGTCCGTCAGCACGAGGTCGTCGATCTCGGCAATTGATGCAAACGCCTGAACGACGGGCGCAGCGAGTCCCGTGGGGATCCCGCGGGCCCGCGCGATCAGGCGGGCCGGTGCGATGTAGGGGACCGCGAACTGCAGGAATTCGAGCATCGGTCCACGCGCGATGCCAACGCCATTTCGTCCGATGCGGTGCAGAAGACCGCAATCGACCAAGCGTCGCCGCGCGCTGTGCGCCGTGCTCGTGCTGATGCCGAGGCTCTCGGCGATCTGCGCGAACGCTGCGGTTGGATGCTCGGCGAGGTAGAGCAGGACGGGGATGTCGCGCGGTCTTATCGTGTTCATTCCAGTATTTTCAGTCGTGTATGTAGAACACAGTACTGTAAACATATATATTACAGTCGATTATGCAATATCATTCGCTGTTCTCGAATAGAGAACGAATGGAACTGGGAAGGACATGACAGGCGACGCGAGCGTACGGTGATGAGTGGAAGCACGGGTGCGGAGTCAAAGCTCCTCTCCCGCGACGCACCCACGCTGTAACTCCAACCTCTCAGCGCACGTACATTAGACCATGCCCCAAGGCTCCCCCGCGATCGCCAAAGCTCCCGCGCCGTCGATCATCGTCCCGCAAAGCGGTGGCGCGCCCGCCGCCCCTATCGCCGTCGCCTCGCCGCTCACGCGCGAGGACGTGCGCACGCTGCGCGACCGGCGCTCGCAGCTCTCTGACCAACTCTCGTCGGCCTCCAATCGTCGCGCGGAGCTCGTCGAGCAGCTCGCGGGCAGCGAGGGCACGGTCCGTAAGGGGCTCGAGGACCGCATCCAGTTCCTCGACGGGCGCATTCTCCAGATCGAGAAGGACATCTCTGAGAACGGCCGTCTTCTCGCGTCGGCACCGGGCTCCGCGCTCAGTGGAAGCGGCCCGGCCACACCTGGCTTTCCCGGCAACATGGACACCACCGCCGTCTCTGTCGTCTTCACGATCTTCGTGTTGATGCCGATCTCTGTCGCGTGGGCGCGCCGCCTCTGGAAGAAGCCGGAGATCCCGCCGGGGCTCCGCATCCCCGACAAACTCGGCGAGCGCGTCGAACAGCTGCAGCAGTCGCTCGACGCGATCGCGGTGGAGATGGAACGCGTCTCCGAAGGGCAGCGCTTCGTCACGAAGATCCTGGCGGAGCGAGAGAAGGCCCCGGTGCTGAACGCCGGCGCCGCACCGATGCAACCGCTCAAAGTCCCGCTTGGCGACGCGGTGCGCGTGGAGCCCGGCAGCCGCTGATCGCGGTGCCGAGCGGCCGCGGGGGCTGGCGCGCACTCGCGCTCGCCACCGCGCTGACATCCACCGCGCTCGCGCAATCCCGCCCCGTCGGTGCCCTCGCGGGCACCGTGCGCGATTCCGCGGGCCTCCCCGTCCCCGGCGCGCGCGTCACGCTCGCTGGCACCGCGCGCGGCACACTCACGCGCGACGATGGGCGCTACCAGCTCGTCGCGCTCCCGCCGGGGCGCTATGCGTTGCTGGTGCGTCGCGTCGGCTTCGCGCCTTCGCCCGTCGATTCGATCACCATCGCCGATGCGGTCACACTCACTCGTGATGTGGTGCTCCGCGCCGTGCAGCTCCCGCTCTCGCAGATCGTCATCACTCCGGGCTCGTATTCGGTGCTCGACCCCGGCGCGCCCTCGCAGCAGGTGTTGACGCGCGAGGAGCTCCTCACACGGCCGCAGCTCGCGGAGGATCTCTTCCGCTCGCTGAATCGCTTGCCGGGGTTCAGCGGATCGGACTTCTCATCGCAGCTCCGGATCCGCAACGGTGCACAGGACGAGTTGCTCGTCACGCTCGATGGGATGGAGTTGGTGGAGCCCTTCCATCTCAAGGACTTCGACGGTGCGCTCACGATCCTCGATCAGGAAGCGATCGGGCGGGTCGAGGTGAACACCGGCGGCTTCGGCGCGACGTACGGCAATCGGGCGAGCGGACTCCTGCTCTTGCAGTCGGCCACACCGACCACCGAGCGCACTCGCACCGCATTCGGCCTCTCGCTCTCCAATCTCCGCGCTCGTACCGAAGGCACGTTCGCGAACGGGAAGGGGTCGTGGATGGTCTCGGGGCGGCGTGGCTTTCTCGATCTGATCTTCCGCTTGGTCGGCGAGGACGACGCTCCTGATCCGACCTACTACGATGTGTTCGGCAAGGCGCAGTACCAGCTCGGCACACGCCATGTGGTCGCACTCCACACGCTCGTGGCGGGCGACGCGTTGCAACTCTCCGAGGATGG
This sequence comes from Gemmatimonadaceae bacterium, assembly GCA_019745365.1. Taxonomy (GTDB): domain Bacteria; phylum Gemmatimonadota; class Gemmatimonadetes; order Gemmatimonadales; family Gemmatimonadaceae; genus JAIETI01. The sequence goes on along the minus strand of JAIETI010000051.1, from coordinate 2,135 downwards.
CGGCGCGAGCGGCGCGAACAGTCACTACGGGAACAACTACCTTTGGACCACGGTGCGCTCGCAGTGGACGCCACGCATCCGCTCCACCACCCTTGCCGCCCGCACCGGACTCTCGTGGGATCGCGATGCGCGGCTCGCGGAGTTCTTCAATAACACGCCCTTCACCCGTGGGCGCGTGCGCGACCTGCGCACACTCGAGGCGTGGACGCTCAAGCAGGATTGGGTGCTCGATGCCCATCCGCGGCTGAGCGCGACCTTCGGTGGCGAGTGGCGATCGGAGTCGGCCACCTTCGACTACGATCGCACCTCGTTCGATCGCGCGCGCTTCAATAATCAGGTCACGCTCCTCGATTCGACGCGCATCAACATCGACCAACGCGCGGCCGCGCCTCGACTCTCCGGCTACGCCACCACGCGCGTGCGCCCTTGGTCGCGCACCACGCTCGAGCTCGGTGCGCGCGCCGACTACCACGGATGGACCTCGCAGGCCACGGTCGTCCCCCGCGGGAACGTCGCCGTCGATCTCACGCCGCGGACGGTGCTGCGCGCGGCGTGGGGCGTGTATGCGCAGGCCCAGGGGCTCCAAGAGCTCGGCGTGCTCGACGGCGACAGCACCTTTGCGCGTGCCGAGCGGTCGGAGCAACGCGTGCTCTCGCTCGAACATCGGTGGCAGGCGGGATGGACGGTGCGTACCGAAGCGTTCGCGCGGCGCATCCAGTCGCCGCGGCCACGGTGGTACAACGCCGATGGCGACATCGATCTCTTTCCCGAGGGGCAGAACGATCGGGTGCGCATTGCGCCCGACTCCGCGCGGGTCGCGGGAGTCGAAGCACTCGCCACCTTCGACCGCGACGGGCGGGTGCGCGCCACGCTCTGGTACTCGCGACTCACCGGCCGCGCGCGCAGCGGATCGGTGGTCACACCGCGCGCGTTCGAGGAACCGCACAGCGGTGCGATCGATGTCACGCTCCGGCGCCCCTCAGGGTGGAGCTACGCGTGGGCGTACACCTTCCACTCCGGATGGCCGAGCATCCCCGGGGTGTATCGACTCGACACGCTCGCGGCGGGGCAGTACCGGAGTCAGCGCGTGCCACCGCAACCGATCTTCACCGATCGGTTGCCCACGTATCAGCGCGTGGACATTCGGATGTCGCGGCGTTTCGTGGTGCGGCGTGGCGCGGTGAGTGTGTATGGCGAGCTCTTCAATCTCTTCGCGCGCGGGAACCAGCGCGGATGGAGCTACCAGCGGCGCATCACGAGCGGACGGCTCTTCACCACGCGCACGCCGGAGTACTTCCTCGGCCGACTCCCCACGCTCGGCGCGCGCTGGGAGTTCTAGTCGTACCACCCCTGGAGACACCAACTCCCGGCGGCGCTCCGATAGAGGAGCACATCCTGTCCGAACTCATCGCACTCGCAGCGCCAGTGGTCGCGCGCGTGCGGCGTGTCAGTCCACCACTCGCCGCTGAGGCGGGCGGGGCCGGTGGCTCGCGCGACCGTCACGCGGGCGCCGCGCCACCAGAATGCGTGCGGGGTGCCGCGCGGCGCATCGACATCGACGGGCTCCGGTGTGCCGAGGAGCCGGAGCGCGGGTCCCCATACCTCGGTGCGTGTGGGACGTTCACGCACGGCACGTGTGTGGGGCACGTCGTCGTGGAGCGCGGTCCACACGCCTTGGGCCTCGACGCGATGCGCGTCCTGCGCCACCGCGCGCACGACGGCATCGGCGCCGAGGGTGCTGCGGAGTCGTTCGAACGCGGCGTCGGCGGCCTCGGGGTCGCGCCACGCAGGGGCGAGGAGATCGCCCTGCTGCGCGCTCGCGGGGGCGATCGCGGTGATCGCGACGGTCACCGCGCACACGGGCGCGTCGAGGGGCCAGCGGTCGAGCATCGCGCGCACGCGTTCGAAGAGCGGCGCGGTGCGGGCGACGGGATGCGCGGGGCGCGCCTCACGCGTGACGGTGCGGGTGCGCGCGCCGGGCATGGCCCCGCGCGCATCATCGAGCGCCCGGACGGCTTCTACTGGCAATGCCCGGAAGGCGACGAGGAATTCGGGCCTTTTGCCACCCTGAGCGAAGCCGTTGCCGACGCCGAAGGCGCCGATGCGGATTTTGAAGTCGGCGAATCGCTCGCCGA
>JAIETI010000094.1 GCA_019745365.1 Gemmatimonadaceae bacterium | reverse complement strand
GGGTCACCGGAGTCGATCTCGTGGGCGTTCCCCCACGTCCTGGCTGCCTCCCCAAGGTCTCTTGCGTTGAGAGCAGACCAGTAGGCGTGGCGCAGCGCATCCAGCCAGTTATCCCCGGCCGACAGGTCGACGACACCCTCGCGCGACAGCCTTGCCTGGAGATTACCGATCCACCCCTCAGCCTCCTGTTTATTGGCGTACACTTGAAGGCAAGCCGATGGACTGTCCCAACAGAGCGCCTTTTCAGTGCTGTTTAATCTCGCGTACACATCAAGCGGCACGCCTGGCGGTGGGTTGGCGAGCGGGTCTGTCGGAGGCGAACTCGCTGGCGGCGGTTCACCTCCAGATGCACCGCCTCCGTTCCACTCGGGGTGGCACGTGATCGGCGACACCACACATGGGTCCTCCACCTCATCAGCGCAACTGCTCGTCAGCGCACACCCTGAACCCTCCCAGGGATCCGGCGCCACATTCTCCTCGCCACCACAGATGTCGACCATCGCGCCCGTTTCATCTGGCATCCAGCAGACGCTACTTGCACTGGGGAACGCGCCCTGACTCAGCGTCAGAGAACTCGAGCGTGGGGCGAGGAGCTCGCGATCTCCGCAGGCGAGCGCCCCGAGAAGCGTCAACGTCGAAGCCATGAGTCGAACGCAGCGGTGAGAAGTCCTGCGCATTGACCACCCCTCACATTCAAGAACCGATCGACAGCGCCATCATAGAGCTTCGTTCTGAAGCGCGCAACAGGGCTCATTGAGGTGGGCGCGCCATTGCGTTCGCACTCGCACGCCGACCTTCAGCGCGCCCCCGGGAAGCACAACGGCGAACCCGTCCTACCCACCCACCTGACTCAGCGCCCGCAACCCACCGGTGCGCAGCTGCAGCAGGTTGTGCTCGAGCGGCTTGTTCGCCAACGCCTCGACGAAGTATCGGCTCAAGGGCTCCCCGGCTCGCAGCGGGGTGCGCAGATCGACCTCGTGATCGCCGTACAGGCAGGTCCGCAGCCGCCCATCCGCGGTGAGGCGCACGCGGTTGCAGGAGCCGCAGTAGGTGTGCGTCATCGGGGTGATCACGCCGATCGTCCCCGCCGCACCCTCGAGCCGGTGATACGCGGCCGGCCCGTTCCCACGCGCGGGGCCCTCGGATGCCGCGAGCGGCCCGAGCTCCGCCGTGATCCGCGCGAGCACCTCCTCGCTCGGCACCACGTTCGCCATCTCGAGATGCGCCATCTCGCCGACGGGCATCAGCTCGATGAAGCGCACGTGCCACGGGTTCGCGAGCGTGAGGCGCGCGAAGTCCACGATCTCGTCGTCGTTGATCCCGCGCATCACCACGCAGTTGATCTTCACGGGGTCGAGTCCCGCCGCCGTGGCCGCTGATGCCGCCACGACCGGATCGAAGCCGAGGTCGCGCCGCGCGATCTCGGCGATGCGCGCGGGCTTGAGTGAGTCGGCGCTGAGATTCACGCGGTCGAGCCCCGCCGCACGCAGCGCGGGGGCCATCGCGGGGAGCTTCACGCCGTTCGTCGAGAGTGCGATGTCCTCGATCCCGGGGATCGCTTTCAACATCGCGATCAGCTCCACCATCTGTGGACGGATCGTCGGCTCGCCGCCGGTGATGCGCAGCCGACGCAGCCCCTCAGGCGCGAGCTGGCGCACGACCTCAGTGATCTCCTCGTACGTGAGGATATCCGCCTTTGGGAGCCAGGGGAGCCCCGCCTCGGGCATGCAGTACACGCAACGGAAGTTGCAGCGGTCGGTGATCGAGATGCGGAGGTACTCGATGCGCCGCCCGAACTGATCGAGGCGCGTGAACGCGTCGCTCATGGAGTGGTCGCCGCAGTGCGCGTGGGGTCCACCCACTCGCGCGTGCCATCGGCGTAGTGCTCGCGCTTCCAGATCGGGACGCGCGCCTTGAGCTGCTCGATGCAATAGCGCTGTGCATCGAGCGCGGCCCCGCGACGCGCGTGCCCCACGGCGATCACCACACTCGCCTCGCCCAAGGCGAGGTACCCGGTGCGGTGCGCGATCGCGAGCGCGAGCCCCGGCCACTCGTCGTGCGCTTCAGCGACGATCGCGCGCAGCTCCGACTCCGCCATCGGGCCGTACGCCTGATAGTCGATCCCCTGCACCGCGCGCCCGTCGTTCACGTCACGAACCGTGCCCACAAAAAGCGTGAGCGCGCCCCGCGTAGGATCGGCCACCTGCGCCAGCAGCGCAGCAGCATCGATCGGAGCGGTCGTGAGCGTGATCATCGTGACGGAGCGTAACCGATGGTGACGGTCATCCGCCAGCGACGGGCGGGATGATAGCGACCTCATCGTCGGGGAGGATCACCTGATCCCACTTCGCATAGCGCTGGTTCACCGCGACCATCGGCTGCGGCAGTTCGCGATGCGGCACGCGCTCGCGCAATGTGTCCACGAGCTCTTTCACGGTGCACCCCGCCGGAAGATCGAGGGAGAGCGAGGCGCCGAGGGCGTCACCCCAGGAGGCGAAGAGGAGGATCTGCATGTTGGATGCGAAGACGGGCCGGAGCGTGTGCCCCGACCCGTGTATTCGCTCAGTCGTCGCCGATCTCTGAGATGTCGACACCCGCGACGAGTGCGCGTAGCTCCTTCGATGGCTTGAACACCGGGACGGGGCGTGCGGAGACCTCCACGGGAGCCCCAGTGCGCGGATTGCGCGCCATCCGGGTCTTCCGCTGGCGGATCTTGAAGGTGCCGAACCCGCGCACCTCGATGTTCCGCTGCTCCTTGAGCGCGTCCTTTATCGCGTCGAGGAACGAGTCCACGACGCGAGCACAGTCCTTCTTGGAGATCAGAGGCCCGGACGTTTCCGCGATCATCGCGGTCACCCGTTCGACCAGATCAGCCTTCGTCATTGACACCCTCGAGAGGGGGAAAACGTCGTAAGTCTCTTGATTCTAGGATGTTAGCTCACCTGTGTCAAGCGAAAAGCCACTTGGAGGTCCAAGTGGCTCTGTTCTGCAAGTCATTGTCGCCCTAGGACTTCAGTGCGCAGCGGCGCCGATCTCGCTCATGAAGTCGTCGAAGAGCGGCCGCGCGTCGTGCGGACCGGGCGCCGCTTCGGGATGATACTGTACCGCGAAGATGGGCAACAACTTATGCCGCAGCCCCTCAACGGTGCCGTCGTTCAGGTTCACATGGGTCACTTCGAGGTCGGGCGCGCCGGGAATGCCCTCAGGCCCCCCTTGGACCGCGAAGCCGTGGTTCTGCGAGGTGATCAGTACGCGACCGGTCGCGAGCTCCTTCACCGGGTGATTTCCGCCGCGATGCCCGAACGGAAGCTTCCCCGTCGATCCGCCGAAGCTGAGCCCCAAGAGCTGATGGCCGAGGCAGATGCCGAACATCGGGATCCCGCTCGCGGCGAGCCCGCGGATGGTCTCCGGCGCGCCTGGGATGGCGTCAGGATCGCCGGGGCCGTTGGAGAGGAAGATCCCATCTGGCTTGAGCGCGAGGGCGTCCAGCGCCGACGTCGTGGACGGGACGACCGTGATGCGGCAGTCTCGCTGCTCGAAGAGCCGGAGGATGTTGCGCTTGATGCCGAAGTCGTACGCGACGATATGGGTCTTGGCAGTCGCCTCGCCCCAGCTGTAGGGAGCACGGGTGCTGACCACGGAGGCCAGATCGAGTCCCTCCATCGACGGGCAGCTTTCGAGCTCGGCACGCGCGGCGTCGGTCGGCGCGGCCCCCGCCCCGATCACCCCACGAAGTACTCCCCCCGACCTCAAGTGTCGCGTGAGGCGGCGGGTATCAACATCCGTCAGGACAGGGACTTCCGACTCTGCCAACCAACTACCAAGCGAGCGGGTCGCGCGCCAGTTGGAGTGCGCCGAGCTGAGCTCAGTGACGATCAATCCCGAGATCTGCGGCCTCGCGGACTCCGGGTCCTCGTCGTTCACGCCGTAGTTCCCGATCATCGGGGCGGTCATCACCACGATCTGGCCGCGGAAGGACGGATCGGTGAAGGTCTCCTGGTACCCCGTCATCCCCGTGGTGAACACGACCTCGGCGACGGCCGGCATCTTGAGCGGCGCGGCGAGCTGGCCGTGAAAAAGGGTTCCGTCCTCAAGGAGGAGGAACCCCGGGGTGCCGTCAAGCACCGTCACCGCCTTACGGCTTCTTGGCGGGGGCGCCCGTGGCGGGCGCAGGCGTGGCGGGCGCCGCAGCGGCCGGAGCCGACGTCGCGGGCACGTTCTGGAGCGGGACGGTCGAAGCCGGCGGCGCGGACTGCGTCGCGGGCGCCGTGGTCGGCGCGGCGAAGCTCTTGTCGAGCACCGAGGTCGGCGTGCGCTGCGCGCCGGTCATGATCTGCAGGATGAACGCGAGGCCGATGAAGATGCCGCCGCCCCACCAGCTGATCTGCGTGAGGAGGTTCCCCGCCTGACGCGTCCCGAAGATCTGGTCTGCCGAGCTCGACGCACCACCGAAGGAGGCCGCGAGACCGCCGCCCTTGCCGGACTGCAGGAGCACCGCCGCGATCAGAACGATCGAGTCGAGGATCAGGATGGTGACGAGGAACTTGTAGAGCATCGGCCGACGGGTTTTAGGGTAAGCCTCGTAAGATAAACGAGTTAACGCAGGTGGGTCAACGGCACTCAGCTGGTGAGCGTCGTGTTGCAGATGGTCGCCCATCCCTCGGCATCAAGCGATGCGCCGCCGACAAGGAGGCCATCGACGCCCGGCGCCGCGAGGAGCGCCCCCGCGTTGCCGCGATTCACACTCCCGCCGTAGAGGATCGGGATCCCCGACGAACGCTGCCCCACCAACACCTTCAACTCGTCCGCGATCGCAGCGTGCACCGCGCTCGCGTCCTCCGGCGTCGCGTTCCGCCCCGTGCCGATCGCCCACACCGGCTCGTACGCGATCAACGCGTCGTCGATCTTCGACGCATCGATCTTCGCCACCGCCGCGCGAAGCTGTCGCAGCACCACGGTCTCGGTGTCGCCCGCTTCGCGCTGATCAAGGGTCTCGCCGACGCAGATCAGCGGGATCAACCCCGCACGCACCGCGGCCGCGACCTTCAGCCCCGTCTCCTCCTCGGTCTCACCGAACACATGTCGCCGCTCGGAGTGCCCCACGAGCACCAATCGCGCCCCCGCGGAACGGGCGATCGCCGCCGAGTTCTCACCGGTGAAGGCGCCCTTATCCTCCCAATGGATGTTCTGCACGCCGAAGCTGATGTCCGAGCGCTCCTTCACCGCATCGATCGCCGCATGGAACGCGAGCGCCGAGGGAAAGAAGAGCACGGAGCGATCCTGGTGCCGCCCATAGTGCGCCAAGAACGAACGCATGAACGCGCTCGCGTCGATGGGCGCGATGTGGAGTTTCCAATTGGCGGCGAAGAGGGGGCGCTTCACGGATAGGCGGGAAAGGAAGGACAGGAAAAACAGGAACCACACACTGCTACAAGCTACGCGTCGTTCAAGGCCTCGACGCCAGGGAGGAGCTTCCCTTCTAGGAACTCGAGACTGGCGCCGCCGCCGGTGCTGACGTGCGACATCTGGCTCGCGAGGCCGGCGCGCTCCACCGCACTCGCGCTGTCGCCGCCGCCGACGATCGTGATGGCGCCCTTCTTCGTCGCGGCGGCCATCGCGTTGGCGATCGCGTTCGTGCCGGCGTCGAAGGGCTTCGTCTCGAACACGCCCATCGGGCCGTTCCAGAGCACCGTCCTCGCGTTCTGGATCGCGCGGGCGTAGCTCGCCGCCGAGTCGGGGCCGATGTCGAGCATCGCCTCGCCCTTCGGAATCGCGTCCTTCTTCACCGCGTGCGCCTTCGCGCCCTGATCCATCCCCGGCGCCACGGTCGCATCGTGCGGGAGGATCAGGATCGTCCCCGACCGTTCGATGAGATCTTCGGCCATCTCCACGCGATCGGGCTCGACGAGACTCGTCCCCGTCTCCAGCTCCATCGCCTTGTAAAACGTACACGCCATCGCGCCGCCCACGAGGAGCGCATCGACCTTGGGGAGCAACGCTTCGATCACGTCGATCTTGCCGGAGATCTTGCTCCCACCGAGGATGGCGACGAAGGGATGCTTCGGATGCTCGAGCGCGTTCCCCAAGAAGGCGAGTTCCTTCTCCATGAGCAGCCCCGCGACCGCGGGCTTGAGCAAGCGCGCCACTCCTTCGGTGCTCGCGTGCGCCCGATGCGCCGAGCCGAATGCATCGTTCACATAAAGATCACCGAGCGCGGCGAAGGCACGACTCAGCGCGGGATCGTTCTTCTCCTCCCCTGCTTCGAAGCGGGTGTTCTCGAGGAGGAGGACGTCGCCATCGCCTAGCGCACGGGACGCCGCCTCGGCCACCGGGCCGACGGTCGCGGCGCAGAACCGCACCTCGCGCTTCAGCAACTCACCGACGCGCGTGGCGACCGGCGCAAGTGAGTACTTCGGGTCGGGCCCACCCTTGGGGCGCCCGAGATGCGAGCAGAGCACCACGCGCCCACCGAGCGCGATCAGCGCGTTGATCGTGGGGAGCGCGGCACGCAACCGCGTGTCGTCGTCGACACGACCGTCCTTCGTGAGCGGGACATTGAAGTCCACGCGCACGAGAACACGCTTGCCGCGCACCTCGGCTGCGGTGAGCGAGGTGATCGATCGCTTAGCCATGTGCGGACGCGGTTAGAGGCGGTCGCCGATGTAGGTGAGGAGGTCGACGCAGCGCGAGGCATAACCCCACTCGTTGTCGTACCACCCCGAGAGCTTCACGAGCGTGCCGTCGATGACCATCGTGTTCTTCGAGTCGATCACGCACGAGTGCGGATTTCCGACGTAGTCCATCGAGACGAGTTCTTCTTCGGAGTAGCCGAGGATCCCCTTCAGCGCGCCTTCGCTCGCGTCCTTGAACGCGGCGTTCACCTCGGCAGCGGTCGTGCCCTTCTCCACCTCGACGCTGAGTTCGGTCGTGGAGACGTCTGGGGTCGGGACGCGGATCGCGATCCCGTCGATCTTCCCCTTCACCTCCGGGATCACGAGCGAGGTCGCCTTCGCCGCACCGGTGGTGGTGGGGATCATCGAGAGTGCGGCCGCGCGGGCGCGACGGAGATCCTTGTGCGGAAGATCGAGGATGCTCTGATCGTTGGTGTACGCGTGCACCGTGACCATCACGCCGTGCTTGAAGCCGAAGTGGTCGCGCACCACCTTGACCATCGGCGCGAGGCAGTTCGTGGTGCAGGAGGCGTTGGAGATGATCGTGTGCTTGGCCGGATCGTAGTTCGTGTGGTTCACGCCGAGCACGACGGTGATGTCCTCGCCCTTGGCAGGGGCCGAGATCACGACCTTCTGTGCGCCGGCCGCGATGTGCTTCTTCGCGTCCTCCGCATTCGTGAAGCGGCCGGTGGCCTCGAGGACGATCTGCGCACCGAGCGCCTTCCACGGAAGCGCGGCGGGATCCTTCTCCTTGGTGATACGGATGCGGTCACCGTCGACGACGATGGCATCGGGCTCCGCGCTGACCGTTCCCTGATAGGTGCCGTGCACCGAGTCGTACTTGAAGAGGTGCGCGAGCGTCTTGGTGTCGGTGAGATCGTTGATGCCGACGAAATCGATCTTGGCACCGGTCTGCTTGGCAGCGCGGAGGACCTGGCGGCCGATGCGGCCGAACCCGTTGATGCCGACTTTGAGCGTCATGTGGGGATCAGTGTTGAGCGGAGAGGATCAGAGCGGACGGCGGGAAGCGTCGCGCGCGCGAGCGAAGGTGAGGTAGCGCACGCCAGCGGCACCGGCCTCGGCAAGCGCCTGCGCGCAGGCGTTGAGGGTGGCACCGGTGGTGAGCACGTCATCGATGAGGAGGAGCGGGCGGCCGCGCACGAACGCCTGCGCCCCAGCCGTCACCGCGAACGCACCGGAAACGTTCGCGAGTCGGTCCTGTGGAGTCAACCGGGTTTGGGTCACGGTGTGTCGCACCCGAGTAAGGAGATCGTCGCGAAGCGGGACGCCCCACGCGGTCGCGACGACCTGCGCGAGCACACGGGCCTGGTTGTACCCTCGCTCGCGTTGGCGGACCGGGTCGAGGGGCACGGGGACGACCGCGGCGAGATCGCGACGGAGTGCGCCCGAGCCGTCCGCGCGGAGCATGACCTTACCCAGCGCCTCTCCGGCCCGCGGCCAGTCCGCGTACTTGAGCGCGGCCAGGAGCGGCGAGGCGATCGGATCGGGCGCCCAGCAGTAGGACCGCACGCGCTCAACGATGTTCGGGAAGAGCACGCAGTAGCGACACGCTGAATCGCGATGATCGATGGGATGACCGCAGCGACCACAGTGCGGGGCGGGCAGCCGAGCGAGACGCGAGAGACAACGCCCGCAAGCGACACCACGCTCGCCGCCCATCGGCGCGTGGCATCCGACACAGTGCACCGGAAGGACGAGGTCGAGCAGCGCATCGGTTGCGCTGACGAGCGCGTTCATAGGTCGAGCGCACGCTGCATCGCGGCGCGGTCCGGCTGGCGCCCGAACCAACGCTCGAACGCCAGCGCGCCTTGCTCTAGGAGCATCCGCTTGCCGTCGGCCGCGGCGTGGCCCGCCGCGCGCGCGGCGACGACGAATGGCGTCTCGGTGCGGCGATAGGTGAGATCCAGTACCGCGCAGTGCTTCGGGAGCAGGTGGATTGGGATCGGCAGCTCGTCGCCCTCCAGCCCAACGGGTGTGGCGTTCACCACGAGCGTGGCTCCGGCCACGGCGTCCTCGATCCGTGCCACGCCCTCGCTGCAGTGCGCGAAGCGCGATGCGAGCGCGTACGCCCGGGCTGGACTGCGCCCCCACACCCGCGCCTTCGCACCGGCCCACCGCTCCACGGCCGCGAGAACCGCGGCGGAGCTGCCCCCGGCGCCAAGCACCGCGACACGCACCTCGGTGGTGGCATCACCGAGGAGCTCACGCGCCGCGACATCGAACCCACCGACGTCGGTGTTGTCGCCGACGAGCTGTCCGCGCTCCACCCAGAAGGTGTTCACCGCGCCGACACGCTCCGCGATCGCGGTGCGTTCACGGGCGAGGCGGAAGAGACTCTCCTTATGCGGGATGGTCGCATTCCCTGCGGCATCGGCTTCGACGAGGAGCGCGACGATCCGTTCGAGTCCCGCCGGGGTGACGTCGATCGTTTCGTAGCGGAGTGCGATCCCCGCCGCGTCGAGCGCAGCATTCTGAAAGCGCGGACTCAGCGAATGGGCGACGGGATGCCCGAGTAGCGCCAGTCGCGATGGGGTCACGAGGGGTCCGGCGCGGCGGGAGGTGTCGACACCGTAACGCGGCCTTCGGCCTGCAACCGATCGAACACCGCGCGGATCTCGCGCGTGAGTTCGTCGGCGGTCTCGCGATAGCGGGCGAGATCGCCGCCGAAGGGATCAGCGATCGCATCGGCCACGCGCCCCGCGGAGGCGTACTCCGTGAGGAGCCAACTCTTCCCGCCGCCGCCGAGCGCGAGGGCGCGCTCGAGGTGATGCGGCCCCATCACCAATACGAGATCGTGGGCGTCGATGAGTGGATGCGTGAGCGTTTGCGCGCGATGCCCTTGGAGCTCGAGTCGGCGTTCGATGCCGACAAGCATCGATCCATCGGAGGCGGGCGCACCGTCCCACGCACTTGTCCCCGCGCTCGCCACGGTGACCGCCGCGAGGCCGCGCTCCGCTGCCGTCGCGCGCGCGATCGCTTCCGCCAGCGGCGAGCGACAGGTGTTCCCGGTGCAGACGAAGAGCAGACGCACTAGTGATCACCCACAAGGTCGGGGGTCGATTCGCGCAGCACGGCCGCGCTGATCGCGCCCGGGCGGATGACGCGCGGGACGCGTGCGGTACAATCAACCACCGTGGATGGTGCGGAAGGGGCGAGGCGTCCGCCATCGAGCACGAGCATGGTGCCCCGCCCGATCGCAGCGGCCCACTGCTGCAGCACCTCGCTCGCCGCCATCGCCGCGGGGTGCCCCGGGAGATTCGCGCTGGTGGAGGTGAGCGGATCGCCGAGCGCGCCGATCAGGCGCTGCAGCGCGGGATGACTGGTCCACCGCACCGCGACGCCCCCTTCGGGGCCGCGCAGCCGTGTGGGGACGCGGCGGTCGCCGCCGGGGAGCACGAGCGTCAGTGGCCCCGGCCAGTGCCGCGCCGCGAGCATCGAGGCCGAACGCGTGAGATGCAACCCCAAGCGCGCGATCATCTCACTCGAATCGACGAGGAGCAGGAACGGCTTTGCCGGCGGCCGACGCTTGAGCTCGACCAGTCGCGCCACGGCGTCGGTATCGATCGCGCCGCCGAAGCCGTACACCGTCTCGGTCGGGTACGCGAGCACCCCGCCCTCCTGCACGTGGCGCACCGCGCGATCGACGCCGGCCGCGACCTCGTCATCGCTCCAGAACGGCAAGGCGCGCGCTTCACGATCCATCACTCGGCGAGCGGATAGAGCGCTTCGGCGCGCGCGAAGTCGGCTTCGTCGGTCACCTTCATCGCGCGCTCACTCCCGCGCACGACGACCACGGGAAGACCAAGCCGTTCGCAGAGGGCGGCATCGTCCGTCGCGTCGATCCGCTCGCGTTGTGCGGCGAGGTGCGCATCGACGATCATCTGTCGTGGAAATCCCTGCGGCGTCTGGGCACGCCAGAGGCGCTCGCGTGGCACGGTGCGCACGATGCGCCCGTCGGCATCGACTTCCTTCAGCGTGTCGACCACGGGGAGCGCGGCGATCGCGCCCTTTCCGCCGCGCACCGCGACCACGACGCGCTCGATCATGTCATCGGTCGCGAGGGGGCGCGCCGCGTCGTGGATCAAGACCACCGAGCACTCGAGCGGGATGTCCCCGAGCCCATTGAAGACGGACTCGCTCCGCACCGCACCGCCGGGGGCGATCAACAGGCGATCCATGTCGCACTGAAAGAGCCAGGGGGGCGGATCGCCCGCGTAGCGATCGGGGAGCACCACCACGACCATCCCGACGTCAGCACGAGCTTGAAAGGTCTGCACGGAGTGGAGGAGCATCGGCTTGCCGGCCACCCATCGCAGCTGCTTGAGCTCCGCGCCACCCACGCGCGAGCTCGATCCCGCGGCCACGATCACCACGCCCACGTCGCGCGTCATCGGAAGAGTTCCCGCAACAGTCCACCAATATCTCGCACGGGCTTCACTTGAAGCCCCTTCGGCGCACGCTTCGGCACGCTGCGTTCACCCACGTACGCGACACGCATCCCCAGCCGTTCCGCCTCGGCGAGCCGACGTTCCACCTGCGTCACGCCACGCACCTCTCCGCCGAGCCCGAGCTCGCCAAGGAAGACCGCGCCCTCCGGCAACGCCTTGTCATACACACTCGACGCGAGCGCGGCGGCTACCGCGAGATCGGCACTCGGCTCCACCAAGCGCACCCCGCCCACGGCATTCACGAAGACGTCGAGCTGCGCAAAGGAGAGCCCGGCGCGTTTGTCGAGCACCGCGAGCAGCAAGGCGAGCCGACGCCCATCGTAGCCAGCGCTCACGCGCTGCGGAGTGCCGAAGCCCGCCTTGGCCGCGAGCGCCTGCACTTCGACGAGCATGGGGCGCGACCCTTCGATCAGCGCGGTGACCGCGCCGCCGCTCGCGCCGGTGCGCTCGCCGAGAAAGAGTGCGCTCGGATTCTCCACCCCTTCGAGCCCGTTGGCCGTCATGCGGAAGACCCCGATCTCGTCCACCGAGCCGAAGCGGTTCTTCGTCGCGCGCAGGATGCGATGATCGAGCATCCCCTCGCCTTCGAAGTACACCACCGTGTCGACGATGTGTTCGAGCGTCTTCGGCCCGGCGAGCCCACCACCCTTCGTCACGTGGCCGACCACGAACACCGCCGTGCCGGTCTCCTTCGCGAAGCGCATCAGTCGCGCGGCACACTCGCGCACCTGCCCCACGCTCCCGGGTGCCCCTTCAAGATCGCCCGTAAACACCGTCTGGATCGAATCGACGACCATCGCGCGCGGCGCGAGCGACGTCGCGCTCGCGATGATGCTCTCCAGATCGGTCTCACCGATGAGCGAGACATCCAGCGCATCACCGCCGAGGCGATCGGCGCGCAGTTTCACCTGGAGCGGCGACTCCTCGCCGCTGACATAAAGCACCGGATGGCCATGTTGATTGAGATGCGCCGCGACTTGGAGCAGGATCGTCGATTTCCCGATCCCCGGCTCGCCACCGACGAGCACGACCGACCCCGGCACCAATCCGCCGCCGAGCACGAAGTCGAACTCTGGCAGCCCCGTCTTGATTCGGTCGGCCTCGGTCCCCTCGACGGCGCGGAGCGCACGCGGGGCGACCACGCGACCGCCATCCCCGAATGAGGCGCTCCCCGCACGACGGCGTGCGGCCCCGTTCCCCGCGCTCTTCGGCGCGACCATCTCCTCGGCCAGCGTGTTCCACTCGCCGCAGCTGTCGCACTTTCCCGCCCACTTGAGCGACTCCGCGCCACACTCGGTGCAGCGATAGACCGTCTTGGCGCGCGCCGCCACGCTCACCCGGGTTGGCGAGCGGTGAAGTTCTCAAAGCGGGTGTACGACTTCCGGAAGTGCAGTCGCGCACTCCCCGTCGGGCCGTTGCGGTGCTTACTCACGATCACCTCAGCGAGCCCATCGAGCGGGATCCCGTCGGTCGTCTTGCGCGGGTTCCCCTGCTCGTCGTACGCCTGATCGTAGTACTCCTGGCGGTACAGGAACATCACCACGTCCGCGTCCTGCTCGATGGAGCCGGACTCACGGAGGTCGGAGAGGAGCGGACGCTTGTCCGTGCGCGACTCAAGCGAGCGCGAGAGCTGCGAGAGCGCGAGCACCGGCACGCCGAGTTCCTTAGCGAGCACCTTGAGTGAGCGCGAGATCTGCGAGATCTCCTGCAAGCGGCTCTCGCTTCCCGGCGGGCCTTGGATGAGCTGCAGGTAGTCGACGATGATGAGCTGAATGTCCTCGACCGCCTTCAGTCGGCGTGACCGCGCGCGGATGTCGAGCATCGTCAGCCCCGGCGCGTCGTCGATCCAGATCGGCGCCGGGCCGAGCAGACCGAGCGCCTTCGCGAGGTTGGCGTCGTCCTGTTGGGTGAGATGGCCCGAGCGGATGCGTTGCGCATCGACATAGGCTTCGGAGGCGAGCATACGGGCCACAAGCTGATCTTTACTCATTTCGAGCGAGAAGATCAGCACCGGGATGTTCTGCTCGACAGCGGCGTATTGCGCGATGTTCAGCACGAACGCGGTCTTGCCCATCGACGGACGCGCGCCGATGATCACGAGATCGGACTTCTGGAAGCCGAGCGTGAGGGTGTCGATATCGGTGAAGCCCGAGGGAACGCCGACGAGCGCGCCGCCACCGCGACGCTTCTCGATCTGCTCCATCGCCTCCCAGAGCACGCCCTTCAGTCGTACCGCGCCCTCCGCACCGCGCTGCTGCCCCACCTCGAACACGCGCGCCTCAGCGGCGTCCACCAACTCGGCGGCGTCGGCCTTCCCTTCGTACCCCTCACGCACGATCTCCGTGGCCACCTCGATCAGATGGCGTCGGAGATACTTCTCCTTCACGATCTGCAGGTGATACTCGATGTTCGCCGCCGTGGGGACGACGTCGATGAGCTGCGCGAGATACTCCTTACCGCCCGCCGCGCGGAGCTCACCCTGCTGTTCGAGATCGTTCGCGAGCGTGAACGGGTCGATCGTGACCCCGCGCTCGTGGAGCTTCGTCATCGCCTGAAAGACGCGACGGTGCCCCTCGCGATAGAACCACTCTGGGCGCGCGAGCTCCACCGCACGCGACACCGCCTCGGCGTCGAGGAGCATCGCCGAGAGGATCGCCTGTTCCGCTTCTTCGGACCAGGGCGGACGCCGATCGCGGAAAGCGTCGGGGCTAGACGGCGTTATCGAGAATTCGACGGGCGAGCTGGACATCTTCCCAAGTGGGGCGCTTCCAATTCGGATTCCGAAGGAGCGCAGCGGGATGGTAGGTCACGACAACGGGGATGCCGTGATATCGGTGAATCTGCCCTCGGAGCTTCCCGAGCGCGAGGTTGCTGCCGAGGAGGGCCTGCGCGGCCGTGGCACCGAGGGCGAGGATGACCTTCGGCTGCAGGAGCTGGAGCTGCCGCGTGAGGTAGGGTGTGCACGCCGAGATCTCCTCGGGCGTGGGGGTCCGATTCCCCGGCGGGCGGTGCTTGACGACGTTGGCGATGTACACCTCGTCGCGGGTGAGCTTGATCGCTTCGAGGATCTTGGTGAGGAGCTCTCCCGCGGCGCCGACGAACGGGCGACCGGTGGCATCCTCATTCGCGCCTGGGCCCTCACCGACGCAGACGAAGTCCGCCGTCGGTGAGCCTTCACCTGGCACGGCGTTCTGCGCCGCGGCGTGCAGCGGGCAGCTGGTGCACCCCTTCACGGCCTGTGCGATCGCGTCGAGCGACTCCCACGAGGTCGTCGGCGCAGGCGATGAAGGCACAGAGATCGGTGCGGCGATCTCCGTGGGCGCCGCCGCGGGCGCGGGAGTAGGCTCGACGGGTGCGGGCGGAAGCGGGAACTGGTTCCGCGGCGCGCGCACGGGGCGCTCCGGCGCACGTGGCGACGGCGCGGCCGCGGACATCCTGGCGCTCACGCCGAGCGTCTTGAGCGCATCCTCGACCGAGAGATCATCGAGGATGAACTCGCGCTCGCCGAGCTCGCGGCGTTGCTCGAGATATTGGCGGAGCCGCTCTCTAGCGTCCACGCTGCAACGCCTCCACCCGATCGAGGATCGCCTCAGCGACCTCGGCCTTCGGCATCAGTGCGAGCGGCTCGGGTTCACCGCCGCGCGCGAGGAGCGTCACCCGATTGGTATCACCACCGAATCCAGCGCCGGGCTCGGTCGCGTCGTTGATCACGATGAGATCGAGCTCCTTGCGATCGAGCTTCGCGCGACCGTGCGCGAGCACATCGGTGGTCTCGAGCGCGAAGCCGACGATGACCGCGCCCGGCTTTCGTGCGCCGATCGTGCTCGCGAGGATGTCGGGGGTATGCGTGAGCGCGAGCGTCGGCGCGGCGCTCCCCTTCTTGATCTTCTCGGGCGCGACATCGGTCGCGCGGAAATCGGCGGGGGCAGCGGCCATCACGAGCACATCGCTCGTCGGGAGCGCATCCGCGACCGCGGCCCCCATCTCCTCCGTGGTCTCGACGCTCACCACGGTCACACCGCCGGTGGGGATCGGAACCGCGAGCGGCCCCGCGATGAGCGTCACCTCTGCACCGCGCCGCCACGCGGCCTCGGCGAGGGCGACGCCCATCTTCCCACTCGAGTGGTTGGAGAGGAAGCGCACGGGGTCGAGCGGCTCGCGCGTCGGGCCCGCCGTGATCAGCACTCGCTTCCCGGTGAGGGACGGCGACTCGAGCAAGCGCGCCGCGTGCGCGACGATGGCCGGTGGTTCGGGCATGCGCCCCGCCCCGCTCCCTTCGAGCGTGGAGGCGAGCGGCCCGGTGTCGGGCTCGAGCACGTGATATCCGCGTGAGCGAAGCGCCGCGACGTTCGCGCGCACCGAGGCGGCATCCCACATCCGATCGTTCATCGCCGGCACGAGGAGCACCGGGCAACCGGGCTCGGCTGCGAGGAGCGACGCAGTGAGAAGATCACTCGCTTGTCCGGTGGCCACACGGGCAAGGAAATCCGCCGTCGCTGGTGCGACGACGATCAGCTCCGCCGCACGCGGCAACTTGATGTGATCGAGCGCTGAGCCTTCGGCGACGAACTCGGTATGGACCGGACGCCCCGTCAGGGCCTCAAAGGTCACCGCGCCGATGAACTCGCGGGCACTGCGCGTGAGCACGACATCGACCAGAGCGCCCGCTTGCACGAGCGAGCGGGCGACGAAGGCGACCTTGTACGCCGCGATCCCGCCCGTGACGCCGAGCAGGATCCGGCGCCCCGCGAAGGGGCGCACGGGCTGCCGGTGTTAGACGGTGTCGGGCTTGCGCGGCACCACGCGGTACTCGATGCCACCGCTCGAGAGCTCCTCGAGGGCGCGCGTGGTCAGCTTCTTCTCGCCCGACTTCGAGCGGTCGCGCGGGAACTCGTTCAACACGCGCGAGTACTTCGCGGCGACCAGCACGGCGAGGTACTTGTTGGCAGCGTGCTCGACGACTTCGTACGGGGTGAATACCTGCATCGGTCCTTCCTCCGGTCAACGGTACTTCGTGATCTCCTGCTCCAAGCGCTCGGCGAACCCATCCAACTGTGCCCCGAGCGCAGCGATCCGATCGTGACGAACGGCTTCGGCGTCGAGGATCGCCCCGACCCGCGCCACCGCCTGCTCCAGCTCGTCGTTCACCACCACGTAGTGGTAGCGCCCGACGTCCTTCAACTCCTCCCGCGCACTCAGCAGCCGCGTATGTAACGCGGCCCGGTCCTCACTCCCCCGCCCCTGCAGCCGAGCGACGAGCGCTTCGACTGTCGGTGGGACGATGAAGATGGTCACCGACTCCGGGTACGCCTCCACGAACTGACGCGCGCCCTGCACATCAATGTCCATCAACACGTGCTGCCCGCGGTCCAACACCTCCGTGACGGCGCGCCGCAGCGTGCCGTACATCCGTCCATGCACCGTGGCCCACTCGGCGAACTCCCCGCGTGCCACCGTCGCCTGGAACGCATCCGGCGAGAGGAAGTGGTAGTCCACCCCGTCCCGCTCACCGTCCCGCGGCGTGCGCGTGGTCGCACTCACCGAATAGCCCACATCCGACCGCGTCGCGAGCAGCCGCTTGGCGATCGTCGTCTTGCCGCCCCCGCTCGGTGCCGAGAGCACCACCGGGAACGCACTCACTCGAGGTTCTCCACCTGCTCGCGAATCCGCTCGAGCTCCTCCTTGATCGCGATCACCTCGCGCTGCATCGGCGCGTCGTTCGCCTTGGAGCCCATCGTGTTCGCTTCGCGCAGCAGCTCTTGCAGGAGGAAACCGAGCTTCTTGCCGACCTCGTCCGACGTGGGCGCGAGGATCTCGCGCGCGTGGCTGAGGTGGGTGCGGAAGCGATCGATCTCCTCGCCGACGTCGAGGCGATCCGCGAGGAGGGCGATCTCCTGCGCGATCCGCTGCTCGTCGAGCGCGATGCCGTCCGCGAGTTCGCGCACCCGCTCGCGCATGCGGTCGCGCGCGGCGGTGAGCCGCACCGGTGCGCGCTCGGCGATCCGATCGACCGCGGATTCGACGATGGCGAAGCGCTCGAGGAGAACCGCGACTAACCGCGCCCCTTCGCTCTCGCGCATGGTACCAAGCGCATCCGCGGCAGCGGTGACGATCGCGAGGAAGGGCGCGAGTTCGAGCTCGGCCTCCTCGTCGTTCCCCGTCTTGATGATGTCGGGCAGGCGGAGCACATCGCCCACGAGCGGGAGCGCCAGCCCATTGCTCACCGCGAGCTCGGTGAGCTGCCGCGCCGACTCGGCAAACCGCGCCGTATCTATCGCGAGACCGCCATCCTGCTCGCGCGTGAGCCGAGCGGTGACTGAAACGTGGCCTCGGGTGATCCGCTGACGGAGCGCATCACGGACGTCAGTCTCCCATCGGCTGAGCGCCGACGGGAGCTTGAGGCTCGGATTGAAAAAGCGATGATTCACGGTCCGAAGCTCGACCGACACCCGAGTGGTTCCCACCCGGCCGTCCGCGGCCCCGAATCCCGTCATGCTGCGAATCATATAGAGCCGCGTAAGTTACTGTCGGACAACGACATTGTCAAACTCTGGCAGGTCAGTTCCAGAACTCCCAGCGGAGTCCATAGAGCTGAAGGTTCCGAGGCATCAGGAAGCCCGGAACGGTGTTGTACACGGTCCCGATCGGGTTGCGCATCTGGTAAGTCAGCACCCCCGAGCCGATCCGGATCTCCATGAGCATGGAGAAGACGTTGTAGCCCGGGAGTGCCGCCGACCGCCCCCCCGCCGCCGGGAATGGGGTGGCCGACCGGTACTCGTGCCCACCCCAGATATCCCAGTGGAAGTTGCCGCGCGGGAGCTGCTTC